>DAAJ01000018.1:0-161 GCA_001701115.1 Bacteroidales bacterium GP2
TACTTAACGTCAGTGGATTTTATCTGAATGTCTAATTTACGTAGTATGAAAAAGCGTTTTGTTGTTCTTGAATTGTTTTACGATACAAAGATATATTATTTCAAACATTACTATACTTTTGTATATCATGTTTTTAAACATACTTTCTCAGCGAGTGCCAT
>DAAJ01000018.1:236-29334 GCA_001701115.1 Bacteroidales bacterium GP2
TTCCTACTTAAAACGCCTAACCAGTTACAAATTGCAACTCCATAATTTTTGTTAACGGTATAAATAACCGTTTTGCCCCTTAAATTTATACATTTTTCACAAAATTTCCCTTTTTAACACTGCATTAGCTAATATTTTTAAACTTATAGCTACCTTTGTGTCCTGAATTACCTGAGTGCGTCACAAAAGACGCCTGAAAATATGGAGAATATCAGATTTACCAAGATGCATGGTATCGGCAATGACTACATCTATATCAATTGTATGGATGGAGAGCCGGACCTCCTCCCCCAATTATCGGTGATTCTGAGCGACCGCCACAAAGGCATCGGCGGTGACGGCATAATACTTATTTGCCCCTCGGAGATAGCCGATTTCAAAATGAGAATATTCAATGCTGACGGCTCGGAAGCAAAAATGTGTGGCAACGGCAGCAGGTGCGTAGGCAAATATGTGTTTGACAAGGGGCTTACCGATAAAAAAATCGTCACGCTCGAAACACTTGCCGGAATAAAAATACTGAATCTCCATACAGATACTGCTACAGGCGAAGTAGACACGGTGACTGTTGACATGGGAATGCCGTCCCTTTCTCCCTTGGAAATTCCAGTGGTTGCTCCCGGGGCAGACTTCATCGAATCGCCTGTGGAGACTTCAAAGGGAGACGTTTACCTCACAGCAGTGTCAATGGGCAATCCTCATGGAGTAATTTTTACCGATGACCTCTCAACCGCCAATGTGCATTCACTCGGCGCCGAGTTGGAAAAACATCCTATTTTCCCGGACAGGGCAAATATAGAATTTGCACGCATTGAAGCGCCTGACCACATAAGGATGCGAGTGTGGGAGCGAGGGAGCGGAGAAACTATGGCATGCGGAACCGGAGCTTGCGCCACAGCGGTTGCCGCAGCACTCACAGGACGCACCGGGCGAAAAGTAAAAGTGAGCCTCAACGGAGGCGATCTTGATATCGAATGGAACAAAAACGGACACGTTTACATGACAGGAGGTGCCACTACGGTTTTTGAAGGCACCGTTTCAATAAATTTACACTAATGCTTAAAGTCAACGACAATTTCACGAAGCTGCCCTCAAGCTACCTTTTCTCGGAAATAGCAAGGAGAGTGGACGCTTTCGCCGCATCCCATAGCGGGGAAAAAATCATAAGGATGGGCATAGGCGATGTTACCCGCCCGATATGCCCGGCAGCAATCAGCGGCATGGAGAGAGCAGTGCGCGATGAAGCTGATGCCGCTACCTTCAGGGGATATGGACCTGAGCAAGGGCATCTGTTTCTCCGTGAAAAAATAACGGAATATGATTACGCATCGCGAGGCATCGACATTAAACCGGATGAAATATTTGTGAGCGACGGAGCAAAGAGCGACACCGGAAACATCGGCGACATTATTTCCCCCGCTTGCAAAGTAGCAGTTACCGATCCCGTTTATCCGGTTTACATCGACACAAACGTTATGAGCGGACGAGGAGGAGACTTCAATGCGGAAACCGGGAAATGGAGCCGTATCGAATACCTCAGCTGCAACGCGGCAAACTCATTCGTGCCTGCGTTGCCAACCGGGCGCCCGGACATCATTTACCTTTGCTATCCCAACAACCCCACAGGCACTACCCTCACGCGCACCCAGCTTAAAGAGTGGGTGGATTATGCCCGCGCCAACAATGCTGTGATACTTTTCGACTCCGCATACGAAGCCTATATCACTGAAGAGGATGTGCCTCACTCGATTTATGAAATCGAAGGTGCGAAGGAAGTTGCCATAGAATTTCGCAGCTTCTCCAAGACAGCTGGTTTCACAGGAGTGAGATGCGGCTACACAGTTGTGCCACATGCGCTCAAAGGCATTGATTCCAATGGCAAAACTGTAGAGGTAAATGCCCTTTGGAACCGCCGCCAGACAACAAAGTTCAATGGCGCAAGCTATATATCACAGCGTGCCGCAGAAGCATTGTACACATCTGAAGGACAGCAACAGGTCAAGGATACTATCGGCTACTACATGGAGAATGCCCGGATGCTCCGCGAAGGGCTTGCCCAGGCTGGGATAGAATGCCGTGGCGGAATCAACGCTCCATATATATGGCTGAAAACTCCGCACGGGCTCACATCATGGGAATTTTTTGACCTGATGCTAAACAAATGCCACCTTGTAGGCACGCCCGGAGTGGGATTCGGACCAAGCGGCGAAGGCTATTTCCGCCTTACAGCTTTCTCCTCGCATGAAGCAACCCGCGAAGCTGTGGAGCGCATGCAGCGGCTTGCCACATTATAAAAAAGAAACTACAATTTGAAATCTCAACGTGATGATTAACCGAAACCATTAGAGAGATCGAAAATTTCAACAAACATCAAATCAAAAACATTAATCGCTAACGCTTATGTCGCAACTGAGATTTAAAGTGGTTGACGAAGCTTTCAACCGCAAGGCTGATCCGGTAGAGATACCAAAGGAGAGGCCGGAAAAGTATTATGGGAAATATGTGTTCAATCGTCAGAAGATGTTTGAATACCTTCCTGCAAAAACCTACGAGGCGCTATGCAACGCCATCGACAACAAAGAGCCGCTTCCCAGAGAGGTTGCGGACAGTGTTGCGGAAGGAATGAAAAAATGGGCAATCGACAATGGGGCGCGCCACTACACCCACTGGTTCCAGCCCCTTACTGAAACTACCGCTGAAAAGCATGACGCATTTGTTGACCATGACGGAAAAGGCGGAGTTGTTGAAAACTTCACCGGCAAGCTGCTTGTGCAGCAGGAACCGGACGCCTCCAGCTTTCCCAACGGAGGAATAAGAAACACTTTCGAGGCACGTGGCTACAGTGCATGGGATATATCCTCACCGGCTTTCATCCTCGGCAACACACTTTGTATACCAACCATCTTCATTTCATATACCGGCGAGTCGCTTGACTACAAGACTCCCCTGCTCCGTGCCCTGAACAGCGTTGACCGTGCCGCAACTGCGGTTGCCCGGCTTTTCGACCCTGATGTAAAACATGTCAAGGCATATCTTGGATGGGAGCAGGAATATTTCCTTGTTGACGAGGCGCTATTCTCTGCGCGTCCCGACCTGATGCTGACCGGACGCACACTCATGGGTCATGAGTCCGCTAAAAACCAGCAGCTTGAGGATCACTACTTTGGTTCGATACCTTCACGCGTAGAAGCTTTCATGCTTGACCTTGAGATTGAGTGCCACAAACTCGGCATCCCTGCTAAGACACGCCATAATGAGGTTGCGCCAAACCAGTTCGAGCTTGCTCCTATATTTGAAGAATGCAACCTTGCTAATGACCATAACCAGCTCCTTATGTCAGTCATGGCAGAAGTAGCACGGCGCCACCACTTCCGCGTGCTTCTACACGAAAAACCGTTTGCCGGAATCAACGGCTCCGGCAAGCACAACAACTGGAGCCTCGGCACCGATACCGGAACACTCCTTTTCTCACCTGGCAAGAGCCGCAAGGATAACCTACGATTCCTCACATTCGTTGTCAACGTAATGGCTGCCGTGCACCGTCATAATGCATTGCTCAAAGCATCTATAATGTCGGCAACCAACTCGCACCGCCTCGGAGCCAATGAAGCGCCCCCCGCAATCATCTCAATCTTCACCGGCTCGCAGCTCGCCCAGGTTCTTGACACCGTGGAACATTCAACAAACGCTGAACTTGCAGATCTTGACAACCGCGAAGGTCTTAATCTCAATGTGTCGCAGATTCCGGAAATAACCCTTGACACTACCGACCGCAACCGCACATCACCATTTGCCTTTACCGGCAACCGCTTCGAGTTCCGCGCTGTCGGCTCGTCAGCAAACTGCGGGGCTGCAATGATTGCGCTCAACGCGGCAGTTGCAGAACAGCTTATAGACTTCAAGAATAAAATTGATGCACGGCTCGCCGCGGGAGAACAGCTCAACAGCGCCCTCATTGAAGAGCTACGCCTACTCATCAAGCAGAGCAAGGCTATTCATTTCGACGGCAACGGCTACTCTGAAGAGTGGAAAGAGGAAGCAGCGAAGAGAGGACTCGACTGCGAAACCAGCGTTCCTTTGATTTTCGACGCATACCAGCGCAAGTCATCTATCGATATGTTCCGCACCACCGGAGTTTTCTCAGAAATCGAACTCGGTGCGCGCAACGAGGTGAAATGGGAAATGTACACCAAGAAAGTGCAGATTGAAGCCCGTGTGCTCGGCGATCTCGCGATAAACCATGTAATTCCGGTTGCAACACGTTACCAGTCAATCCTTTTGGATAACATCTGCAAAATCAAGGAAATTTTTGAAGCAGGCAAAGCTAAAGAACTCGCTTCGGCAGACATTGCTACTGTGGAAAAACTTGCTGACCACATGAGAGTCATAAAAAATGAAGTTGCAGCGATGGTTGATGCCCGCAGAGTTGCAAACAGGCTCGAAACCGAACGCGAAAAAGCTATTGCATACCACGACAATGTTGTCCCACACATGGAGATTATCCGCTACCATATTGACAAGCTTGAACTTATGGTAGACAATGAAATGTGGCCTCTGCCTAAGTACCGTGAGCTCCTTTTCATCCGCTAAAAGCAGTGCCATAACACATTCAAGCGCTCCGCTGACCTCGGTTGGCGGAGCTTATTTGTTAAATATAGCAAAAAACACAAAACCATGTAACCAATACGCCTGAGAATGCATCATTATATTATAGTATGCATATTATGTTATTAACGGTATTATCACATGAGACTTAAATTCATAACCCCACTGCTTATAGGAGTTGCTGTTAGCGCTTGCAATTCCTCAACTGACAATGCCGGAAATCAAAGCATCATCAATGTTGCCAAAGCAATAGAAAATCCGTCTGCCATAACAACCTCAAATCTTGGCAACAGTATAAAATATGTGCCGCTTGAAACAGCTGACACATGTTTGATTGCAGGGGGAACGATAATGTCTGTTACCGATGACAAGGTCATAATATCAAATTTCAGCTCTGAACCAGCCATACTTGTTTTTGATCTCCACACCGGCAAATTCCTTAACCGGGTCGGGCAGTTCGGCAACGGACCGGAAGATTTCAGCAATCCTTACCATCTTACCGATGCGCAAGGAAATCGCATATATGTGAGAAGCGTAAACGGCAAAGGCATGCTGGCATTCACCCCTGATGGAGAGTTTGTCGGGAAAATCCTGCCGGAACTTATTATGTGGGATTACAGCAATATAACTATATCTGATTCAGTTGCTACTATTGCGACGCACGCTCAAGAGAGCGACCGTGCCGGCGGAATCATGCATTATGCCCTTTCCGGAGAAAGGCTTGACTCAATGGGTATTTTCATAGGACAGAAATATAAGCAACCGTATCCTTCCGGATTTACTGGATACACCGACTACAAAAGATTTCCCGGATTGCTTGGAGACCATAGACATACACTTGTGCAGGTTACCAACCAGGGTAAAACATACATTGCTCCAAATATGTGGCAATACCATATTCAGGGAGAAACGCACCTGAAAGAGGCGTTGTGCGACACAGTCTACCGCATCACACAGCAAGGAACGGAACCTGTGCTTGTATTTGACATGGGGAACTACGCATTTCCTGTAGAAGATATGAATTCACGCCCTGTCGGCTCTTCAATATTGATGGTCACTGACTTGCTTGAAACCAAAGACAAAGTTTTATTCGGGATAAGCCGTGGCTGGCCTATAGACGATGACCACAGCGAATTTATAGGACTATATGACCGTGCCACAGACAAAACCATAATATCGCCTGCAAGCGAGGGCATCGCTGACGATTTAAGCGGATTCATGCCATTACGTCCGTCAATGACCAATAACCGCGGAGATATTATCGGCATCCTCACTCCTGAGGAGATTGAAACATGGCTTGAAGAGAATCCGGACACACAACGACCTGCATGGCTTGACAACATAAAGATTGATGATAATCCTGTACTTGTCATCGTAAGCAATGACTAAGTTATAAATCGAAAGATAAGAGCCGGGACAACCATCTATATGCCCCGGCTCTTGATATATTTTTAACTACAATCACTTTGATTGCTGGAGCAGCCATTCGCAAACCGGAGCAAGGCGGTACGCGAAATTAAATGATGCCATGTGAACCATTCCTTTTCCATTCACCGGCAACACTGTATTGCCCTCAAATGTTATGAAATTTCTTGGTTCTCCTTTTGCTAACAGTGCTGCAGCAAGGGAGTCCTGCTGGCTTTGCGGTAAACGTGCGCTCCATGTTGCCTCCCCAAAGGCAGCTCCCTCTTTTTCAAGAAGCCGCTTAAGCTGATCTGCGCCTCCAGTCGCTTCCTTATCACCACCGGCTGTGATATATACAAATTTTTTGTCTTTGAAACCGTCCATCTTTTCTACATCCCACTGGCAACTCACAAACATAGATGCCGCAAACAGATCCGGATATTTTATATTGAAGTACAACGACATCATACCTCCCATAGATTGACCCGTTGTATAGAGACGGTTAACATCCACAGGATGATCAGATACAAGCATATTCACTAATTCAACCGTTTCATCTACTTCTGGCATTGTTTGCCACTGGTTATCAACAGTGATGTAAGAATACTGAGGCACCAACACAAAACAAGGATGAGTTGCCTGAAATTCAGGAGTTGCCCATACAAGCCCACCATATCCTTGAATAAGAGGAGTAAGCGGATCCTTGCCCGGAGTACTTGCGTCTGCCATAAATAAAACCAACGGATATTTCTCGCCATCCTTCATATCTTTTGGCGTAAAAAGATTATACTGAAGTGAATCACCGTTTGCATTAACATATACAAACTGCTTGAACGACGGCACTGTTTCATCTATTAGCTTCTGCAATGCCGGTGACGGAGCAGGACGATGCGCACCGCCCATTCCTGGTCCACCAATTTTTGGTCCTCCGCTTAATTTATCCTGCGCACCTTTTTCCATCTTTCCAGGCTGGGATGTGCAACTACCCAATAACGCAACAAACAGTGCGCATGAAAGCAATTTCTTTATCATATTAAAAGATTTAGTGTGTTGGTATAACACACCACATATACGCAGTTAACAATCTTTAACTTTACCCGTCTTAAGATCTATCTATTTTGCTTCAATGCGGGTTTGTAGCCGATACCTCTGATGTTTAATAACTCAACGCATGCGGATTTTGACAGATATTTGCGGATTTTGTATATGAAGCCGTGAAGCCGATTCAGGTTATTGTAATCATCATTCTGCCATATCCGGAACATAAGCGTGCGCGCCTCGACAACCTCATTGGGATGCCTCAACAGCTCGTCAAGTACCATTGCCTCAATATGGGACAACTCAATGACATGTTTCCCAACCGCCAGCCGCTGTGATGAAAAGTCAAGCGTGCAATCGCCTACAGTGATTTTCGAGTCCTCAACAGCCCCGGTATTCCTATTAAGAAACGCCTTAATGCGAACCACAAGTTCAAGTATCTGGAATGGCTTCCGGATATAATCATTCGCGCCTAATTCAAATCCTTTAACCACATCATCAAGTGCTGTCCTTGCTGTAAGGAACAGTACCGGCACAGAATGAGAATTTAAGCGGATACGCCGTACCATCTCAAATCCGTCTATCTTCGGCATCATTACATCTGCAACTATGATATCCGGCTTATGGTCTTTAAATGCTTTAATCCCTGCTTCGCCATTTGACGCGCTGACAACCTCAAATCCCTCGCGGCACAAAGCATCCTGCACAATAAACGAAAGGGTTGAGTCATCCTCTACCAGAAGCACTTTATTTTTCTTCATAGCCATCAGTTTTAATTGTGAATGAAGTGCCGGCGCCGGGAGTGCTCGCCACATCTATTTTCCAACCGAGCAGATCCATTATCTGCCGCACATAGAAAAGCCCCAATCCGTAACCGCCCACTTCATAGCGGTCGCCGGATGCCACACGATAGAATTTATCAAAAATGTAAGGCAAGTATTCTTTTGCAATGCCTATGCCATTATCAGATACGATTATAGACCGCAAGGCGGCAGTTATTGATATTGCCACAGAATCTCCTGAATATTTCACCGCATTATCTATCAGGTTTGACAGCACATTGCCCAGATGCAAAGGATCTGCAACAACAGTAAAACCATCAGGTATGTCAATTTTTATATCCACCGGTTTCTCCGCCTTTAGCTTAATCATTCCTGCAACCTCCTCCACAATCGGCTTCACCTCAACGGTGCATATATTAAGCTCCATCTTCTTGAACCTCTCCATGCTCATTGACAATATGTTTTCTATCATCCCCGACAAATAGCTCAGCCTTTGAAGGATTATTTTCAGGAAATTCCTGTTTCTCGCCTCATCGCTTTGGTCATAATAACGTAGCATGGAATCTGCGGCTGAATACGCCACTGCGACTGGAGTTTTCAGTTCATGGGTCATGTTGTGCGTAAAATCGTCTTTCATCTGCTCTATTGTCCGCAATTTCCCCACCCAACGAAGCAAATAAAATATCAGAAACCCTGTTATCAAAAGGATTGCGACGGAGGTTGCAAGTATCCCGGACATATCCTTAAGCACACTCCAGCCTAAAGAGGACACATACACATTATATAAATGCATTGCTCCGTCGCCGAGTGTCATCTGGATTTTCCATAGACCTGATTCATCCGGCAGCACAGAATCCGCCGGCAATATCACCGCTACCTTCGGGGAAAACCCGGCATAACCAAGCTGACGCCTGAAAATACTGTCTAATACGACATAATTTTGCTCTATCAAATCTTCACCATAATCATTTGATGTCTCGAAAGAGTATATTAGTTCATCTACTAAACGACGATCTACTGACGGGTAATCATACCACTCAGGAGCAACCGAATCTCCGGCAACCGTAAATGACACTGTAAGCCGGGAATTGTCTATGGACTCAAATGTAGCCTGCAAAACATGAATCCATGAAAGGATATCAGCCTGCCGCACGCAACTCTCAATATTTTCAAGGTACTTCTTCCTATATGTTTCATATAGCCCATGCATAAACCATGCATTTGCAATAACCAGAATTGCAATCGCACCCAAGCAGATGGCGTTTATAATCTTAAATTTCCTCATACGGCAAAGGTAGCAAGAATAATTTTAGGAAATTTCCCAACTAAGACTAACTAAGACTAAAGGAGTATCAACTAAGGCAGGCATGATTCCTTTTACCATACTTTTGCAGCAAACAAATATTCAAGGACTATGAAGAAAATATCACTCCCCGCACTTATAATGGCAATAGGCACAACCGCCTCAGCACAAGAAATTGTTTCCAACCCTGACAGCATCGATGCCGGAACGCTTGATGAAGTCACAGTGGAGGCTAATATGCAAAGGACATCAGCAAAAGCATCAACATACATTCCTGACGCAAAGCAGAAGAATGCCGCAAACAACGCTACCTCGCTATTAAGCATAATGGCGATACCGCAACTGTCGGTAGACCCGATAAATGAGGCGGTAAAGACAATTGCCGGGCAACCGGTATCAATCTTCATTGACTATGTGGAGGCATCCGCCGAGGATCTTGCCGGGCTTATGCCACGCGATGTCAAGCGGGTGGAATATTACGATAATCCCAGTGACCCTAAATTTTCAGGCAAGAAGCATGTGGTAAACTTCATAATGCAGCAATACGAATGGGGCGGCTATACCAAGATCAACGCAGGGCAAAGCATTGGAGTGACAACTACCGATGCAGGAGCCTATTCAAAAATGAAATATAAATCAGTGAGTTTCGATTTATTTGCCAGCGAAAAATATAACGACATACGACATGCCGGAAATGAGACCGTTGAAGAAATGCGTTTCACGGATCTAAACGGCAATGGTCCCGCAGTGCTGCAAAGAAGCACGACCGGCACGGCAAACAACTACCATAGCAATGCAAACAATGTGTCTTTACGAGTAATCTATGACACTGACAAAATTCAAGTGGCGAATAGGTTGGGAATCAATTATGCCAACTCCCCTAACAGCATCATGTCAAACAATGTCACATATACCGGAACCATGTCCGGTTACACCAGGACATCTTCGGAAAACTCCAATAAAAACATGACCGCACGTTACACAGGAAATTACCTCTTTACCCTTCCTCATAATTTGTCACTGAACATAGGTGCACGGGTTGAATACGGAAACAACCGTATTTGTTCATCATACACGGATCATGGAACACTATCAATAACCAACCAAGCGCGAGAGCACTCCTATTATGGTATTATCAATCCTAATCTGTACTGGCAAATAAATGACTGCAACTCGGTAAGGGGCTATATTGTCGGATTATGGAGCAACAACCGCATCGACTATAGCGGCAGCACATCTTCACAACAGACATACGGCATTGAAGGCTACCAAGCCGGTGCATCATACAATTATGAAACAGATGCATGGAGCACTTATATGAATGCGGCATGGTCATTGCAGACCAATTCCATCACCGATTACAAACACCGTACGTCCTACCCTAAAATAGATGCTGATGTTACTTACTCCCCTACGGAGAAATACCAGATATCGGCTTCATACAGCTATTATGAAACATTCCCTGTAGCCTCAACTACAAGCCCGGTTGTGCTACGCCAGGATGAACTGATATGGTACGCAGGAAATCCCAACCTGAAAAATTCCCCGACACATGAAGTAGGTCTGCAAGGAGTCTGGTTGCCGTCAAACAAATGGCAGATTGCCCTCACCTGCTTCAACTACAATATCTCAGACAGGCGTGTTGCCGAATATGCGCCGGATGGTCCGGAGGGCACAATGATGCGCCGCTACGCTAATAATGGCACATACAGGACCACGATGATTGGGCTAAACACAACTGCAAAGTTCCTAAATGGCAAACTTGCCGCACGATTGAACCCGCAAGCATGGATTAGAAAAACAAGCGGAATTTTCTCTATGCGGCGCAATGAGCTGACCTGCACCGCACAACTGAGCTATTATTTCGGCAGTTTCCGTGCTACAGGCTGGTACACGACACCACACCATTACCCGGAAGAAAACAGCGGAATCGAAAAGAAAACCACATCACAGTACCAATTCCAGCTCGGATGGGGCAACGGTTCATGGAATATCAGCCTTGCCACATCAAATTTTTTCCGCTCAGCATGGAATTCAAACAAAGAAAAGCTTCGCTCGGAATACTACAATATGTCCGCCAAAGTTTACTCCCCTGAAAACCGCATGAAATTCTCCGTAGCTGCGACATACACAATCGGCTACGGGAAAAAGGTTGAGCGGAGCAATGAGTTGGGGAAGGAACACTCCGGCACTTCAGCAATACTCAAATGAATCCACAGCCCACTATCAGCAAGGCATTTATATCCTTTCATTAAACAATCCTTGAATATGTCACACATTTTCATTAATATTGCATCCGACTTTATGTTTCTCCCTCCATCCGTTCATTATGTAAACCATCATTTTGCCGATGAGATTTGTTGCAATCCTTCTAATATTCCTGTCATGGCTTGCCTGCGGGGCACAACAAGTTTCTTTACCGGCATGGTATGAGACCACCACCTCTTTAAATGTAAGAGCCTCCGACAATACATCCTCAAGGATAATAACGGTCCTTCCATCCCATACACGAATACGTGTAGACTATATTACGGACAAAAATTGGGCGGCAATCCAACATTTGCAGCAAAGAGGCTTCGTTTCAACAAAATATATAAAATATGTGGAGGTAATTCCTCAAATGCCTACCCAACGGAAAGAAGTGTCCTCATCATATTCAAGCAAAAAAGGAATAATATCATGGCTTTTTGATATTGGCATTCTCATAGTTGTAATAATAATCATACGCAAAATAGCCATCTATGTTTTAGGCATAGGAAGCATCTGCATGTACTGGCATCATGGGTCGCGGGAATGCCTTTCTATATACTCAACTGGATACAACGTTTCATTGCAAAACCATGGCGCATTCTTTATAAGAGCAACGACGGGAGGGACTACCACAATGCCAAACTTAGGGAAAGGTACCAATGGGTAAAGATACCGCTCTATGTGGTACTAACTCCACTGAGACTTCTCAATGCATTTTATTACAATATCATAGTGCATTGCTCTTTTGAGATGTACAACTACATAGTTGAAGTCTTTTTGCCAAGCAACGACAAGGAGGGAGGGAATGATTATATACGCCTGATACTGTTTATTCCCTGGCGTGTATTAAAGTATGTGGTATGGCATGGTGGGCTTACTTTTATTGAGAGTACCATATGGACTGTAATTGACACTTTCATTCCTGCCTTGACGCTTTTCCATGGAACAAACGAGCAAGCGAGCACCACTATCACCCATGCAGGGCGCAATGGTTATTCATGCCACCTTACTGGAATTTGGAATGTAGGAGGAGGCAACTTCGCCGGCAACGGGATATATTTTGCTCCGGTACGCAAAACGGCAATGCATTACGCTCGCGGGTCTCTTATTGTATGCCGTGTATCGCTTGGCAAAGTTCTGGATTTAGGACTGGCACCCCACCATGTCTACCGGCAATGTGGCTCTCCTAATGCTACAGGAGCGACAAAATGGGGACTTAATAACAAATATGTGACTGGAGAATGGTGGCGTAAAGATACTGGATGGTGGGAATATTGCATGTACGACTGGAAAAAACGCTATAATTACAGCTGGAGAATCCGCCCATTATATGTTTTGAACCTTAATGAACATTTCATGCAAAGAATACCAGGTGGCATGTGCCACTGGCTATTCCGGAAGATGGTAATAGAAGATATAATGACCAGCATTGAGGAAGCGATGGAATAACCCGGCACTAAATCGCCTGAATTATTTCACCACTCCTCCTCAAAGAAAAAAGCATTTGTTCCCTGACAAGACGAATTACTCCTTTACGAGCACGCGCGCCACTCCTTCACTGAAATTTCCCGCCTGAATAAATTTAGTTTTGAAAGCGTAAGAGCCTTTTTCATTGATAAATCCCCATTTGCCGCTCGGTGTTGTCCTCACCCGGGCAAGACCTTCGCAGAACGGCTCCGCGTCGCAGAATTTTGGCTCAATTACCATTTTCCCATCCTTATCAGCATAACCGAACTTGCCATCAACAAGCGTAGGCATAAGCCCGTCATACTTTACCTCAGCTTCAATTTCTTCTGGAGCGGGCACTTTCGCTCCGGTGCGGTCTATATAGATCCATTCACCGTCAAGGCACACCTGCGCAATTCCGTCATGGAAATCTTTTGCCGCTTCAAACTGTGGCGCAATCACATACTCACCCGACTTGTCTATGTAGCCCCTGCTCCAGTCTATCTTCACTGCGGCAAGACCGTCATGAAAATCACTTGCGCCGTCAAATCTGGGCTCGATAGTAAAATTGCCGGTGGTGTCAATGTAGCCCCACCGCATGATTTTTGCTGTACTCATATTTTTAATTGTCTTTATTAACGTCATAGCCAGTGGCATGCAATTATAACATTGAAGTATGCCGGCAATGTTCATTTTAATATTGCATTTGCCCTTGAGCTCTACGTCTACCACAAAGACAGTTACGATCCGCAGATTCTACCTGCAAATGATAAATAGGCAATAAATATGAGAATACGGCGACCGTAATGCTACTCCATCCGGCTCAATTGTTGACTGCGTGGAAAGGTTTCATTTCTTACGCGGTTTGATGTCAAGGCGATATGCGAGGGTCATAATTGCATAGGCTGGCTGGGAATTGTAGCGGGTTTCTGTTCTGCCTTGGGCATTGACCACTTGTTTTACGGTAGGGAGTTGGTGAAGCAGGTCGAAGCCTATGGCTTTTACCGTGAATTGCTTTGTTTTTCCAAATGATTTGCTCAGTTGGAGATTCCATACCCAGTCGGTTGTGTTCATGGATGGTTCCTCATAGCCGCGGCGGCAGTATGCCATCAGGTCAGTGTCAAGTTCCACGCCACCCGCCAGCGTGTATTTCACACCGAGACCGTAGTTTATATTTGCATAGTCAAATGTGTTGAAAAGGTTGCTTCGACTATGAAGCGATGTCCAAGCGAGGTTGATTTTTGTAGTGACCATTAGACCCTTCATGATGGAATAACTGGCATTTAGGTCATTACGGAATGTCCAGTTGTCGACCTCCGAGCGTGCAGGTTTATCAGAATCAGAGGAGTAGTCGGCGCTGCAAGCATAGGTCGGCAACATTGTGTTTGTTATTATAAGGGCTTTCCCGGGCAAGAGTGCGAGGCTATAGTATATTTTTGCGTCCATTCCCCAGTTGCCATTTATATTAGTTGGACGCCAAGTGGTTATGCCGGTGGTGCGGTCAAAGGTTCTTGCCCGTGCCAACGCATTGCCGATTCGGTGGCAATTAAAAGATAGTGTCAACCATGCGGATGGATTTTTGAAAGATTTGTCGTAAAGAATAGTTGCACCATATTTTGTAGCCTTGTGCAGATCCGGGTTACCCAATTCAAGTACCAATGGGTTGGATGTGTCACGCACGTCAAGCAGTTGCATCACATCCGGGAGTGTTTGGTTCAGTGTCATTTCCAGTGCGAGGTTACCACCGAGAAACCCATTATTTCCTCCTTTATTGAACCTTAGACTTCCTTCAAATTGCCAGTCATTGCGACTAAGATTGTGTGGCTCCCGGTTGCGAAAGTCAGAGACGTGCCGGGTTATGTTCTCAATATTTCCTGATAACGTCAAGTAGTAATCTCTTTTTTTCTCACCGCCCCACCAGTAGGTTATATTAGTGTTAAGCGTATTACTCCATGCGCGTCTGATAGTGCGGTAACTGTTGGCGTAGTCAATTGCCCAGCTTGGCTGCATGGAAGGGGATGTATTTTCTTGCGCTTGATTTATTTCTTCTATGGTGCGTTCACCGTGGTTATACTTTTGGGAATATGTGTATTTTACCGCTGCACGCCAATTACTGCCAAATCCGTTCCAAGAGGGATTCAACTTGTAAGAATATTCACGTGAGGGAATGTCACCACGTCGCAGACGGTTTATGTTAAGTTCAGAATTGGAGGGATAAGTGATTTGGTCTGAACCGTTGGTATGGTTGGTGGTCTTGTTTACCGTGGCGGTTGCACCGAACCGAAAGCCTTTGACAAAATTCAATGTCGCATTATAATTCTGCCCAAAAGAGCGGTCTTTCAGTAAAGAATTTTGCTGACGTAGATATAAAACATTTTTGACAAAGTCGGCAGAGCCGGTAGCTGCGAAATTATTAGGAAGCATTGAGCTGCTTTCAGCTGAGGTTGATTCGCTGAGAAGTTTGCCGTTCTCATACTTCAAATCGGCAGAAATCGAAGTATACCGGACGAAAGTCTTGAATCTGCGCGAAATTCCACCGGTCCAATCGCCTCGCCATGTGCTGCGGTTTAAAGCTGACTGCGAGCGACTGAAAGTGTTTCCTCCAGCCATATATGCTTCGTTAAGAGTTTCAATGGTGTTGAATGTGCTCTGACGAACAAGATTAAACTTAGTGTTAATTCCGGCTTCCGTCTGGTCGCTCCAATCGGTATTATACTCTATGCCAATGCGTTTGGTGGTGATTTCACCAGATGTGGAGTTAGGCTTTCTCCATTGTCCCTTAGCGCCGGCTGCCTCCGGGTCGTTGAGATTGTTTGCCGATGAATGAAGTGCAATGAATGATTTTTTTGTGTAACGCATACCAAACAAGCGTCCCATCCATCGTGGAGACCAGCCCCCGTATGTGCTTGAGCCGTATCCGCCCTCTGCGTTGGCAATCCATCCGTTCATGTAGTCCTTTTTTAGCCCCACGTCCATTACCAATGGGTCATCAGAGCGATCGCGGTTTTTAATGCCGCGTAGTTCTTCGGGCGTTTTCTGGTAGACCTGAATTTTTTTCACTGTATAGGCGGGCAGATTGCGTAGAGCGACCTGCGGATCTCCGGAAAAGAATTTACGTCCATTGACCAACAGTTCTGAAACGAAGCGACCATTGACAGATATTCTCCCATCGTTATCGAGCGTAGCCCCAGGCAACATGGAAATAAGCCCGTCAAGCATAGATCCTTCTTGAAGCTGGAATGCTGTAGCATCATATTCCAGTGTGTCGCCTTTCATCACCATCTTGACACGAGTGGCAGTAACGACGACCTCCTGCAGGTCTCTGGTACGCTGAGGTCTGTGCAGCAGAATGGTTCCAAAGTTGATGTATCCATTTTCAGGTGTGGTCACTTCGATGTATTGTGGCTCATATCCTTTGGCGCATATTGACAATTTATATTTAGAACGCCATGGAGCTTTGCCGTCGTATAGTACAGTTTCGTATGCCGCATTATCCTCCAACCATTCGTCGGATCTCATAGAATCACATAAAACCACACCAAGAGTATCAAGAATACTGATTTTGGCACTCTTAACAGGATACTCAGTTATAGCATCAACTACTTGCCCCTGAATACTGCATTCCTTTATAATTTCCGATTGAGAAGTTGCCTCCAATGGTAAGAATATCATTACACACAAAAGAAGGACATTTATTACAGGGAAACGGGTATATAACCTGTTACGATGTATTGTTGGATTCAATATGCTGATAAACAGTGATTTAGAATACATAATAATAATGATTTAGGATACACAATAATAATGATGGCTTGTGCAAATCCTACCAGCAAGCGCAAAATTAGGCAAAATCTTGAAGAATTGGAAAACACTCCCTTGACTTTCTTATTCTCCGGGCATAAAAAACTCGATTTTTTATGTACCTTTGCAAAACTTCCCTAAAAAGGGATTCATTTATTCCAGTGCAATTACAACGATGAAAAAAGTATTACTACTCGGCTCGGGTGCCTTGAAGATAGGGCAAGCGGGCGAATTTGACTACTCCGGCTCACAGGCGCTCAAAGCCCTGCGTGAGGAAGGCATTGAATCAGTGCTTATCAACCCCAACATCGCTACCATCCAGACTTCGGACGGTGTTGCTGACCGCGTGTATTTTCTTCCCATTACACCCGAGTTCGTTGAAGAGGTCATAAAGAAAGAGCGTCCGGACGGCATCCTTCTTGCTTTCGGAGGTCAGACCGCCCTTAACTGCGGCACACAGCTCTATCTTGACGGCACACTTGAAAAATATGGAGTGAAAGTGCTTGGCACCTCTGTTGAAGCCATCATGATTACAGAGGACCGCGACCTGTTTGTTAAGAAACTTAATGAAATCGATGTAAAGACTCCCGTTTCACAGGCAGTTGAAAACCTGGAGGATGCCATTGAGGTTGCACACCGCATCGGTTATCCCGTAATGGTACGTTCGGGCTACGCGCTGGGAGGACTCGGTTCCGGCATCTGCACCAACGATGAAGAATTTATTGCCCATTGTGAAAGCGCCCTTGCATACTCACGCCAGATTCTGGTTGAGGAATCGCTCAAAGGTTGGAAAGAGATTGAGTTTGAGGTTATCCGCGACTCATCTGACCTATGCTTCACTGTTGTGCCGATGGAGAACTTCGACCCGCTCGGCATACATACCGGCGAGAGCATTGTGGTGGCTCCTATCGTGTCGCTGAACCAGGAGCAGATTGAAATGCTTCAGAATATCGCAACCCGCGTTGTGCGCCACATCGGCATCGTTGGCGAGTGCAATATCCAGTATGCATTCAACGCAGAAACAAATGACTACCGCATCATTGAAATCAACGCGCGCCTGAGCCGCTCTTCAGCTCTCGCTTCAAAAGCGTCCGGTTACCCTCTGGCTTTCGTTGCTGCTAAACTTGCGTTAGGCTACACACTTGACCAGATTGGCGAGCCGGGCACACCTAACTCTGCTGCAAAAGCTCCGGATGTTGACTACATGATTGTGAAAATCCCCCGTTGGGACCTCACTAAATTCGTAGGTGTTGACCGCGAAATAGGCTCATCTATGAAATCGGTAGGTGAAATCATGTCAATCGGCAAATCATTTGAGGAGATAATACAGAAAGGCTTGCGCATGATCGGACAAGGGATGCACGGATTTGTCGGCAATTCCGACATCCATGTTGAGGACCTCGAACATGCTCTCACCCACCCCACTGATATGCGCATTTTCGCTATCGCGCAGGCACTTGAGGAGGGATATTCCCCTGCAAAGGTTGCCGAACTCACAAAAATTGACATCTGGTTCATCGAGCGCCTTGCAAACATAGTCAACTTCGCCAATCTCCTGCGTACTCGCGGCGGTAGCGTGGATGACCTTGACCGCGAGACACTCCTTGAAGCAAAACGCCTCGGATTCTCCGACTTCCAGATTTCACGCCTTGTTGAAAACCCGAAAGGCAACATGGAAGCTGATGTGCTCCGCGTGCGCAACCGCAGGAAAGAACTTAACGTCACTCCTTTTGTGCGCCGCATAAACACCGTCGCATCCGAGTATCCCGAACTCACCAACTATCTCTATGTGACATACGGAGCCACAGAAAATTCCATCCCTTACGACCTCAACGCGCACAATACCATAATCGTGCTTGGTTCCGGCGCTTACCGCATAGGCAGTTCTGTGGAATTTGACTGGTGCTCTGTCAACGCCGCTACTACTTGCCGCAAACTTGGCTACAAAGCGGTGATGATCAACTACAACCCGGAGACAGTATCTACCGACTATGACATGTGCGACCGTCTCTACTTTGATGAACTTAGCTTTGAGCGCGTTATGGATATAATTGACCTTGAAACACCACGCGGCGTGATTGTGAGCGTTGGAGGTCAGATTCCTAACAATCTTGCAATGAAGCTATACCGTCGCCATGTGCCTGTGCTCGGCACATCACCGGTGTCTATCGACAGGGCTGAAAACCGCCACAAATTCTCCGCCATGCTCGACCAGCTGGGAATTGACCAGCCCCGTTGGAAAGAACTCACAACCGAGGATGAAATCCATGCATTTGTTGAAGAAGTAGGTTTCCCTGTGCTCATCCGTCCGAGTTATGTGCTTTCCGGAGCGGCAATGAATGTTTGCTACGACTACGAGCAGATGCACCGTTTCCTCAGCCAGGCGGCAAAAGTGTCAAAAGAATATCCCGTTGTTGTTTCTGAGTTCCTCCAGAATGCCAAGGAAATCGAATTTGATGCAGTGGCACGCAACGGCAAAATTGTTGAGTACGCTATTTCGGAACATGTGGAATATGCCGGCGTTCACTCCGGTGACGCAACTCTGGTGTTCCCAGCTCAGAAAATATATATGGCAACTGCACGCCGCATCAAGCGCATAAGCGCACGCATTGCAGAAGCGCTCAATATCTCCGGTCCGTTCAACATCCAGTATCTTGCTAAAAACAACTATGTCAAGGTGATTGAATGCAACCTCCGCGCATCACGCTCATTCCCATTCGTGAGCAAGGTGCTCAAGAAGAACTTCATCGAAACCGCAACACGCATCATGCTCGGAGAAAAACCGGAAGTTGCCGACACATCTACATTTGACATTGACTACATCGGAGTAAAGGCATCGCAGTTCTCCTTTGCCCGACTGCACAAAGCAGACCCGGTGCTTGGAGTAGACATGGCATCTACCGGTGAAGTCGGTTGCCTCGGACGCGATTTCGACGAAGCGCTGCTCAACGCCATGATTTCAGTTGGTCACCATGTGCCTACCAAGGGAGTCCTTGTAAGTTCCGGAGATGCACGCGCAAAAGTGGATATGCTTGAGGCTTGCCGCCTGCTTCAGGACAAAGGCTACAGCATATATGCTACTCCCGGCACAGCCGCATTCCTTGCTGAACACGGAGTCAAGACTACCCAGGTATGCTGGCCGGATGAAGAAGGGCTGTCAGTTCTTGACGTTATCAGCGATCACACAGTCGATTTGGTAATCAATATCCCGAAAAACCATACCAAGCGCGAACTGACAAACGGCTACCGCATCCGCCGCCACGCTATTGACCATAACATTCCGCTGCTCACCAACGCACGTCTCGCCCTGGCATACGTAAAAGCGTTTGTTTCACGTCCGGTAGAGACAATCGGCATCACTTCATGGCAGGAATACTAATTTCTACCCGATAATAAAAAACACTGCGGCTTGGCAAAACCAGGTCGCAGCGTTTTTTTATCCGGAGTGGCGGAATCAGTTCCGCGCGGTAATTTCGATTACTGTTGAGGTGTTGTGGCGCGATGTGAAAACATTGATGCCAACTTTCATCAGATAGTCGCCAGTAAAGACCTTTCCATTCTGGGCAAACTTAGCCTCAGTGCCAGGCATGAGATTAATTTCCTGAACAAGATATTTCTTGTCCGGGTCAAGCCCCTGGAGTTTTACCGGCGACAGTTTCTCTTGGAAACGCGGAGAAAGGTCGTAGGCAAACAACACAGCACTGTTTTTTGACTTGTCGACATACTCAACTGCAGCATGATTTGTTTCGTAAGGTGAAACAAGACGGTACTGGTCTCCATCCATGACCGCAGGCTGCAAACGCTTCCAGTTGGCAACCGCCTGCTGGCAGAATTCCAGTTCTTCCGCAGTCAACTCATGCAGCCCTATGTCGAAACCAAGTTTGCACATCGCCGCAACATCGGTGCGGAACTTGACAGATGTGTTCTTGTTCCAGCTTGTCACATGAGCAGCCATAGCCTTTGCAGGGAAGAATTGCGAAAATCCCCACTGGATATAAATGCGCTCAATCGGATCGGTATTGTCCGAGCACCAGAACTCAGTAAAGTATTTCAGCGCCTCATAGTCGCAACGTGCGCCGCCACCGGAGCAAAGCATCATAGGCACATCCGGATATTTGTCCTTGATGCGCTTGAGAACATTATATATCCCACGCACATGGTCCACATACAACTGTCCCTGCTTATCCTTGGCGTAAGGAGAATAAATATTGGTTATCGGGCTGTTGCAGTCCCATTTGAAATAAGCCACATCAGGATTCTCGGTAAGAATATCATCCACCACATTGAAAACATGGTCCTGCACTTTGGGATTGCTCATGTCAAGCACAAGCTGGTTGCGGTAATAATATGTGTCGCGGTTAGGCTGCTCGATTACCCAATCAGGATGCTTCTCATAAAGTTCACTCTTGGGATTCACCATTTCCGGCTCAATCCATATGCCGAATTTCACATCGGCAGCCTTTGCCGCGTCAACGAGCGCCGGAATGCCGCCCGGAAGCTTGTCATGAGTCACCTCCCAGTCGCCGAGACCCGCATGGTCATCCTTTCGTGGATATTTGTTTCCGAACCAACCGTCATCGAGAAGGAACATATCCACCCCGAGGTGTTTAGCCTCCTTCATAAGCTGCGCAAGAATATCCTGGTTGAAATCAAATGCGGTATTCTCCCAGTTGTTGAGAAGTGTCATCCGCGTTCCTTCGCCATCTTTAAGACCGTATTTCCTCGCCCAGTCATGCAGGTTACGGCTTCCCTGGCTTGTGCCGTCATAGCTCAACGTGAAGATGAATTCAGGAGTGGTGAACACCTCGTTTGCTTTTAGCTCGTAGTTTGAAGCGTAAGGATTGATTCCCGGAATGACACGCAGGTTTCCCACATTGTCCACCTCGAATGTAAACCGGAAATTTCCCGTCCAGCCAAGGGTGCCCATAAGCACCTCGCCGCTATGCTCTTTTGCCGGACCGTTTAGCCCGATTTCAAAGAAAGGATGAGTCAGCATAGCCGCACGGCTTCCAAGCTTGGTGTCGATTACTTTTTTGCCGAACTGGAGCTGCTGCGTGCGCATCTGCGCTTCCTTCGCCCAGTCGCTGCTGAACTCAGTGAGCCAATATTCCGGCTCGTTGAAGTACAACATTGCGGAAGCATATTGCGACATGGTTATAGGCTTCTTCTCGCCATGAGAAATTTCACTCCAAGTCTTTATTACATTCTCCTTGGGATATGACACATAATTAAGGGTAACATTCACCGGATATTTATCATCCTTGAGATTTATGCGGGTAAGAGTTCCACCGGGCACCTGTTCCTGTGAAGAATCCACATAATATAAATATGTTGTCATATTTCCGTCCGCATGGGTAATACCGAGGGCGGGCTCAAAGAAGTCCTCATTGCCGGAGGTAGAATATGCCTCCCATCCACGGGTAGATACAGAACCGTCAGAACCTGCGTGCTGGTTCCACGACAGGTTTTGCAAGTCCTCGCTGTGCTTTAGTTTCGGTCCGAGATATGTCTGGTACAAACGCTTGTTTGGTCCAACTTCGAGCACAAGATCGGTATTATCTGTGGCTATACGGATTATTTTGTTCCCTTCCTGCGGGTTTGCCACTGCCGACAGTGAAATTGCCGCAGACATTGCGGCTGCAATAAAAACTTTCATGATATCCATGCAAAACTATTAGGAAAATGCAAAGGTAAACAATTTATTTAAAACATTTTGCCTCAATTCTGAGGATACATGCACTAAATAAGTCTGTACCTGCTTGCAACAGATATTCAAACAGTATATCTAAACTTCTGTATTGAAATTTTTATGAATTCGGGTCAACTGGCAATACAAAACTAAAGCAGGTCGGGCGGATCAGGTTAACGCATTCCATACCTCGGGCTATTTGAAAATTTCAGAATTGCGCGTCCAAACCTGATTGCGGTTAGCTTTCGCCGGTGTGTTCTGCGCCATCACGCCTACAAGCGGATGAGGCACATAGCATTCTTCAAGATATGCTATTTCATCCGGAGATAGTTCAAGTTCAACCGCCTTTATCATCCCGTTTATATGATGTTTCTTGGTTGCTCCAACTACAGGAGCGGTGACTTTTGTCAAAAGCCAAGCCAGAGCAACCTCAGTCATGGATACATCGCGTTTGTCCGCGATATCCATAACGCGGCGAATTATCACCTCATCCTGCTGCGCGGAAGCATCGTATTTCAGTCGGGCATAGCTATCCTCTTCAAGGCGCTTTGAATCTTCTCCGGGACGTTTCGACAGGCGCCCGCTTGCAAGTGCGCTATATGGGGTCATAGCAATATTCTTCTCTGCGCAAAGAGGTTTCATCTCGCGTTCCTCTTCCCTGAAAAGCAGGTTGTAATGTCCCTGAACGGAAATAAATTTTGTAAGTCCCTCATATTCTGCAATCGTATTTGCTTTGGCGAGCTGCCATGCAAAACAGTTGGAAATTCCTATATACCTCGCCTTGCCGCTTTTCACTATATCGTGAAGTGTGCGCATTATCTCATGTATGGGAGTATTATAATCCCACATGTGGTAGATATAGAGATCCACATGGTCCATGCCAAGATGCCGGATGCTGGCATCTATGCTCATTTCAATATGCTCCCTGCCGGAAATGCCATTTGCTATCTCCTCAGGCGACCGAGGAAGGAACTTGGTTGCCACCACAATATCATCACGTTTGGCAAAGTCACGCAAAGCCTGCCCAACATACTTTTCACTTGTCCCGTTCTGGTAACCTATTGCGGTGTCGAAGAAATTGATACCCTTGTCAAGAGCATATCTGATTATCTCCCTGGTTTCCGGTTCACCTATTGTCCACGTGTGCTGCCCGTGAGCCGGATCGCCGAAGCCCATGCATCCCAAGCAGATGCGTGATACTCTGAGATCGGAATTGCCTAATTTTGTATATTTCATATTGATTATTTTATTGTATTTATCATCTTGCTGTCAGGATTCAGTGGTGTCTGGTCGCATAGTTCAAGCGACTTAACCATGTGCAGCGTGCCTTGCTTGTATTTCTGGAAATGCGGTGAGGCGATGTGCGATTTATAAGCATCCTGGCTCGCGTATGTCTCTAAGATGGTGATTAAACAAGGATTATTCTTGTCTGCAACGGCATACATGGTCAACACCCCCGGCTCTGTACGCAGTGACGTTACACCTACCTCTGTTGCCATCTTCATATATTCATCAAGATACTGAGGATAGACCTCGATACGTGAGAGTCTTACTATTCCGTCTTCCGCCATCGGCAGTTTCTTGCGTTGTGGTTCTGGGACTGACTGGTAGGAGGAATGCTTTTCAATTCCGAAAAGAGCCAAAGCATTGTCACGCAATATTTGTTCCTTAAATGGAGGAAGACGCTCATTATTATCGATAGACGAAATTAGACCAGCATAGACTTTCTGCAATGCTTTTGCGGGAACGAAGCTATAGTCCGAACCGTAGAGAATATGCTTCGGATCGGTAATCGTCAACAAGAGGTCAAGGATTTCAGGAGTGGGACCACCGGCAACGTCGTAGTAGAGGTTGCACATATTCGCCTCAATATCAAACGGCTGCTCTATCACGCCCATTGCTGACATCAGCGGATATCCTTTTTTCAGTCGTGCCACCGCAATTGGGAGGAATGAGCCTGCATGAGGCACGACAAACCTGATATCCGGATAACGCACCATTATGTTGTGAGCCACCATGTTCAGGACAGCCCGGGTAGTCTCGACCGGATACTCGTAAACAAATATCGGACCGGAGGTGAATACGCTTTCAGGCAATGACTCAGGGCGATGTGGATGGATTATTACAACTGCCTTGCGGTCGTTAAGTTCCTTCATCAAGGGATCAAGTACGGGATCGCCCAAGTAAAGCCCCCTGCTGTTAGTCGGGAGTTTAATTCCGTCTGCTTTCAATGAGTCGAAAGCATATATGGTTTCCTGAATAGCTGCGTCCACATCCGGCAACGGCACGGACGCGCAATACATGAACCTACCGGGATGACGCTGCTTCACCGCAGCCCCTTCCTCATTTACTGACCGGATTATCGCCTTTGTCTCCTCGATATCCCCGAAATACGGATATGGGGATGAAAGAGTAAGCACGGACGTTGCTATACCCAGCGAATCAATGAAAGCAAGATGCCCATCTTCACTCCATGCGGGAAGCGGAAAACCGTCCTCCATGAGAGCGCCATGACGCTCAAGGCATTCAAGATATGGCTTGGTCATAAGGTGCGAATGAACATCGACCGCGTTTACATCCTTGCTTTGTGCCATTGAAGCCACAGACACCATGACACCAAATGCCGCTGCAAGAAACCTCATCATACCATCGGATTTTCTTGTGTTATACGAATTCAATTTCATAAGATATCGCACTATTTCATTTTTTGCACTCCTCTCAGGAGACTATATTTCACTTTTCATGCAAACATAAATTCTGATAGTGCAAAAATACTATCATAAATCCTAATGAACGTATCAAATATCTCGCACTCTGTATCAATTTCACCGATATAGGGCTTTCTATGCTCCCAACCATATTATTATTGCTAACTTTGTGATATGAACAAGGTACTTAAAGTCAATTCGCCAGGCGATTACAGCGCATACATCGGTCAGACCGACCGTCACAGACTTGTAAGTGTAATCGATTATAATGCGGCATCACCTATTCGCCACAGCCTGAACAACTATGGGGTTTATGGCATTTTCCTGCGTGATGATGCATCCGTTGACCTGCAATACGGTTGTGGCAGATATGACTACAAGGAATCGACCTTGCTGTGCGTGTCACCCGGGCAGATAGGTGGAAAAGAGGATAATGGAGAGCTGGTATCTATTTCCGGATGGGCTTTGCTGTTCCACCCCGACATTTTGCACGGCACACGTCTTGAAAAGATGATACGTGACTATTCATTCTTTGATTACCATGTCAACGAGGCACTGCACATGAGCAAGGAGGAAAGGGATATTATTGTCTCCTTGATGAAGGCTATACAGCGCGAAATTGATGAGGAACATGACAGTGAGCAGGATGAGATTATTGTCGGGTATATAAATGTGCTGTTGAAATACTGCAAAAGATTCTATAACCGCCAGTTTGCCACAAGAAAGTATGAAAATTCAGATATTCTTTCGCGCTTTCAGGACACATTGGCGGACTATTATGCCAACGGACGTCAGTTTGAGCATGGCATTCCCACGATCCAGTATCTGGCGGATTGCTTGTGTATGTCGCCTAACTATCTCGGCGACTTAATCAAGCGCGCAACAGGAGAAACTGCAGGCAATCATATCAGGAATTACCTTGTCATACAAACTAAAAACGGACTTGCTGGCGGAAAGACAATCTCCGAGGTTGCTTACGATATCGGGCTGGAATATCCACAGCATCTCAGCCGTATGTTCAAGAAACAGACCGGCATAACACCTTCGGAATACCTCCGGCAAGTAAAAGACAACTAAAATACAGGCGCAGAACCGGATGAAACCATTCAATCCTGCGCCTGAATGTATTGGGGAATATTTTTTTAATGCATCTTGGTGCATTTGCCGATTACGGAGCCCATAGCAAGGTAAGAGTATGTCGGCATTTCAAACAGCACAAGATTTAGCTTCGTATAGTCGATGTGACCTTTCTCATCCAGTGCCGAATCAGCTACATAGGTGTTGGATATTGAGCAGATGAAATTATCGAACCCTTCCATCTCAAACATCTCCACGACCTCACACTCCATTGTCAGCGGAGAATCTTCTATTACCGGAGTTCCACCTTCACCCAGATGAAAATCGAATACTCCGGATTTATCTACTTTATCACCACTTACCGAGCCAACATAGTCTGCCTTTGACAGCAGATTGCGGTCAACAAGGTTGATGGAGAGTTTTTTTTTGATGCTTTGATTGCAGGATTGGTGTGATGCTTACCGAACATGCTGACAAGAATGCGGTTATGACCTATTATGCCCACATGGTCAACCTGAAGCCATTCAGGTTTGTCACCGTCCATTGTTCCTATGACAGTGACAGGCATCGGATAAAGTGCTAATTTGCTCCCAATGTTTGTCTTTTCCATAATGAAACTTTCATACGTAATTATTATGTTGCAAAATTAACGCCGCATTTCCTGGGTGACGTATCAAATCTCCTGCATAATGTGCCATTTTTACCTATACAGTCAAGCTACAGGTTTGAATGTATCTTTTTTAGAAAGCTGATGCCGGAGGCATATTCTTCGTCGCTCATGCCTTCCCGGGCTTTGCGTGTTGCCATATTTATGGCTTCCGCTATTTTATTGCGGTTGTTAATGGCATTTTCAGTCAGGAATATTCCGTTTTTTGAACCGGATACCGCTTTGCGACGTATAAAGCCATTTTCTTCCAAAGTATTAAGAGACCGGCTTATGCCTGCACGGTCTTTGCCGATACGGCGGGCTAAATCACTCTGGCTTTGCCCATCTTTAAGGAACAGGTGCTGAAGTATTACAGACTGAGCGTGATTCAGAGGCAATCCAACATTATGGAGTGAACGGTTTAGCTCCGACACGAGTGAGTTGAAAGCATAATCAAGATATACTCCTAATAAATCATATTCGCCTTGCTTCATTTTAATGCTTTATTAAGGAATTCAACGAGAGTGCGTGGATTTCGTTTAAGGATAGTATCAGTTACAAAATCGCTGCCACAAAAATCTCCTTCATTATAATGACCAAACATCCGGAGAAGGGTATCAGTTGAATATTCAGGGACATTTCCTGCAGACATTGAATTTTTTAAGTCATCATCAGAAATATACTTGAACACAATCTTTTCTCCTAAGATTTCCTCTATTGCTGAAAGCATTTCTGAAGCAGAAAGATTCTGCGGACCACAAAGTTCCAGTGTGGCGTATTCATACTGATTATTATCCACGATTTCTGCGACACAACATCCGAAATCATCAGCATCAATCAGATTGATACGATTAGTGCTGTCAGGAGCAGTGAAAAACTTTTGGACAAATACCTTATTATTGACCAAAGCGTCTTTAGCATTCATAAGGTTCTGCATAAATGGAGCCGGCTGTATAATTGAGTAACATAAACCTGAATCTATAAGCGCTCTCTCCACTTCCAGTTTCTGACGGTGATGCGGCAATTCCGGTTCGATGGAATGAAGAACAGACTGATATATAAATCTATTCACTCCGGCTGCTTTCGCCGCTGAGATTGCCATCTTGCCGATTTCTGCCTCATCTTCCCTTGCGGTGGGACAGATGTAGTAAATAGAATCAACTCCTTGGAGCGCAGACACGATGTCATCATACGATGCTATGTCGCCAACAAATATTTCAGAAGCTCCCAGACTGAGCATTTCATCCGATTTATTTGACGAATGAATCATGGCCCGTACTTCAATATTCCTTGAAACCAAAGCTTTTACTACTGCTTTTCCAGTCAGACCGGTTGAGGATGTAACCAATACTTTCATACTTTTAATTATTTTATCGTGTTGATATATCAACAAATTTTACTATTCGATTGTTTACTCCCGTTTTTGCAGTCCCGTCTCGACCAGATGTTCAAGCCTGTGGTGACAGGTCTTTCCGATACAATAACGAAGATCTATAAGAAACATATCTGGATTTCACCTGCATCTCGACTGAACGAAAAACTTATAAAAACCAAGAAACGGCAAGACTCCTGATAAGAAGTCTCGCCGTTTCTTTTTGCATAGACGTATTCTTGTATATAATCCGCCTGCAGGCTTAGTGCATTTTCATACATTTGCCTATTATTGGCCCCATTTCGAGATAGGAGTATGTAGGCATCTCGAACAGAACAAGGTTTAGTTTTGCATAATCGATACTTCCTTTCTCATCCAGTGCTGTTTTTGCCACATGGGTGTTGGAAATGGAGCAGATAAAATTGTCGAAGCCTTCCATCTCAAACATCTCCACAACCTCACATTCCATTGTGAGGGGGGATTCTTCTATTACCGGTGTACCACCTTCTCCAAGGTAGTACTCAAACACCTCAGATTTATCCACTTTTTCACCGCTTACCGAGCCAACATAGTCTGCCTTTGACAACAGATTGCGGTCAACAAGATTGATGGACAGTTTTTTAGAGGCTTTGATAGCCGTATTAGTGTGGTGTTTGCCAAACATGCTGACGAGAATACGGTTGTGACCTATTATGCCTACATGATCCACCTGAAGCCACTCAGGTTTATCACCATCCATTGTGCCAATGACGGTGACAGGCATTGGATAAAGAGCTAATTTGCTCCCGATGTTTGTCTTTTCCATAATGAAACTTTTTATATGTAATTATTTTGTTGCAAAATTAGCACCATATTCTCTGAGTGGCGTATCAAATATCCTGCAAAGTGTATCAATTCCATTGACAGAAAATACTTACCTCTTCCCTTGCGATGATTGAGCCTCGGCAGGTGGCGTTTTTCCGTGCAAAGTTACTGCG
>DAAJ01000084.1 GCA_001701115.1 Bacteroidales bacterium GP2
ATCCGGGTACAAAATTAATCAATAATTTCGTAATTTCCTAATTTTGTGAGGGAAAAATTGCGATTTTTTATGAGGAAATTGCCAATTTTGGGGCTTAGAGCCTCTGTGGCGAAAAAAAACTACACCTATATATAATTAAGGTGTAGGGTCGTGTCATTTGGAGCCTAATTCGCGGATTGCTCCGGTAGCGGGGTCAAAAATCGCGTATGCGGGAGCTTTTTTGTCGGTGAACAGCGAGGGTTCGAGCCCGAAAACAACTCCGTACTGCGCAACCCCGGTGCTGAGGCGTGCAAGCTGGCGACCGTTGAAAGTGGCGGTAAAGGTCGCTTGCCCCGGCACACAGTAAGCCAGCCCTCCTTTGGGGAATTTCTTCACCTCTCCTTTTTCGTTTTTGGGCAGTTCGCCACGCGATTCCATGGTTATGGAGAGGTACACCGGCATTCCGCTGAGGTCGTCGACATCAACGGGACCTTCCGTAGCAGAAATGCGTGCCGCAACGGTAGTGGATGCGGTGGAGTCGGGGATGGTGGTGTATGTGCGCACGGCGGTGCTGGTCTGGGTAGTTCCGGCGAACATCGCGGTAAGTGCGGCTTCCTGCTTTTCAAGGTTTTCAAGCGCGAGCTTCATAGCCTCGCCGTCGCTCGGCATCTGGTCTGCGTTGCCCGAAATGATGTCGTTTCTGCTCTGGCGGAGTTCATATATCTTTGCTGCGGCGAGCTGCGCGCGCTTTGCGGTGCTGATAGCCTGGAGCATCTCCTGGGTCATTGCCTGCGCGGCAACGGGGCTCTGGAGGATTGAAGGCTGCTGCGGCACGGCAACCGGTATTTCAGCGGGTTTCGGCGCAGCGGCATTTTCATCGTTTACCGACAGCGGGCATCCGTCGGCATCAACCATCATGAATGTGACGTTGCCGTTTTTGAACTGCACAAGATACCCTTCCCCCTGGTCGGCGATGCCGCGTGTTGAAAGGGTGAGGCTCTTCACTGTCCATTCCTCGGATGCCTCCATTATCGGATCGATGTTGAGGTATTTTTTGGAGTACAGGCGGAATTCGCCGGGGGTTTTTACGGTGCGTTGTGCCTCGACTGTCACATCAACTGCGGTTGTGGGGAGGTTGTAGATCAGACCGTATTCGTTCATTTTCGATGCGGTGAGCTTCTGCGTGGTCTGCGCTCCGGCAACTGCGGCGACTGAAACGGCGAGTATGAGCAGCGTTTTTTTCATGTGTGGTTATCTTAAAATGTTTTTGAGGGCGATGCCGATATTTGATGCGATGTCTCCTGCGGTCACTCCGTAATCTCCCTGGGTGTCACGGGCGATTTCTCCGGCGAGCCCATGCACGTATGCGCCTATGAGGGCGCTGACCTCCGGCTTGTAGCCTTGTGCCATAAGGGAGGTGATTACTCCGGTGAGCACATCGCCGCTCCCCGGGGTAGCCATTGCCGGGCACCCTGTCGGGTTGAAATAGACTTTGTGGTCGCAGCGCACGAGTGCGGTGTAGCGTCCTTTCAGCAGGATCAATATGTTGTGTATGTGCGCTACCTCTATAGCCTTGAGCAGGCGTGCTTCGTCGGTGGTGTGGTCGCCGAAAAGCCTGTCAAATTCTCCGGCATGTGGAGTGAGCACGGATAGGACGGGTATGTCGTTGATCAGCGAAGGTCGGCGTGCGATGCAGTTGAGGGCATCCGCGTCAAGCACCACGGGGCGCGTCCTTGACTGGAGGAACTGTTCGAGGGCTATTTCGGTTATTTCATGCGTGCCGATTCCGCACCCTACGCCAATTGCACTGTAATCGTGCGTGGCTTTCATGTTGCCGATAACGAGTTTGTTTTTGTCGGTATCCGCTTCAAACATAGCTTCCGGCACGGCGCTCTGCATTATTTCGTAGCCGCACTGCGGTGAATGCACGGTGAGTTTGCCTACTCCGGCGCGAAGCGCTCCGCGGGCGGCAAGCACTGCGGCGCCCATCATTCCGTAACTGCCGGCAATAAGGAGTGCCGAGCCGTAGTCGGCTTTTGATGAGAACTCTTTTCTAGGTCGGAGAAGCGATTTTATTTCACTGCCCTCAACAAAGTGGAACCCCGTAGGAGTTGTGCGTATGGCTTCGGCGTTCAGCCCTATGTCTATGGTTTTCCATTCGCCTATGAGCTCCTCGCTCTCTTTCATGAAAAAGGCAGGGCGGGGGAACTGCACGGCAAGGGTGAGGTCGGCATGGATGATGTTTCTGTTGACGCTGTCGGCGCAGAGGTCGCCGTTCATGCCTGACGGCATATCTATTGCCACCACAGTTGCGCCGCTGTCGTTGATGGTCCTCACCAGCATCATGAATCCGCCGGTCAGCTGCCCTTTGAGCCCGCTGCCGAACAATCCGTCTATAATGAGTGTCGATGGATTCATTTCCGGCAGGGAGAAACTGCCGGTCACTTCGGTAAAATCTATTCCCGGGGCGTCGGCAAGGAGCTTGTCGCGGCAATCGCGGCAATCGCGGCTCAAACGGTTGCCGCCTATGTTAAGAAGATAAACAGACGGGCGGAAACCGTGCGCAACAAGGAGGCGTGCCACCGCAAGGGCGTCCGCTCCATTATTTCCCGGTCCTGCAAATACAATCACAGGTCGGTTCGGGTTCCACCTCGCAACTATTTCCGAAGCAACACCCTGTGCTACACGGTCAATAAGTTCAAGCGAGCTGATTCCGTCAATTTCCATCGTGCGGCGGTCGATGGCGCGTATGTCTTCTGTATTGAATATTTTCATAAGGTCTGGTGACTATGTGCTTGTTTTAAGATTCGCAAAAATACTAAAAATCGGAATATTGTCGCTACGCCTGTTTAAAAAATTGTAATTCTTTTAGACTTGAACCTATTTTTAGTAATTTTGCATCAGTCCGTGGGATGATTAATGTGGCACGGGCAATTGGTTGTACAGACAAATAATATCCCTGCAAATGACTCAGGTAACATATAATGGATTGAAGTTCAAGCCGTTTATTCCGGCATCCAAAATTCAGGAGCGTGTTTCGGAAATAGCGTCCGACATTTCCAGTGAATATTCCGGCAGAGTGCCGCTGCTTGTGTGCGTGCTCAATGGCGCTTTCCCTTTCGCGGCTGATATATTCCGCAATCTCACGATTGACGCGGAGATAACCTTCATTCGCCTGAAAAGCTACAGCGGAACATCTTCTACCGGGGCGGTCAAGCAGATTGCCGGGCTTTCGGAGGATATTGAGGGGCGAGATGTGATAGTGATAGAGGATATTATCGACACCGGGCGCACGATGGAGCGTCTCCTTAGTGACTTGAAAGAGAAAAATCCCTCATCGCTGAAAGTTGCCACCCTCCTTCACAAGCCGGAGGTGTGCAAGGCGGACGTTCATCCTGACTACATAGGCTTCAATATCCCCCCTGCATTTATTATTGGCTATGGTCTCGATATTGACGGGCTGGCAAGAAATCTTCCCGATATTTGGGTTGTTGACGACAAAGCGTGAGTTGGATTGTTATATAAATGGAATCAAACACATAGAATTATGTTTAATATAGTTGTATTCGGCGCGCCGGGAAGCGGCAAAGGCACTCAGAGCCTAAAGCTCATAGACAGGTATGGGGTACACCACATCTCCACAGGTGAGGTTTTGCGCCAGCATATTAAAAACGATACGGAACTTGGCAAAATCGCTTCGGAGTATATTGCCAAAGGTCAGCTTATTCCTGATAACCTGATGCTTGAAATATTGGCGCATGAGCTTGACAGCAACCCGGTTACGGGTGCCGGAGTCATTTTTGACGGATTCCCTCGCACTATTCCGCAGGCGGAGGCGCTTAACAAGATGCTTGAGGAGAGAGGGCAGAAAGTCGATGCGGTAGTTGGGCTTGAAGTGGATGATGACGAGCTCATGGAGCGTATGATTCAGCGCGGTAAAGAGACCGGACGCGCCGATGACACTCCGGAAACCATTGCAAACCGGCTCAAGGTGTACCACACACAGACTCAGCCGCTGCGTGATTTCTATCTGAATGAAGGAAAGTACCACGCCATTCCCGGTTCAGGTTCCATAGACCACATTTTCTCGCAGATAGCTGACGCCCTCGATCCCATTTACGAGAGTTGAACCGCCGCGGCTCTCCGCTTGTTGTTATCATAAACAAAAATCTTGAATTATGATGACAATTATTTATGCCCATCCAAATCCTGGCAGCTTCAACCATTCAATCCTGAAAGCTGTGACGGACACGATGGAAGCGGAAGGCAGGGAGTATCGTGTGATAGACCTGTATGCTGACGGGTTTAATCCGGTCATGTCTGCAAAGGAACTCGAACTTTATGCAAAAGGAGAGGCAGATGATGCGCTTGTGCAGAAATATGCTGCTGCGTTGCAGGATAATGACAGGGTAATGTTCATATTCCCCGTATGGTGGGGCATGATGCCCGCAATGCTGAAAGGATTCTTTGATAAGGTATTTCTTAAAGGCAAGGTATATGATACAACTGATACCGGTGACATTATGCCGTGCCTGTCTGTGAGCCGCACATATGTTGTAACAACTTCAGACGGTCCCTCTTCGGAGTTCGGTAACTTCTTTGACGGCTACTTGAATCCTATGGTTTTCCATGCTGTAGGCATGAACGGGGCGCAATGGTTTAACTGCGAAAGGACCGATTACACAGATTCGGTTCACCGGCAGGAGTTTGTGCAAAGCTTGCTTAAAGTTATTTCTCAATAAAAAACATCAAAGATTGGCTGCCGTGAAAATGGTAGCCAATCTTTTTTTGTATCTTTGTACTTGTTATGAAATATGTTCCTGACAACAG
>DAAJ01000128.1:0-184 GCA_001701115.1 Bacteroidales bacterium GP2
GATTTATAGGCGTTTTGTGTTAGAGCTATGAATATCACGCAGAAAGCTTGGTAATTAAAATCATACTGAGGCACTCGGTAATCGATGGCACAAATCCTCCAAGTCCGTGCCGGACTCGATTGTAAGCCAAGCCCAGTCCCGCATGAAACGATTGTAAATCAACAAGATGTGTAGCGATATGCTT
>DAAJ01000128.1:190-661 GCA_001701115.1 Bacteroidales bacterium GP2
CTATGGCTGCCTTCACGGTTGCAGTTAGAAATAATTTTGTTATGAGATCAATACTGAAAAAATGCATCCTTGCCGTGGCAGGAACTTTGTTTGTGAGCGCGGGCGCGTATGCGCAGCAGCGCCAGGATTGGGCTGTCAAGACCAATCTGTTGTATGATGCAGCGCTGACGGTTAACGCCGGTGTTGAGCGCAGGGTAGCGCCAAGATGGTCTATAGACCTCTCCGGCAATATCAACGCATGGTCGGTGCGCGACCACAAATGGCGCCATTGGATGGTGCAGCCCGAAGCCCGCTACTGGCTGTGTGAGGCAATCGGAGGCAGCTTCTTTGCCTTCCATGCGCTTGGCGGGCAGTACAATGTCGCAAATGTTGACCTCGGCTTCAAGATGCTTGGCACCAACCTTCGCGCCCCCAAAGACCGCAGGTACCAGGGATGGTATGCAGGGCTCGGAGCCGGATACGGCTACAGCT
>DAAJ01000128.1:781-3377 GCA_001701115.1 Bacteroidales bacterium GP2
TGGACCCACAAAAGCCGCGCTGAACCTTGTTTACGTATTCTAACCTCCGACTCGATTCTGCAATGAAAAAGAACATTCTTATATTATTGTCTATGGCAATCGCCGCAGTCACCCCTGTTGCTGCTGACGATGCCGTCCGTCAGGCGGATGTTAAAATGTCTGACCCCGCAGCTGCAAAAATGGTGAGTGGCATTAAGGTAGAGCGCAGCAAAAGCCACCTTAATATAAATGCGGAAATCTCCCTCGCGGATCAGCCAACAGGCATCAACCGTGAAATATGGTTGCAGCCCGTGCTCACATCAGGCGATTCAGTCCTTAACCTCCCTGTGGTCGCTGTTGCCGGAAAATACCGTTACCTCCATGGGCTCCGTCACGAAACCTATCGCACACCCGGTCTCACATGGATCGAGCGCAAAAGCCGCAACCAGACCGTCAGCTACGCGACGCAAGTGCCTTACGCATCTTGGATGAACGGCGCTGAATTCTCGCTAAACGTCATTACAAAAGGCTGTTGCGGCGTTCAGGAGCAGCAATCCCTTCTCCCCCTCGCAAACATCACCTTTGTGCGCGAAACATTCCAACCCGTCTTCAACTGGATTACCCCGTCAGAAGAAGTCAAGACCAGGGAACTCCGCGGCCAGGCGTTCATCGATTTCCCCGTATCTAAAACCGATATCCTCCCCGATTACCGCTCCAACGCAGTCGAGCTGGCAAAAATTCGTGCGACTATCGACTCCGTGCGGACCGATGAGGACGTGACAATCCGCTCACTCTCAATCCACGGATATGCCTCCCCCGAAGGCTCTTACGCCCTCAATGAAAAACTCGCGAAAGGGCGCACCGAAGCCCTAAAGCGCTACGTCGACAACCTCTACCACTTCGCTCCCGGAGTCATCTCTACCGAGTGGACGGCTGAGGATTGGGATGGTCTCCGCAAATGGCTCGAGTCCAGCACAATGCCCGAGGCATCTGCAATCATGGCGATTGCTGACGACTCCGCTCTTGCCCCCGATGTCCGCGAATGGAGGATTAAGTCCAAATATCCTGCCGCATACGCCCTCCTTAAAGAAAATGTGTACCCCTCCCTGCGCCACTCCGACTACCGCATCGAGTACACAGTCCGCGCCTTTACCAAGGTGGACGAAATCATAGCTATCGCGCAGACACGCCCGCAAAACCTGAGCCTTGCCGAACTTTTCACCGGCGCGAAAAGTCAGCCCGAAGGCTCCAAGCTCTACAACGACCTCTTTGAAACAGCTGCCGCAATGTATCCTGAAAGCGAAATCGCAAACCTCAATGCCGCAAACGCTGCTATGCAGCGCGGCGACCTCGATTCCGCGGCACGCTATCTTGCTAAAGCCGGCGACACTCCCCAGGCTATCTACGCCCGCGGAAACCTTGAGGCGCTTAAGGGCAACCTCAACGCTGCGGCAACCCTCTTCCAGCAGGCGGCACGCCTTAAGGTTGCAGACGCTCCTGCCGCGCTTGCCCAAATCAATAAACTCAAAAACGATTGAACAATAACCCTATAATAAATCAATAACTTTATCCAAGTTCTTATGAAAAAAATCTATCTATGCGGAGCCGCTGCGCTTGCTATGCTTTTTACAGCATGTAGTGCGGATGATCCCACCCAGCCCGACCAGGGCAAAGTGTCAGAAGTAGATCAGACACTTTATGTGAACATGAGCATTCACGGCGATAATGTTTCAGGATCCCGTGCTGCTGCTTTTAACGGTACACCTGATGCAGGTTCTAACTTTGATGCCGGCACTACTCAGGAAAATGCTGTGAATAACGCCTACTTCGTATTTTACGATGAGGACGGAAATGTAGTCGGAGATATTGTGTCGGTTGGGTTAAGCAACCCTCAAACCTCTGCTGCTACCAATGGCACAATTGACCAGTATTACAAATCTGTTGTGCCTGTCAGCGTGCGTAAGGGTGAAAAAGTTCCTGTGGGAGTTATTTGCTACATCAACCCGATCTCACCCTCATCGCTTCAGAATCCGCTATCTGTCATTCAAACTGTGTCTCGTGACCGAATTGCAACCAATATAAATCACCAGGATTATTTTGCAATGAGTAACTCTGTTTACTATACTTCTACTAATTCAGCAGAACCGCAGATTCTGGTTGCAATTAACCCTGATACTCAGTTATTCAAGAGCGAAAAAGATGCAGAGGAAGCTGCAGGCAATCTGGTTGTGGATGTCTATGTAGAGCGTTATGCTGCTAAGCTCACATTTAATGCCGAAGCTGATGGTGCTAATACCCCTTATCAGACTGTGACAAGGAAATTTGGAGCCTCTGAAACAGAGGTTACAGAAGTGCCTGTAGTGCTTACATTCGAACCCCAGTACTGGGCGCTGAATGCGCAGTGCAACACCTCCTATGTTGTCAAGTCATTCCGTCGTGAAACACAAACTGGTGAGATTCTTGCAAGCAACTATCCGTATGCAACCCTTAACTATCGTATAAATGTAGCAAATCCCTTGGCAGAAATTGATTATAATGCAGAAACAGGTGCTATTCTTTCAGCTGCAGATTCATGGGATTGGAACAATTCTACATACAAACGTTCATACTGGAGCAT
>DAAJ01000128.1:3405-3535 GCA_001701115.1 Bacteroidales bacterium GP2
GAATATCCCGAAGTGGCATCTGATGTGGAGAAAATAGAAATGCCGAACCAGGATTACCTTACATACGCCGATCTTCCTGAAAGTGGCTATGCAAAAGGTACTCTTGCTTTCACTAATCCCCACTATTTCA
>DAAJ01000103.1:0-746 GCA_001701115.1 Bacteroidales bacterium GP2
TTAGAAAAGGGATAGCTGTATTGAGCGGGGACGCGGTTTTAAGATAATGTTGCGCTCTTCCCTCCAGCCTTGAGTTCCATTCCTCAGGTTTAATGTAAGCATTCCTATGGTATCCTTGATTACAGAACGGATATGTTTGACTATTTCAGCGAAAGAGGACATTCCGCTTAGTGTGAGAGTTGCAATAGTTGTTCCACGCTGGCTTACTGTTGCGTAAAGGATGTCAGTAGATAGTATTGTTGCCATAATCATGTAGTTTTATTATTGTACAGCAAAAATACAACCGGGTGTGTGCAATGATAATGCACATGTGGTTTAAATAAAGCAAATAAACCATTCTTGTTTTTCTCAACAGCAGCTATACCCGTTTGGTCCATAGGTCCGTTCAATCCTTAAACGGCATCCCTCGTCCAGCAGGCACTCTGTAATTTCTTTGAAACAATCCCTTGCCTGTGAAAAATTAGAGTTCACTATTTTATCCCAGTCTTCCATGCATTCGGCAATGAAGAGCGGTATTTTCCAAAAGTCAATCTTGTGGCGCATTGCCATGACATACGCATCCTCAGTATTTACAATAGCTGCGGTTGAGCAATTATACCGGGGATCATCATAGTCGATAAAGTTAATGGCAACGGTGAGCTCATCTCGATTGTTGAATCCGGCATATATATCCATAATCATTGGCTGATCGTCATCTGAACCCATAATAAAACAATAATTATGGAGTGTTTCGCTTATAAGTTTTC
>DAAJ01000103.1:795-3360 GCA_001701115.1 Bacteroidales bacterium GP2
GCAACAGGCTGCGTTAAACAAAGCTGTGAAATTTAGATAGAAAATCCGATTCGGCGGTTTGAAGCACTTATTTGCGCATAAGTATTAGGAATGTCCGCTGGAAGGATTTCTGTAAGGGAGTTTTCGTTCAAGTCACATCCATTGGTGACTCTCATTGCCATTGCCGGAATTATTTCTGTCTGGATCATATTGATTACATGCCGGGCATTGCCGAAGTTTTTATCTCTATGCGAATAATCGCTTTTGAGTCGGTCAGCTAAAGCAGCGTGCGCGTCTGGAGTCAGGCAATAACTATTCCGTTCAAGGTATTTTTCTGCAATCTCTATTAGCTCTTTCTCATTGAAATCCTCAAATATATAGATGTTTGATTCTGGGATACGTGATTTTAAACCCGGATTCATGTCAAACATCCTCCTCGTTTCCTTCGGGTATCCGGCAAGTATAAGCATCCAGTTTCTTTTGGACTCGTCAGATAGCGCGGTCATCAAGGTTTCAATAACGGATACTCCCGGGTCGCGTGGGTCATCCGGTTGATAAAGCTGGTATGCCTCATCAATAAGAAGTATGCCCCCGCGTGCTTCTTCAATTGCCTCTAAGGTTCTTTCATGAGGGGAGCTATAGTGTTGACCGAGCAGGGTGGAGCGTTCACGCACGACAACATGCCCCTTTGAGAGGATTCCCGCGCGGCGCAGCATCATGCCAATCATTTTTGCTAATGTGGTTTTACCTGTTCCCGGAGAGCCGAGAAACATTGCATGCAGGGGAGTGGAAAGTGCCGGAAGATTCTTTTCTTTACGCATTCTGTTGAAAAGCACCAGTCTCTCGTAAGTCATAAGTTTCTCTTTTACAGTTCTGATGCCTGTCAGTCGAGATATCGACTCGGAGAACTGAGTTGTCTCGTCCGTGACATCTGTTTCGGTCTCTGGATTCACCTCCGCCACATCAGAAGTCGGTAATTCAGGAGTTTCAATGAAGCCATCATCAGAAAAAGGCTCATTATCCTCATCACCTTCACAGCCTTCTTTCAGTTCGTTTTCAATAAACCTGTCAAGGGCTGCGTCAAAATCATCGTACTCATCATCTTCTTCTTCGTTCTCCTCTTCCGGCAAAATGGTATATGGCACCAGTCTATTGAATCTTTCTTCAGCTGCCTCCGGAGTGTAGGGTTCAAGAGGTGTCATCCCTTCAGGCTCCCATTCTCCCCAAGATCCCGGAATTTCTTTCTCTTTAACGCTGAATGAAAATCCTGAGATAGGCGAGCCCATGCACTTAAGTTGTGCATAGTGGACTCCACTGTTTAGTTCATCCCCATAGAAGGGATATTCAACTATGTATTGCTGTTCGTAAAAATTAAAGCATTTAGGCTCAATAGCGCAAGTCTTTATGCGTGCGCCGTATGAATCAAAGAGGTCTAAATCCAGTTCCGGCATTACTGCCGGGAGATTTTTCCCGAAAGAGTGTTGGAGAAAAAAAGTGATATTATAAAATGCGTTTTTTTCAAGAACGGCTTTATACATCTTCCTGTTCAAGCAACCGGTTACTCCTGCTTCGTAAACATAATACCATTCGGAAGGCTCGCCCAATTGCTCTTTGCTGAAAAGATGAAACGCATATTCACCGTACACGCGCCCGGTTTTTTCCTCGGTGACAATCAACTTGTAGTTGTGTCCTGCACGTAAGTCAGTAGTTTCTGCCGGGAAATCAATGCACCAGCTGTTGTCGTATTCTTTTTTGGGAAAATTGACCCATAGAATGCTTTTGTGCACTTCGCACCGCATTGTTGTGTCAACGATTGTAAGTGCGCATTTGCGGCGTATGCCGTGCAGCTCATTGCTTGAATTTTTCTCTCGTTTGATACTTAACACAATCGCTAAGCCTCCGAAGTTTGAGTCTATAAGAAAATCATGGTTGATGCCGTAAGGCAAGTTCCACTTTGTATTGCTGAAGTCCTTCATTTCATTGAGGCTGTAGGCATAAAACAAAACCTCATAGATGGATAAAAATTCTGTATTATTCATATTCTACAATTGTTATTGAGGATTATAGAATCCTCAGGGTTAAATAATTCATATTAATAATCTTGTCCGGAAGCCTACTTCCGGAGCCTCACCAAAATGTCAAAGGACTCTGATGCCTGCAGCGTGCATGAGGATGTGAAAAGACACACCTCTGGCTACCGGGGCATTTTTGCAGTTAAAGAAGTTGGTGATTAACTATGCGCACCTCATCTCTGTGTTGCCTGGAGGGGCAACACCGCCCAACTTGTTGCTTGTGGGATAAGGAGGCTTCATAGTCGAAATATGAATTATTTATAATGTGAGATATATGAAAAGTATAGAGTGCCTACTTACCATAATACCGCAAAGGTAGTGTTATTTTTTAATTATCACAAAAAAAGTCAAAAAAATTTAGGCACCTGGAGCACATTATTTGCAGTCTCCGGCTCGGCGCCCGTACCCCCGCTATCCGGACAAATGTACAAAACGTCGTATGTAGAGACGCGCCGGCAGAGCGCGTCTCGAGAGTAGTGATCTATGTCCCGGATGGGACATGATTTGGTTAACC
>DAAJ01000071.1 GCA_001701115.1 Bacteroidales bacterium GP2
TCAACATATACCGCTCATTTTTCTCATAAACCAGTTTCGGTTAATGTGTTGGCAAATCCTTCAGATGGCGGAAAAGTTTGGATAGACAATGAGGACACTCAAGCAATTACTACTAAGTATGGCACGGAGCATACTCTTTATGCTGAGTCGCAAGATGGATGGGAATTTATCAACTGGACTTTAAGTGGCGATGAAATCGGAACAGACAAAGTTCAAAAAGTCATAATTGATGCAGACGGAGAATATGTGGCTAATTTCAAAGAATTGGCAAAACTCGAAAAATATACTGTTGAGGTTATAGTAGAGCCTGTTAATGGTGGTTCGGTAACGATAAATGACCAGACAGATTTGTCATTGGAATTGGATGAGGGTGCAGAAGTTAGTTTAAATGCCCATGCAGCTGAAGAATACGAATTCTTAGAGTGGAGAAAGGGAGGAAAAGTTATCTCTACAGAGGAATCATACAGATTCAGATTAACTGAAAATACTGCTATTATCGCCGTATTTAATCTTAAGGCGATAAAAGAGGAGGTTTCAATAAGGGATATTCTTGATGGCAATGCCGTAGTCGAAGAAGAGGTTTCGTTGGCAGGACCCTTTAAGGTGATATGTGTTGAGTCAGATGCAATTTATATTTCCGATGGCGCAAATGTGATTAAATGTACGGGTGGTGATTTCTCAGGTGTAAAATATCCGGTTGGTACTGTGTTGGAGTCGGTTTCGCTTGTCCCTCACATAGCAGACGGCTCAAACGAGAGTTACGCTACACTTAAAGATATAGTCCCCACTACTGAAAAGAATGTTGAAGTTGAGCCGATTCCATTTGACCTCAACACAATAAGTGAAGCCTTCGGGAAATATGTGGAAATAAAGGATATCAATCTTGAGAAACATCCTATTTTGGAAAATGGTTACATAATGACCAGCTCCGAACCCGGATTTGAAGGTAAGTCGTTCATACTTCGGGCAAATCAGCTACAAGGAGATGAAGAAATTTCCGCTGCGGAGAAATGGACTATACATGGTGTGATAACATACTGTGAAATTCCGGTCAGCCGTTCCAATGATATAACTCAGATACTTGTTGCATCAGACCTGATAAAGCAAACTCAGCCAGCTCCTGAAAAGGTGACTCTATCAGTATGTGCAATTCCGAAGGAAGCGGGTACTGTGTGGATTGATGATAATGAAACTCTGTTGACTACCTACATAGACGCAGGTTCGTCCCATACCATACATGCTCGTGCATCAGAGGGATGGATTTTCGTTAATTGGAAGATCCAAGGCATTTTGGTCGGGTCTGAGGCAGATATAGCAGTAACGCGAGGGCATTCCTCAACCTATGAGGCTTTTTTTGAAAGGAAGCCTTTGCCAGAAAAATACACAGTCACTATTGCTGCTGATCCGGAAGAGGGAGGAACTGTTGCAATAACCGGCACAGAAGGCACTACCGAGGAGTTTGAAGAAGGTACACAGGTGTCTGTAGCTGCTACACCAGCAGAAGGTTATGATTTCAACGGCTGGAGCGATGGGACTAAGATTGTTTCAACAAGCCAGACCTATACCTTCAATATTGATGCAGACGTGACGCTCACAGCTATTTTTACGCAACAACCGATAGTTAAGGAGATTACGCTAAAAGATATCCTTGATGGCACAGCTCCTTTGGGTGAGGAAGTTACTCTCACTGGACCGTTCAAAGTAGTATGCGTTGAATTTGCCACGATATATATATCAAACGGCATAGACGTTTTGAAGTGTTACGGTCTCAATAATGCCGAGATAGATTATCCCGAAGGTACAATACTCGAATCTGTCACAGTTGTTCCGAAGAAAGAAGACGGGTCAAATGAAAATTACTCCGCTCTAAAGAGTGCGGTGAAATCGGATTCATCCGCTCTTGATGTTGAACCGGTAGAATTTACGCTTAAAAACATAAATGAGGCATTCGGCAAGTATGTAGAGATAAGGAATATCAGTTTAAGACGTCACTCCTGGATGCAGGACGCTTATGTGATGTATTGCACTGAACCGGGTTATTCCGGACTCACCCATTTGCTATATACCACAGATTTTTCCGGGACAGAGGAAATCCCTTACTCAAAGAAATGGACTATTCGTGGTGTGATCACCTATTATAATACAGGTAATGATCCATCGGAGAATGTTTTTGAGCCCATTCTCATAGCATCCTATATAAAAGAGCAGGCTGGTAGTGAGCCTGAAAAGTACAATGTCACTCTCTCTGCAAGTCCGGCAAATGGTGGAAAGGTATGGATTGGCGACAATCAGGAAGCAGCAATGAAATCTTTTGATGCCGGCTCGCAGGTTACAGTTCATGCTCTCCCGGCAGAAGGAATGCTATTTAAGGAGTGGCAGCAGGCATCTAAAGTTATAGCGACCACGCCAGATTATACTTTCACTGTGAACGATAATATCAGTCTGGTTGCTATTTTTGCTACTGCTCCTCCTGTTAAGCGTATTATCAAATTTAGTTCTGCTGATGATAGCAAAGGAACAGTTATTGTGGAGGGTTACACGGGCGTATCTCAGGTTGAGGTCTCTGGTCCGGTTACTCTTCGCGCAGTTCCAGCAAATTCCGAGCATACTTTCTCTCACTGGACTAAAAATGGAGAAAGAATCCAGGGGAATGCTGAGCTTACTTATTCCGATCCTGAGGATGCAGAATTTGTGGCATATTTTACCAGCTCCTATGCCGTGACATTCACTTCTCCTGTAAATGGCACGATTAATGTTACGTCATCGGACGGAGCTCCTATTCAATCTGGGACAAAAGTAGCTGAAAACACAGTTATAATAATCCAACTTGTCCCTGCCGATGGCTACCGTGTCAACAGTATTTCTGCAAATGGTGTAGAAATATCCCATACCGCAGACGCTGTGGAATATGTGGTAACCTCATCGGTAGTGATTTCCGGCAAGGTTGAGGCTAAAGCCGCCGGTACACATGTGGTTTCTGTAATTTCGTCAAATACGGAGCTTGGCACGGCGTATGTGGGTTCTCCGGGAATAACTTCGGTTTCACTTACTTATCCGGATGTTGCCGAACTGCATGCCGAACCGGCATTCGGCTGTAAATTCGAGGGCTGGAGACTGGTAAATACTACTAATTTCATCTCCACCAACCCTGTTTATACTGTTGATACGCCTATTCATGACGCTCATTTTGAGGCGGTATTCAATTATATTATTCAAACGCCGCGAACAATAACTGTCGTACCATCGAATCCAAAGAAGGGCATTGTGAAGATAAAAGGTGAGTCCGGCACTACCGTCACAACTCAGAAATACCTCACCCTTATAGCAGCCCCGTTGACAGAAAATGACGAGTTTGTAGACTGGACAGATGAATCCAATACTGTCTTGTCAACAAGTCCGGAGTTCGTTTATGACAAAGAACCAGGTGGTACAATAACCGCTAATTTCAAATCACGCTATCTGGTAAAATATTCTGCGGAAGGACCAGGCTCATTATCGTTGCTTGCAGATGGTTCACAGGTTCTTTCCGGACCCGCAACGGAAGCATCTGTAGTTCTTCCGGAAAATACACGTTTGTCCCTTAAGCTTGTTCCCGGGGAGCATCATGAAGTAGGCGCAATTATCATAAACGGCAAAGATGTGGCGCAGGAATATATAGATGAGGAAGGAACCTATAATATGGTTCTGACGGAAACAGTAGATATTAAGGTTACTTTTGTTCCTGTGCACTACAAGATAACCATAAATGATTCTCCGCATGGCACAGTGGATATATTCCGCGAAATAGACTCCAACGGTCAGGGAGTGGGTTCATCACTTGTTGACCAGGATCGAGTGCAATATGCATCCTCAATTTATATTTTTGTCAAGCCTATTGGCGATTACCGTCTGGAGTCGGTGCGCATAAATGGTGAATTAAGGCAACCGGAGCAAGATAAAGAGTATTTGTTGCACAAGGTTGAAGGAGATGTTGCCATTGAACCGGTATTTGCCGCGGTGACTGGAATAGATGCAATTCTTTCACCTGATATGGAAGATGAAATTGAAATGGTTTATGATCTTTCAGGCAGACCGCTTGGCAATAAGCTCCCTGCACGCAAAGGAATATATCTTGTCAAGATCGGCAAACGAGTCTATAAAATCAAGATTTAACCACCTGGTAGAGCATTATGGAGGAAAATAATCAGATAATAATATATCAGGGGAGTGAAGGTGAAACCCGGATTGAGGTTAAGTTCACCGGCGATACAGTATGGCTTTCGCAGCAACAGATGTCTGAATTATATCAAACATCCAGAAGTAATGTTGTAGAGCACATTAAGCATATTTATGAAGATGGGGAGCTTGATGAAGTTTCAACTTGTCGGAATTTCCGACAAGTTCGTCAAGAAGGTTCTAGGCAGGTAGCACGTGAGATTCCTCATTATAATCTCGATATGATAATATCCTTGGGTTACAGGGTACGCTCAATAATTGCCACGCAATTCCGGCGATGGGCAACCGAGCGGCTGAAAGAGTATATTATCAAGGGATTTACAATGGATGACGAGCGGTTAAAAGGTAATGGAGGCGGTGCTTATTGGCACGAGTTGCTTGACCGTATCCGTGATATACGCTCTTCTGAGAAAGTGATGTACCGTCAGGTTCTTGATCTTTATGCGACAGCGGTAGACTATGACCCACGTTCCGAAGTGTCTGTGGAATTTTTTAAAATTGTGCAGAACAAGCTCCATTTTGCAGCACACGGGCACACTGCGGCAGAAGTTATATTCAAAAGGGCTGATGCGGACGCTCCCCTTATGGGTTTGACTTCCTTTAAAGGCGACCATCCGACACTTCGTGATGTCAAAGTGGCAAAAAATTACTTGACGGAGGATGAGTTGAAAATTCTGAACAACCTTGTTTCTGGATATTTTGACTTTGCAGAAATTCAGGCTATGCGCCGCCGCCCTATGTATATGAGCGACTATGTGCAGCAACTTGACAACATATTGTCCTCTACCGGCGAGGCATTGTTGAAAGGTCCAGGCACTGTGAGCCATAAGCAGGCAATGGAGAAAGCTGAGAAAGAATACCGCCTGTTCCAGGTGCGTGAATTGTCACCGGTTGAACAGGCGTACCTTGACACTATCAAAACCCTTAACGCAAAGGCAAAGGATAAGGGAAACATCTGAGTTCAGTCAAGCAGGTCAGGACGAAGCCGGCGAGTGCGTTCAAGAGACTGTTCATGCCGCCACTCGTCAATCTTTGCCTGATGTCCTGAAAGTAGGATAGGGGGGACTTCCCAACCTTTATATACTGAGGGTCGGCTGTACACTGGAGGTGCAAGCAGGTTATCCTGGAAGGAGTCGCTTAAAGCACTCTGCTCATCGCCGATTGCCCCTGGAATAAGCCTTACAATAGCGTCGGTAATCGCCAGTGCGGGAATTTCACCCCCGGTTAGCACATAATCCCCGATAGAAATTTCTTTTGTGATAAGATGTTCCCGTACCCGGTAATCAATGCCTTTATAGTGCCCGCAGAGTATGATTATATTATTGAGTAGTGACAAGGAGTTTGCCATCGGTTGGTCAAACTTTTCGCCATCGGGCGAAGTAAATATGACCTCATCGTAGTTTCTTTGTGACTTAAGATGCTCTAGCGCACGGTCAATCGGTGCTATCTGCATCACCATTCCGGCTTCACCCCCAAAAGGGTAATCGTCTACTTTGCGATGCTTGTTTGTAGTGAAATCCCGGAGGTTATGTACTACTATTTCCACAAGACCTTTGTCCTGCGCTCTTTTTAAGATAGAGCACCCTAACGGTGATTCCAGCATTTCGGGAAGAACGGTAAGTATATCAATTCTCATGATGGCAATTGGTAATTTTTAAGTGATTCCTCAAGGTTTGTTATCATCATAGCCCGTAGTTCCGGAGGTGAAATTACGGTGACCTTAGGACCATAGCTCAGAAGTTCCTGCACAAAGTCCTGGGTCAACTTGAGTTTATATGTAAAAATAGAATAATCATCATGCACCATCTCTTTCTGGCTTGAATGGAGAGGCAAAGCGCGGAAATATTTGGCCTGCCTGGTATCGGTGCGGATAGCAATCTGTTTGGGTTCGCCGTGGGAATAAACAATACCGAAAGTGTCGCTGAAATAAGTTTCCGCATCGAAATAGTCCGGAATCTCGTATGATTCGGTACTTACCAGTACATCACTCATCCTGTCAAGGGAATAGGTTTTTATTGTATCCTCCTTCACATTGCGACCGATTATGTACCACCTCTGGCGGAAAAGTTTCAGGAAGTAAGGTTCTATCACCACATCCCTTGTGGGATTTGAACGGCTATAGGGGCTATAGGTGAAATGCAACTGTTTCTGCTCTTTCAGTGCTCCGAGCACAGCCTCGAGGTAATATCGTGAGGATGGTACATCCTCCAAAAATATCCGGTGGGACACATCACGGGCATCAGTAAGGACATTGCTCATCGAAGCAGCATTAAGCATCCAGTCTGTAACGCTCTCATTGTGCACGTCTCCGCCATTGTCGATATAATACTCAAAAGTAGCAGGGTTGCATTCTATATTGATTTTGAATAACTCTTCAATAGCGTTGCGGTAATTGTAGAAGGTGCGTCGTGGCAAAGGGTCACCGTTGGAAAAATCTGTTTTCTTCCAAAGTGTGTTTAGTTCTTCACGGGTGATGCAGCCGTAGCGGCGAATTGTGTCGATAAGCCAGATATAGCGGCTAAATAGATTTCGTGACATAATCGCTGGATTTTATTGGTAGGAGTGATGTGAGGCGCAGCCCCAGCATTGTCAGGACTGCATTAAGTATGAGCAATTCAAATCCGGTTTCGTAGCTCAGGTACCGGTGTAGTGCTGCCTGTATGAGCCATGCCGCGGCAGGTGCCGCGATACAGACAAAAGGCACTGCGTAATCGCGCACTTCTCTTTTGCTAAGCAATCCGAATGCAAATAGACCGAGAATAGGACCATAGGTATAGGAAGCAAGAGTGTAGACAGCGCTTATTGCGTCTGAATCGCTCATGTGGTAGAACGCTATAATCACTCCAGCCATAATAAGTGACATCATGATATGCACGGCAGTGCGGGTGCGCCGCAATGCGGTTTCTTCCTGACGCGAGGGCGCGTCAAGTATATCTACCGTGAAGGAGGTGGTAAGTGATGTCAGTGCTGACCCTGCTGCAGAGTATGCTGCCGCAATCAAGCCTACGATGAACACAATTCCTACAGCAAGTGGCATGGATTCGTGTGTTGCTACAAGCCCGAACAATTCATCACTTTTAGCGGGCATGTCAATTCCGGCATAAGCGGTGTAGATTACCACCAGTGTGCCAAGCACAAGGAAAAGCGCTATTACAAAAAATTGCATGACTCCGCTAAGTATCATGTTTTTCCGTGAAGACACAGAGTCACGGCACGCGAGGTGCCTCTGCATCATATCCTGGTCAAGCCCGTTGGTCGCAATTGCCATGAACACTCCTGCAAGGAACTGCTTCCAGAAGTATGAGCCTGACATCGGGTCGTCAAAAAAGAAAACCCGAGCTGATTCATGAGAGCGCACCGCACTTATCATTTCGCTGAAAGAAAGGTGCATATTGTCAGCGACAAAAAATATGCATAATCCCACAGCTCCTATAAGGCATGCGCTTTTGAGCGTGTCGGTCCATATAAGTGTCTTCACTCCTCCGTTTACCGTGTAGAGCCAAATTAATGCAACGGTAAGCAACACATTGACTTCAAACGGTATGCCGAAAGGGCGGAACACGAGTAGCTGGAGCACCGCGCAGACTACAAAGAATCGCACGGAAGCGCCAAGCATTTTTGATATGAAGAATATCCATGCACCGCTGCGGTAACTGAGTTTGCCAAACCGTTGACCGAGATATCCATAGATGGAAACAAGATTACGCTTGTAAAAGACTGGGACAAGTACAAAAGCAATCACCACATATCCAACAATAAATCCGAGAACCATCTGCAGATATGCGTGTCCTTTTGCGGCAACCATTCCCGGCACTGAAATGAAAGTTACTCCGGAAATGGCTGCTCCAATCATGGCAAATGCCACGACAGCCCAGGGAGCTTTACGGTTTCCGGTGAAAAATGTGGCATTGTCGCTCCCTCGTGATGCTATTGCCGAGATAGCCATTAAGAGCGCAAAGTATGCTGCAACAGTAATTATGACCGTCAGAGGACTCATGATTCAGGATATAAAAGGTATGGTTTGCGTTTAGCCTTGAAATCTTTCACTTCGTTTGCCCAGCTTGCCTTTATCTCCTGTGCTGACGCACCGGCTTCAATCATGCGGCGGATCTTAGCATTTCCGGCAAGGAGCTCAAAGAATGAGGTAAAAAACTTCTCCGGTTTACCCATTGCATTGTAGGCATCTATCACATATTCAAAATTAACACCTTGTGCAATCATCTTCTCTTCTGGCATGGAGCGGAGGTTACGACCGCGGCATTTTTTTCCGAGTTGCGGTGGATTCTTTGCGCCGGGTCGGCTTTGTGGAGTGAAATAATAGTCCCCTTTTTTCATAAGGGGATGCCCGTAAATGGTAAATGGAGTATCTGTTCCGCGCCCGAGGCTTACCGGGGTCGCTTCAAAATAACAGGTGGAGGGGTACATATATACCGCTTTCATGTCCGGCAAGTTTGGTGAGGGTGCGATAGGCAGCCGATAGCGGGTAGCATGGGTATAGCCGGTGCAGGGAATGACAGTGAGATTGACTTTCTTGCCATCTTTCAACCAACCTTCGCCATTTGCCATAAGTGCAAGTTCTCCAAGTGTCATGCCATGGAGTGTTGGAATAGGCAGGCGTCCTACTCCGCTTGCATACTTCATGTCAAGCACCGGTCCATCTACAGTCATGCCATTTGGGTTGGGTCTGTCCAGCACTACAAAATCCTTGCCGTAAAGGGCTGCCGCGTTCATGAGGTCAACCATCGTGCAATAATAGGTGTAGAAACGTAAGCCAACATCCTGAATGTCGGTGACTATCACATCAATGTTATCCATTACGCTTTTTGCCGGAATCCTGGTCCGTCCGTCGTAAAGTGAGGCAATAGGTATGCCAGTTTTTGCATCTTTTCCTCCGGCAACATGCTCGCCGGCATCAGCATTCCCGCGAAATCCGTGTTCGGGGGAAAATATCGTTGTTACGTTCAACCCTTTGCTGAGCATAAGGTCAAGGGTATGTTCATTCCCGACCATTCCGGTGTGGTTACTCAACAGGGCAATACGCTTGCCTTCAAGCAGTGGTACATACTCGTCGGTCCGGGATGCTCCTACTGCAACCTGTGCGTATGCCGATGCAGAAAGTACAACAGCTATACAAAAAAACAGAAATTTTATATATCGCATTGCTTGCAAGTGATAATGATTGCGTAAAGGTAGGCAGAAAATCCCATACCCCGTGCCTTTTTCGAGCCAGTAACAAATAAAAAAAGTTAATGTATGGTTATTCGCCCCTTGCATGCACTAAATTTGTCAGTCTTAACGGAAAAATGAATCTGAATGATTTTACTTGAAGATATAAAGGCTCGCGCTATGGAGGGGATACCTGCAACTGTGGCGGAAGCACTTGAACTTAACGAGAACTATACAACCGATGAGCTGTGTGACGCCGCAGATGAGGTGCGTGCCGCACGCTCAGGCAATGAAATAGATACCTGTTCGATTATAAATGCCCGCTCAGGTCGCTGCCCGGAGGACTGTAAGTGGTGTTCCCAGAGCATACATCATAAAACAGGCATAGAGGAGTATGATATTATCCCAGAGAACGAGCTGTTGCATGCGGCACAGACACATGCTTCTCATGGAGTCAAACGATTCTCAATGGTGACAAGTGGACGGCGCGTGTCACCTGCTCAAATTGACCGTTTTTGTGATCTGTACCGTAAGGTTGTTGAAAAGACACCTATATATTTATGTGCATCGATGGGATTGCTAACTAAGAATGAGCTTCAGAAGTTAAAAGACGCGGGTGTGAAGCGTTATCACTGCAATCTGGAAACTTCGGCGAGTTATTTCCCTGAACTATGCACTACCCACACCCATGAGGACAAATTGCGCACAATACATGCCGCCCGTGAAGTAGGACTTGAGGTGTGCTGCGGCGGCATCATTGGCATGGGAGAAAATATGCGTCATCGCCTTGAACTTGCTGAAGAGGCACGTGAGGCAGGCGCTTCCTCCATTCCGGTCAATATATTGAACCCGATAAAAGGGACACCTTTGGAAAACCAACCGCTTATAGAGGAAGATGAGGTAGCAAGGACTGTTGCGCTAATGCGTTTCGTCGCTCCTGATTGTGTTCTACGTTTTGCCGGCGGGCGCGCACGCATGTCAGCCGAGATGACCGAGCGCATACTTCGCGGGGGAATGAACGGGGCAATGGTCGGTGACCTGCTGACCACAATAGGAAATAATGTGAAGCAGGATTATGAGCTGTTTGCCTCTGTAGGCTTTTCAATTCCCGGCGGAGGAAGAATCGAGGATAGCGGTTGCTAATTCAAGTGCCATTTGCAGCAATATGACAATGTAATNNCCGCCGCCTGTACTTTCGGTGACAAGGTAGTGCCAAGTGAGGTGTATTTCTTTACACTTGCAACAATCAACTGTACTTCCGGGCAGAATCCTGTTACTGCCAAGGCTTCCAGTACATCCTTGAGCCCTATTTCATGTGCGGTTACAAGCGGTGGGAACTCCTTGAAGCGTGGACGAAGGCATCGCAATGTGCCATCCGGATAGTTATCTAAAGCAGCATCAACCACAATTACATTGTCATATTGCTGCAAATACCCCATCAGATGAAGCCCGGCGGTGCCTCCATCAAGGAGGTCTATATCCTTTGCTCCACGGCGAGCCAGTTCCTGAATTACATGGATTCCAAATCCTTCATCCTGAAGCACAAGGTTACCGATGCCCATAATGAGCACCGGTTTCCTTGTTGATTCATTTTCAGAGCGGGTCATATTCATCCCTTTTGCATTCCTCAGGCGAATGTTTTCTGAGGCATTCGTCATGAATTTCTTCCTCAAAGTCCTCAAACACATCTTCGCGTATGAATTTCCATCCTCCAATCATAGAGGATGCAATACCGTTTCGCTCGATATAGTCATGGTAGAACACGAGATATACATGGAATAGGACGAAAATAATGAATGCCCACATCAGGAAGTGGTGTATATACCGCACCACGAAGAAGCCGTTCATGCCAAAGAGCATCCATGTGGTTGCCGGTTCACCCACATTGTTTGTGGTAACAAACATCATCATGAAACCGGTGAGAGCCTGGATTATAGACAGTAGGAAAAGCCCGAAATATGTCGTAGCAGCAAGTGAATTGTGCCCTACGTCATAAACGGGGTGCTTGGTGAGCAGGAATATGTCCACTTTTAAAGTGGCAAAGATGCTATGCCACTGCTCTTTTGTGAGAGGAATAAAATTGAACCATCTTGCAAACCGGTTTCCCACAAAAGCCCAGTAGACCCTTATGAGGATATTTACAACAAAAATCATTCCTGTGGCAAGATGGGCAAATCGTACCCATCCGAACCAATAGTTGTCTATCGCCGGAGTTGCGTGCTGTATTGCAGGAGGATCACCGATAATATACCCGGTAATGCACAGTATAGTGATTGCAGCAGCGTTAATCCAGTGGAAAAACCTTACCGGCAACTGCCACACATATACTTCCCGCAGATTTCTGCGTACACTTTTCATAATGCTGCCTTATTGCGGGGTATTAACATCAATTTTATGGATGACAGTACCGTTCTCATCATAGAGATGCACAGCGCAAGCCATGCACGGATCAAATGAATGGAGGGTCCGCACGATGCTCAATGCCATTTCTGCACTGTCCGGAGCAAAACCGGCAACAGGAGTTCCTATTACAGACGCTTCAAATGCTGAATGGAGATTGTTAGGATCACGCGGTGAGCCGTTCCATGTTGTCGGTACCACCATCTGATAGTTGGCAATCTTCTTGTCGGTTATATGCGCGTAGTGAGCTAGTGCTCCGCGTGGCGCCTCGTTAAGGCTGAATCCCATGCAATCCTGCTGCCAGGTATCAGGTTCCCACTTGGAACCGTTGAACATAGTTTCATCTCCTCCTTTTATGTTGTTAATAAGCGCGTTGTAGCAGATGCCGAGGTATTCCGAAGCCTCAACCGCATCCACGGCGCGGGCAATTATTCGTCCGGCAGTAGAGAAGAAGCTGTCCATAGTCACACCGCACGGCTTGTTGTTGAACTTGTCGGCAAGCGCGCTCCATGTGGCAACTGTTTTGTCGGCAAGCTCACGGGTGAGTTCATCACCACCGGCATAATTTACGGCAAGGCGTGCGAGAGGTCCTACCTCCATCGGCTGCCCTTTATAGCGCGGTGTTTTGATCCAGCTGTACGGTTTGTCTCCTCCGAGCCAGTCAAAATGGCTTGTAGGTCCGGTATAGTCGAGTATGGTTTCACCGATAGAGGGGTGGAGCCCGCTGTTCTTTCCGGTGGAATATTTGTACCAGGCATTGTTGACAAATTCCTGGAGACCGTCAAGGGCAACCGGGTCAAACGGCTCTATATGACTCAGGTCGCGGTTCATCACTATTCCCTGCTTCTGGAGCGTATTGCCGTAATCACCGAAATGGTCCATCGGGTAATCTCCGTAGCTGAGGTAGTTGCGTAATCCTCCGCCGATGTGGTTCCATTCAGGGTAGAAGGACATGATGGCGATAGCATCAGGCAGGAACACTTCATTTGCAAACTGCTGCACTTTGTCAATGATTTCCTTGACAAAAGCAAGGCGCTCCATGTTTATAGCATTCGGATCCTGCATGTTTATTGCGCAAGCCATGCCTCCAACAAGATAGTTGGGATGAGGGTTCTTTCCGCCGAAAATAGTCTGTATCTTGCAGATTTCCTTTTGGAATTCCAGTGCCTGCAGATAGTGTGCAAGCCCGATGAGGTTTACTGCTGCGGGCAACTTGTATAGTTTGGAACCCCAGCACCACCTGTTGGTGGAGAAAAGATTGTTTTTGGGATTTGCCTCCACAAATTTTTTAACCCTTTTCTGCACATCAGCGAAGTAGCCCGGTGAATTAGATCCCCAGGGAGTGTACTGCGCGTTCAGGGGATGAAGGCTCTGGGCAATTTCCGATGCTTCCTTAGGGTCGGCGCTTAACGCGCTCACAATATCTACCCAGTCGAGAGCATCAAGCTGGTAGAAATGCACGAGATGGTCTCTGCTCTGGAGTGTTCCGAGCATTATATTCCTCACCATCTCCGCATTGTAAGGAATTTCTATTTTGAGGGCATTCTCAATCGCCCTGACGCTTGCAAGCCCATGCATTGAGGTGCACACACCGCATACCCTCATCACAAATGCCCACACATCCCTCGGATCACGGTCCTTTACAATAATCTCTATGCCGCGCACCATTGTGCCGGTGCTGTATGCTTCCTTGATAACCCCGTTTTCAACAACAGCCTCCATTCGGAGATGACCCTCGATTCGGGTTACGGGGTCAACCACTACTTTAATTTCCATCTACTTCGTCTTTTTTTACGGGGAATTCCTCGTTTTTGATGAGTTTTCGTTTCTGAATATTGGTCACAACCGCATGTATGGCGAGTCCTGCCATTGTTGCCACAGCGGCAGNNNNCCGCGCCTATTTTATCAGCGGTAGCCTCTATGCCTATGCCGTTGACAGAGGGGATATGGCTGTAGAACGGCTCCTGGTCGAAATATCCCGGCTCGGCGCATCCGATACACGGGTGACCGCTTTGGATTGGATAGCTTATGCAGTCGTTCCAGCGCATGGAGCCGCAGGAATTGAATGTGTTGGGACCTTTGCAGCCCATATAATACAAGCAGTAGCCTTTCTTGGCGTTTCCATCGTCAAAGCTTTGCACAAATAGCCCGGCATCATAAAACGCGCGGCGATAGCAGGTATCATGGATGCGGTTGCGGTAGAACATCTTGGGGCGACCCATGTTGTCAAGTTCAGGCAAACGCCCGAAAGTTGTGTAGTAGACAATAACTCCAGCCATTACATCGGCAATTGGGGGACATCCCTGTACATTTATCACCGGTTTGCCGCTGATGAGCTTGTGCACCGGTTTCGCCTGCGTAGGATTCGGATGTGCCGCCTGGATGCATCCCGATGATGCGCAGTTGCCCCAAGCGATGATAGCCGCTGCGCCTTCCGCGCTGTGCTTGAACTTTTCCAAAGCCGATGTGCCTCCCAGTGTGCAGTAACCGTAGCTTCCGGTAGGAATCGCTCCTTCAACGCAAAGTATATATTTCCCATAATTTTCCTCCATCGAGCCCTCTTTGGTCGATTCCGCCACATGACCGCTTGCAGCCATCAGAAGTTCATCGTAGTCAAGGGAAATCAGTTCGAGGAGAATTTTGCCGACAAGGGGATGCGATGCCCTGACAAATGATTCGCTGCAACAGGTGCACTCCTGAAAATGCTCCCATATCACATGGACTCTCGGTTTGGTTTCAAGCGCCTCGGCAATCTGTGCCACTCCGGTTTTGTGGAGTCCCATCAGAGCTGCCATCATTCCGCAGAACTTCATGAAGTCGCGGCGGGTGTACCCTTTTTCGCGCAAGTGTTCGTAGACGGTTTTTTCTTTCATTGCAGTGAGGATAGGTATATTATATTTTTTTTCAGCATATTCTTGGGAGTTGCTCACCGGATAGCATCTCAATTTTGCGCCGGTTGCCAAGCAGCAGCGTGAGCCACACGTTTGCTCCTTTTTCATCAGGCGGGAGCACTTCTCCGATGATAGCGGCATCTGCTCCATGGGCGCTGCGCTTGACAGCGGCAAGTGCAGCATCAGCATCCTTTTCAGCGACGGCAACAACCATGATTCCCTCATTCGCCACATGGAGAGGGTCGAGCCCGAGAAGGTCGCACGCGCTCCTGACAGCAGGTTGTACAGGTATCAATTGTTCATCAATCACGATATTCACCCCAGCCGCCTCCACAAACTCATTGAGGGTGCTTGCAAGCCCTCCGCGGGTCGGATCGCGAAGTACCCGTAGGCTTGCGGGACATACATCAAGCAGGTTATGCACTATATCCCCGAGCGATGCGGTATCGCTGGTGATCGGTGATGAAAACGACAGCCCTTCGCGCTGTGACATAACAGCCATGCCGTGGCGTGCGATAGAGCCGGTAACAATTATTTTGTCACCAGGATGCAGGTTATTTGGGTCAAGGTCGATTGACGGTGGGAGATATCCGATACCTGAGGTGTTGATGTACACACCGTCCGCTCTGCCACGCTCCACAACTTTTGTGTCACCGGTAACAATTTCCATTTCCGCTTCCTTTGCGGCAGCAGCCATGGTTTCCGCTATTTTGCGCAGTGAGTCCATGTCAAACCCCTCCTCAATCACGAAGCCTACAGAGAGGTACCTGGGTGTAGCCCCGGAACACAGAAGGTCGTTTGCAGTGCCGTTTACTGCAAGGTCGCCGATGTTACCGCCCGGAAAGAAGAGCGGGTTGACCACAAATGTATCTGTTGTGAATGCAATACGGCAGTCCGGTTGCGGCAATATCGCGCTGTCAAGCCCTCGGTCCAGTATGCTGTTATTGAACTGGGGACCGAAAATGTTTTTTATGAGCGCAGCGGTCATTGAGCCTCCTCCTCCGTGGGCAATCTCAATTTTATCGGTCAGTCGGTCAGGTATGGGACAGGTATTATTCATCGGTTATATCGGTAATATGCCGCACATGTGCCTTCGCCGGACACCATAGGGGCGCCTAATGGCGATTGCGGGGTGCAACCTTTAGCAAAATGCGGGCAATCGCCTGGCGTTGCGAGCCCTTTCATTATCTTTCCGGCAATGCACTCTGCACAGTTTTGCGGTGAGTGTCTGGTATAGGTAAGGTTAAAACGCGTTGCAGCGTCAATATGTTTGAAATCCTCACGCAGTTTAAGCCCGCTTGCCGGAATTGTGCCTATGCCTCGCCACTCTGCATCGCTGGGCTCAAATATTTTGCAGACCAATCCCAATGCAACAGGATTGCCCTTGGAGTGTACCGCACGCGGGTATGCGTTGACAGCGCCAACCTCTCCGGCTTCAAGCATTTCAACTGCATGGAGGATTCCGAGAAGCATATCCACAGGCTCAAACCCGGTAATAACCACAGGCATGGAAAATTCCTGTGCAAGCAGATGATATTCCTCCATTCCGGTGACTGCGCACACATGCCCTGCGCCAAGAAGGGCGTCCACTTGGCATGAGGAGTCGTTTTTTATCATTCTCACAGCAGGGGGGACTGTGAACAGTGATGTAAGGAGTGAAAAGTTAGGGATATGTGACTTTGCAGCTTTTTCTGCAAGCATAGCATAGAGTGGCGCGGTTGTCTCGAAACCGATAGCAAAGAACACCACCTGTTTTCCGGGATTTGCCACTGCTATTTTCAAAGCGTCAAGAGGGGAGTAAAGCAAGCGTATGTCCGCGCCTTCGGCTTTAGCCCTGAGGAGTGAGCCACGGTTGCCGGGGACACGCATCATGTCTCCGAAAGAGCAAAGTATCACATCCGGGCGCAGTGCCAGTTCTATTGCGGCATCAATGGTTTCAGCCGGGGTGACGCATACAGGACAGCCGGGTCCATGTACCATTTTAATTTCAGAGGGGAGCAATTCTTCAAAACGGTATCTTGAAAGAGTAAAAGTCTGCCCTCCGCACACCTCCATTATGTTCCAGGGTTGGGTAGTGGTTGCCTTTATGCGTTCAAGGAGTGAGCGCATGACCTTAGAGTCACGCCATAATGATGCGTCTGCCAGCAATCGCCCGTCATATTTCTCCGAAGTTGTCATCACGGTATTGCGCCATCTTTTCAAGGTCGGCAATAGTCTGCCGGGCGCACTCCTCATCCATAACCGATATCGCAACTCCGGCGTGGGCTATCACATAGTCGCCGGGTTGCACGTCCTCAACGGTGTCAACGCTCACAGGGCGCTTGATACCGCAAAAGTCGACTTCTGCCATCTTGAATAGCCCGTCGTCTGTTATGCTGAGTATTTTTCCGGGTACTGCCAGACACATGATATATGCAAAGGTAATAACAAAATTAGATATTTTGAATTTACGCAAATAAAAATTTTGCATAATTGAGGTGTTGTGATTACTTTTGTTGGTGGGCTTTAATTGCCTGACAAGAATCAAGTTTAATCCGGCGGGCTTTTTTATGAAAGGCAGCTAAATAATTATATCTATGTGTGTGGATGTCAGTTTAAATCATATTCCGGTTATTAATTTTTCGATGCAGCAGAATCATGTGCCGGTTATCAGGGAAATAATATTAAAAAATACCGGGGACAATGATTTGACGGATATTGATATTTCAATTTCTTTTGATCCGGAATTTGCGGAAGTAATTACGCAGCATGTAGATAATATTCCTGCCGGAAACAGTCTGCGCATTCCGGATGTTCCGGTGCATATCTCCACCTCCTATCTTTCCAATCTGACCGAGCGAATATCGGGGCATATAAAGTTGGAGATAAAGAGCGGTGACAAGATTCTGACGTCACAGGCTTACGATATTTCACTGCTTGCTTTTGACCAGTGGGGAGGCATCGCGGTTTTGCCCGCTATGCTTGCGGCTTTCGTAACACCAAACCATCCTGAAATCACGCCTATAATAAAGCGTGCTTCTGAAATATTAGGCAAGTGGACCGGTTCGCCATCGTTTGATGAATATCAGACGCGTGACCCGAACAGGGTTAAATTGCAGATGGCAGCTGTTTATGAGGCAATTGCGGAGCAGCAGATTGCATATTGCACAGTGCCGGCGAGTTTCGAGGATTACGGGCAGCGCATAAGGCTCTACAGTGATATCCTTTCTTCCAAGCTTGGCACTTGCCTTGACATGACTTTGCTCTATGCCGGATGCCTTGAGGCAGTGGGCATCCATCCTCTGATAATTGTCGTGCAGGGGCACGCTTTTGCAGGGGCATGGCTTATCCAGGAATCGTTTCCGGACAGTGTTAACGATGATGTTTCACTTCTTACAAAACGTACTGCCGACGGCATAAACGAGATACTTCTGGTGGAAACAACCTGCATGAACGCAGGCAGCCGTTTCTCTTTTGACGAAGCTGTTAATTCTGCAAACAACAGTCTCAAGGATTCGGATAAATTCCAACTTTTCGTTGATGTGCTCCGTGCCCGCAATGCACAAATCCGACCATTGCCGCAAAGAGTGCTCCACAATGGCGCTTTTGAAGTGCAGGAAGAGGCGGTTGAGCGTAATGCCGATGCGCCTGCAGCGGTTTCCGCCACGCATATCGTAACTGAGGTTGACCATATAAATATAGGCAAACAGGTGATATGGGAGCGTAAGCTGCTCGACCTTTCGCTCCGCAACAGCCTGCTCAATACCCGTATAACTAAAAATACATTGCAGCTTATATCTGTTAATGTAAACGAACTTGAAGATGCCCTTGCTGCAGGTGCGGAGTTCCAGATTCTTGAAAAGCCGAAGGATTGGGAGAATCCCTTGATGAGCGCAGGCATTTACCAGTCGCTCAATGCGTCCAACCCTATAATGGATATGATAAAGGGCGAGCTCAAGGAGAAGCGTCTCTATTCTTATCTCACCAATGAAGCGCTTCAGAAGTCGATGACCTACCTATATCGCTCCTCACGCTTATCCCTTGAAGAGAACGGTGCAAACACCCTGTATCTTGCGGTAGGTCTGTTGAAATGGTTTGAGACCCCGTCAAGCACGCGCCCCCGTTTCGCACCAATAATATTGCTGCCTATAGAGATAATTCGCAAGTCAGCAGCAAAGGGGTATATTATACGAAGCCGTGATGAGGATACTACCCTCAATATCACACTTCTGGAAATGCTGCGTCAGGATTTCGGCATAGGAATAGGTGGTCTTGATCCTCTGCCTGTTGACGGCAATGGGGTGGATGTCGCGCAAATTTTCAATGTTTTCAGGCGTGCAATCATGTCCCAGACAGGGTGGGATGTTGAAGAGCAGGCAATCATAGGCAACTTCTCATTCAATAAGTTCATAATGTGGAATGATATCCACAACAATTCCGACAAGTTGAGCCGAAATCAGATAGTGGCAAGCCTTATTTCGGGAAAAGCTGAATGGGACGCGCCAGAGAACGAGATTGAAGAAATTGAATTGGATGAATCCTATCCTCCCGGCACAGTCGCTTTGCCTGTGAGTGCGGACTCCTCGCAGTTTGAAGCCATTTGTGAAGCGGTAGAAGGGAAAAGCTTCATACTGCATGGACCTCCCGGCACCGGTAAATCACAGACTATAACGAATATCATTGCCAACGCGCTATACAATGGTAAAAAGGTGCTTTTTGTTGCAGAGAAGATGGCGGCGTTGCAGGTTGTTGAGCGGCGTCTCTCAGCAATCGGGCTCGGTCCTTTCTGCCTTGAGCTCCACTCAAACAAAGCAAAGAAATCAGCGGTGCTTGAGCAACTGAAAGCCACAACCGAGGTTGTAAAGTTAAAATCGAGCGAGGCGTTCCGTATTAAAGCGGAGCAGATTAAGGAATTGCGTAGCGAATTAAATGGGTATGTGCATGCCTTGCACAAGAAGTATCCTGCCGGGTTGTCATTATATGACTGTTTTGCTGGGTATGCGTCGGTTCCTTACGATGGCGAACTGGTTAAAATATCAAAAGATACCGATGCCGGCATAACTCCCGCCTTACGTGCGAAAGTTGAGGATGCGGTTGCTGAATTTAATGCCGTAGTACAGTTATGTGGTTCACCCTCAACCCATCCGTTGGCAGGAATAGGTATGCTTGATTACAGTGCTTCGGTTAAAACTGAAGCTCATGAACTTATGGCGGAGCTTATCGATAGTATATCCTGCTATCAGGCAGCTTTAAATGAACTGTCGCAGATACTGAAATATAATCTTGATGACATTTCCCTTGCCCAGCAGCTAAGCCTTAATGATATTTTGAGTGTGCTACTTAATGCGATAGCAATTCCGGTAGGTCTTTTGAAAGAGTCTGGCAACCAGGAATTATTCGCCGATATTGAAAATGCGGTGGAAAGTGGCAAGGAGAGGGATGCGGCAAGGACAGCGCTTCTCAATGATTTTACAGAAGGCATCTTGTCTTGGGATTTTAGCCCGTGGGAGAGCGTTTGGCGTGAAAGTTCAGAGAAATGGTGGCTGCCGCGTGTTATGGGTCAAAGCAAGGTTAAGTCCCAGCTGAAAGCGTATTTACGTGCTAAGAGAAATTTTGAACCTCAGGAGATTGACTCTATTTTTGAGCAGTTGAACATTTATAATGCCAAGCAGCAGGAGATAGACAAGTCAGGTAACGGGCTTTCTCCTGTTTTAGGTTCTTTGTGGCGGAATGGCAATGCGGATTGGGATATTGTAGAGGAAGCGTCACATGCCGTTAGCCAATTGAATAAGCAGATTCTGTCGCTTACACAGGATATAGAGAAAGCGAGTGAGTTAAAAGATACCATTTGCAAAAACCTTGATTGCGGATTGGAAGCATTCAGGCAGGTTCATGGAGGAAAGTTACGCTCTGTTCTTGATAAAGGGCAGTCGGTAACGGAAAAAACCGCGGCGGTACATGATTTGCTAAAAGCCGACGGCATAGCCGATATGCCTCTTGGCAAACGCAAGGACATTGTAGCCCTGTGGGCTGATAACATTGATGCGTTGCATGACTGGACCGTGTATAATAATCAGCGTGCAAATATAATTGCGCTCGGGTTTGAGGTCTTGGTTTCGGGAGTTGAAGCAGGCAAAGTGCCGATTGGACAGATATATGAGTGTTTTGCCAAAAGTTTGTATCAGTCATACGCAGAATACATACTCTCCATAGAGCGTCATCTGAACGCATTCCATGGAGTTTTGTTTGACGAGAAAATAGAACGATTCAAACGGCTGAGTGCGGAGTTCGAACAGATGACGCGCAAAGAACTGTTTGTAAAACTTGCATCGCAACTTCCTGCGCTCCAGAAAGAGGCGGCACAGAGCTCGGAAGTAGGAATACTGCAACGTAATATCCGCAATGGTGGCAGAGGAACTTCGATACGCAAACTGTTTGACCAGATTCCGGAGCTGCTTACCCGCATGTGTCCTTGTATGCTTATGAGTCCTATTTCGGTTGCGCAGTATATAGATGCTGAGAGGGCGCCATTTGACCTTGTGATTTTCGATGAAGCATCACAGATGCCTACAAGTGAAGCGGTAGGAGCTATTGCAAGAGGACGGAATGTTATTGTAGTAGGTGACCCGAAACAGATGCCTCCCACAAACTTCTTCTCCGTCAATACTTTTGACGAGGACAATGCCGACAAGGAGGATATGGAGAATATCCTTGAGGATTGCCTTGCGCTAACAATGCCATCAAAATATCTGCTTTGGCACTACAGGAGCCGGCACGAAAGCCTAATAGCCTTCAGCAATGTAAAATATTATGATAACAAGCTATTTACTTTCCCATCTCCGGATGACCTCACCACTAAGGTCGGCTGGCAGCATGTGGAGGGCATATATGATAGAGGCAAGAGCAGGCAGAACAGGGCGGAAGCAGAAGCGGTGATTAAGGAAATTGAGAAACGCCTGTCTGGACCTGATGCAACCAAGCGGAGTATTGGCGTCGTTACTTTCAATACGAACCAACAAGGGCTTATAGAAGACTTGCTAAATGACCTGTTCAGCCATAATCCTAAATTGGAATCGGTGGCAATGGAACTCGAAGAGCCGATTTTTATTAAAAACCTTGAGAATGTGCAGGGTGACGAGCGTGATGTAATACTCATATCTATCGGATATGGACCTGACAAAGATGGCAAGATAGCCTTGAATTTCGGACCTCTTAACCGTGACGGTGGTGGCAGGCGCTTGAATGTCGCCGTTTCAAGGGCACGTTATGAGATGAAAGTTTTCTCGACGCTAAAATCCGAGCAGATAGATTTAAACCGTACTTCTGCCGATGGCGTTGCCGATTTGAAGGCTTTCCTTGAATACGCAGAAAAAGGGCGTGAATATCTGGTGAATAATACATCTTCCCAGGCATCTAAGACAAGTGATATGTTGGTAGATTCTATTGCAAAGGCACTTGTTTCACGAGGTCATTCCGTGCGCACTAATATCGGTTGCTCCGGTTATAAGATCGATATAGGTATAGTTGACCCTGCACATCCGGACACATATAAACTTGGCATACTGCTGGACGGCTACCAGTATTCTTCCTCAAGAACGGCAAATGACCGTATTGTCACCCAGGATTCAGTGCTCAAGCAGCTTGGCTGGCGGTTGCACCATGTATGGGCAATGGATTGGTGGGAAAACCAAGGAAAGATTGCCGATAGTATAGAGGAGGCGATAGAAAAAGCAGATATGCCGGTTACGGAGCCTAAAGAAAAGAGTAAGCCTGAGGTAAAATCGAGTTTTACAAATGTGGAAATTGCAGCCGGATATAATTCGTTGACGGATAAAGATCCATATCGTATTCCATATAAGCAGAGTGAACTTGAGCAGGAAGAGATTACTCCAAGCAACTTTATATCTGACCTGATAAGTTATAGGATACTCAATAGGGTTGCTACTGTAATAGATGCTGAGGCGCCTATAAGCAAGGCATTGTTATACAGGAGGATTATAACTTCATTCGGTATTAACAGAATGACATCGAAGATTTCAACCCGCATGGATTTATTGCTGGCGCGTACTTCCCACAAGAAAACCGGGGAGGGGGCGGCGACTTTCTATTGGTCACAGGAGCAGAATCCCGAGGAATATGTCAACTACAGACCCGATTCCGACAGGGATATTATGGATATCGCACCGGAGGAAATTGCTGTTGCTATACGCCGTATCCTGGAGGAACAGATTTCTCTTCCTATAGACGGGCTTAAGAAAGAGGTTGCGCAAGTGTTTGGATACAACCGAATTAGCGAAAGCGTCAATAACTCAATCGACCGTGCAATTGAATATGCCCTTTCTGCAGGTAAAATAACCACTCAAAACGACCGGATAAAACTTTGCTGACGGTAAACGGTATATGATTTGGTATTTTTATTAATTTT
>DAAJ01000055.1:0-15515 GCA_001701115.1 Bacteroidales bacterium GP2
GCACAGATGACAATCCAGGTGCTCTGGGAGGGAATTGAAATTAATGTTGAGTTCAATGGCACCCGCAACGAAATTGCATGGCTCACCTTCCCCGGCAAGCTCACTGTTGCGCTTGAAGGCTACGACATAACCGAGGGCGGCAAAGAAGCTGTCGTTAAAATTGCACGCACAGGCGAAAACGGGCTTTACACCTTCCTCCTGCCAGATTTCTCGCTTGCCCTTGATGCCGAATCCGCTCCTGCGGAGCTTGGCGACATACAGGTCGACAATATCACAATGACTCCTAACGACGGATTTGACAGGTACACCGGCAGGGTTGACCGTATGGTTCTTGGCGGCGGTGAAATTGTTGCGGGCGTGAAAGTGGATGGAACAATAACTACCGCATCCGAAGTCAGGATCAATGTTGATGTGACATGGTATATGGAGGACGGCAAGAGAGTTCCCATCCTCGTTAAATTCAGCAACACCGAAGAAGTTCCGGCAACTCCTGAGAGAGCCGTTTACACCGGTACCCTCACCACCGAGGCAGAGGGCACATTGAAAGACCATGATGTCCGTATCCACATGACACCCTCTTACGGCAACCGCTCCGATATCCTCATCGAGGGCATTGACCTTGCCGGTTCGAGGGCTGCCGCTATCGGCAACAGCATTTCAGTGCCGAGTGTCAGCGTCACATCAATGTCAAACGGCTATAAGGCATACGACGGTGCCGCTACTGCAGTGCAGGTTCAGCCTGGAATGACACTTGACATCAATTTGCACGGATTCTCGGACCTCAACAATAAATTCAACCTCCTCATGGACATTGAATGGCTTGAAGAGGGACTCAAGATTTCCGGCAAGTTCAATGGCGAAGTCGATGTTACCGGCATTGAATCCATTTTCTCCCCGGAGAATAATGACGGCAAAGAGGAATATTACAATATCAACGGCGTAAGAGTCAATCCGGACAATCTCAGACCCGGCATTTACATCCGCCGCAAGGGTAACAAATCTGAAAAAATAATAATCAAATGAAGAAAGGATTCAAATTCGGACTCCTTCCCCGCATTGCGGTTGCAATTGCGGTAGGCATAGGTCTCGGTTACGTTGCACCGCAATGGCTCGGGCAGCTTTGCGCTACATTCAATGAAATTTTCGGGTCATTCCTCGGTTTCCTGATTCCATTGATTATACTTGGATTTGTCACCCCTGCAATAGGCGACATAGGCAAGTCGGCAGGAAAAATGCTTCTTGCCACTGCGCTTCTTGCTTACGGAGCGACTCTTTTTGCGGGGTTCTTCTCATTCTTCACCTGCGAGAATGTTTTCCCGCATCTTATTTCAAAAGCTCCCGGGCTGATTGAGGTAGAGGATTCCGCTCCTGCCATTGAGCCGTGGTTTACCATGCCGATGCCTCCGGTCATGTCTGTCATGACTGCGCTTGTCCTTTCATTCATGGTCGGTCTTGGAATAGCGTTTGTTAAAGGCAACGCGCTCAAGCAATGTGCTGACGAGTTCCGCGACATTGTTTCCATGGCAATCAAAAAAGCGGTCATTCCACTCCTACCCTTCTACATCATGGGCATTTTCCTCAACATGACTGTTTCAGGGCAGGTGGGCATAATGCTCAAGGCTTTCTTCAAAGTCATTATTGTAATTTTCTGCATACACATATTTATATTAGTGTTCCAGTTCTGCGTAGCATCGCTTTTCAACCGCAAGAATCCATTCAAGATGCTATGGAACATGATGCCTGCTTATTTCACCGCTTTAGGCACCCAATCTTCTGCAGCCACTATTCCGGTTACACTCAAGCAGACAATAAATATGGGAGTAAGCGAGGAGGTAGCCGGGTTCGTCATTCCGCTTTGCGCTACCATCCACATGAGCGGCAGCACACTTAAAATTGTTGCGTGCGCCCTTGCAATAATGATTCTTCAGGGAATACCTTACGATCTTGGAATGTTCACCCATTTCATCACAATGCTCGGTGTCACCATTGTTGCAGCTCCCGGCATTCCCGGAGGAGCGATTATGGCGTCTCTTGGATTGCTGAGCGGCATACTCGGTTTTTCTGAAACGCAAAATGCCCTTATGATAGCGCTTTACATTGCAATGGACAGCTTCGGCACGGCTTGCAATGTCACCGGCGACGGCTCTCTTGCTGTGATAATCGACCGTTTTTTCGGAAAAAAGAATAAACAATCTAATCAAATATCTGAATGAATTTGCTTGAAGTAAACAATGTGTCCAAAAATTTCACAGGACACAAAGCACTCGACAATGTCAGCCTTGAAGTTCCTGAAGGAACTATTTATGGGCTTCTCGGACCTAACGGTGCGGGAAAAACGACATTGATCCGTATTATCAACCACATCACTGCTCCCGATTCCGGCAGCGTCATCTTTAATGGTCACACCCTAACTGGTGCAGATGTGTCGAATATCGGCTATCTGCCTGAAGAGAGAGGACTCTATAAAAAAATGAAAGTAGGCGAGCAGGCGGTTTTCTTTGCCCGTCTCAAGGGATTATCAAAGGCAGAAGCTACAAAAAGCCTCCGGGAATGGTTTGAGCGGTTTGACATTCTGTCATGGTGGAACCGTAAGGTGGAGGAGCTGTCAAAAGGAATGGCTCAGAAAGTGCAGTTTATCGTGACAGTGCTTCATCGTCCAAAGCTGCTTATTTTTGACGAGCCTTTTTCCGGATTTGACCCTATAAACGCCAACCTTCTTAAAGACGAGATTATCCGCCTTAAAAATGAAGGCTCAACCGTCATCTTCTCTACCCACAATATGTCTTCTGTTGAGGAGTTGTGCGAAAACATCACACTCATAAACCGAGGCAAAAATATTCTCACCGGAAATGTCGACAAAATCCGCCGCCAATACTCTGACGGCAGATACGATATTGTTTTCACCGGCGATTCAAATGCACTGATGAATGCGCTCTTGCCGATGGCTGGCAGTTTTGAGCTGACAGACGCTCCCAGGCACCGCTCATCCCTCAGGCTACTCCTCAACCCCGGCGCTTCGCTGCACGACATAATCTCAACTGCAAACAATACCGTTGAGATTGCCGCAATAAATGAAGTGATGGCTTCAATGAACGATATTTTCATCAGCACAGTCGGCACAGCTGACTTAGAAAATCAATAATCTCGATTATGGCAACCAAGATAGGAATAATTATAGGACGTGAATTCAAGGAAAGAGTCCATAAGAAAAGTTTTATAATCACCACTCTCCTCATGCCGGTGTTCATGCTTGCAATGATGGCGGCACCGGTATTGATAACAATGATGTCGAAAAGCGAGACCCGCGATATACTTGTTGTGGATGAAAGCGGTGTAATTGCAAAAGACCTGAAAAGCACTGAGGAGACAAGATTCACCCAAGTGTCAATTCCGCTTGACTCCGCGCTTGCAAACACTGATGTCAACGGAGTGCTTTACATTCCCGCAGATATTCTCGACGGCACCAAGACCATCAGGCTTTACACAAATGGAGCTTCATCGCTTTCACTTGAAAGCGGAATAACCCGAAATGTGAACAGCATCATAGAATCCTTGCGACTGAAAAGCTATGACATTGACAACCTTGACAGCATCATGGCTACAATCCACAGCGATGTGAAACTACAGGGAATACGCAACGACAAAGACGAAAGCGAGGCGCAAAGTTCAACTGAACTCAGCTATTTTCTCGGTGTTATCCTCACCTTCTTATTATATATGTGTCTGCTTCTCTATGGTCAGATGGTAATGACAAGCATCATTGAGGAGAAAAACAACCGAGTGCTTGAAATTGTGGTGTCATCAGTCAAACCCACTCAGCTTATGCTTGGCAAAATAATGGGTATCGGGCTTGTTGCTGTGACACAGATAATTATTTGGGGCGTGCTTATTGCCGCAATGTCCGCTTTTGTGCTCCCTGCGCTTACTCCGCCTGAAATGGCTGCTGAATTGACAGCGCTTAACGCAGGAACCCTTGATGCCGCAAACGCCACAAGCGATTTTGAATTGCTCCAGACTATGTCGATTATAGGAAATGTCGGATATATCATCCAGCTCTTTACTCTGCTTATTCTTTTCCTTGTCGGCGGTTTCCTCCTCTATTCCGCTATTTATGCGGCAATCGGTTCTGCCGTGGATAACATCCAGGATGCCGGACAGCTCCAGAGCTTCATAATCTTCCCTATTATTATAGGTATAATCTTCGGCATGACCGCCGCCGGCGACCCGACCTCTCCCCTATCCATGTGGATGTCATTCATTCCGTTCACCTCTCCGATGGTAATGATGGCGCGTATTCCGTCCGGCATACCGGCATGGGAAATCGCTGTATCGCTCGTGATACTTTATGCAACATTCCTTGCCGCTGTGTGGGTTGCCGCAAAAATCTACAGGGTAGGAATATTCATGTATGGCAAAAAGCCCACATTCAAGGATCTCATCCGCTGGGCACGCTACAAATAACCCATTTGCCGCTTAATTACATCCCCGCGCTATCCGGAAAAAGTTATTCCGGGGTGCGGGGTTTTTATTTGCTTTTTGTATTTTTGCACAATATAAAATTTGTTTCACCCTTTTATACCTTTCTAACCATGTATAAATTTGATAAACGTGTTGTTATTACCCTTGATGCCGGTGGCACCAATCTTGTTTTCGGAGCGATGCAGGCTAATAAATTCATTGTCGACCCGATTACCTTGCCAAGCCGCGCACAAGACCTTGATTTGTGCCTCGCAACAATGGTGGAAGGGTTCAAACAGGTGATTTCACAGCTTAAGAGCAAGCCAGTGGCTATCAGCTTCGCCTTCCCCGGTCCTGCTGACTATCCCAACGGTGTGATTGGCGGCTATCTTCCCAATTTCCCCTCTTTCCGCGATGGTGTTGCACTCGGTCCGTTCCTTTCAGACACTTTCGGCATACCCGTTTTCATAAACAATGACGGTGACCTCTTTGCCTATGGTGAAGCACTCGGCGGCGCACTCCCCGAAATCAATAATAAACTTGCAGAAGCCGGAAGCTCAAAACGCTACCATAACCTGCTCGGCTATACATTCGGCACAGGTCTCGGTGTGGGCATGGTTGTCGGTGACAAACTGAACCGCGGTGACAACAGCTGCGTGGAAACATTCTGCCTCCGCCATAAGAAGAATCCCGAAATATTTGTTGAAGAGGGAGCGGCAATCAGGGCTATCAAACGTGTATACGGTGAATTGTCAGGTGACAAAGACCATAAGTTTGAACCGAAAGATATCTGCGAGATTGCCGACGGCAAGAAAGAGGGCGACCGTGAAGCGGCAATCAAGGCATTCCAGGAATTTGGCGAAATTGCCGGCGATGCAATTGCAACCGGTGTAACACTCGTTGACGGGCTTATAGTCATCGGCGGCGGACTCACCGGTGCAAAGAAATACTTCATGCCTTCACTCCTCGGAGAGCTTCGTGGCAAACTCAAATCGCTCAAAGGCGAGGAACTCAACAGAGTGCAGATGAAAGTATTCGACCTTGACAATGAAGAGGAATTCAAGGAATTTGCCAAAGGCGAGGAGCGCCAGATAAAAGTGTACGGTTCAGAGCGCACAGTTCCTTATGACCCCATGAAACGTGTCGGCATCGTGACCTCGCAACTTGGAGCAAGCAAGGCTATCTCAATCGGCGCTTACTCTTTCGCCCTCTCACAGATTGATGCGGCAAACAATGAGCCGGAAGTTGAACTTAGCAAATAATGAATGAATTATAAGGACATTAAGATTGTTTTTTTCGGGACACCCGATTTTGCAGTAGAGAGCCTTGACGCTCTTCTTAAAGCCGGATGCAATATAGCAGCTGTTGTCACGGCTGCCGACAAACCCGCAGGACGCGGACACAAGCTGCTTGAAAGCGCAGTGAAGAAGTACGCAATCGAGAAGAATCTCCCGGTTCTTCAACCTACAAACCTCAAATCAGAGGACTTTCTGAGCGAATTGAAAGGCATTGGCGCGGATTTGTTTATTGTCATTGCATTCAGAATGTTGCCAGAAAGCGTATGGGCTATGCCACGGCTCGGCACCTTCAATGTGCATGGTTCATTGCTGCCACGTTACCGCGGTGCAGCTCCTATAAACCGTGCGCTGATGAATGGCGAAACAGTGAGCGGGGTATCGACATTTTACCTCACCCATGAGATTGACACCGGTGACATCATCGGTCGCAAGTCCACTGAAATTCTTCCTGAGGATGATTTCGGAAGCTTGTATGAAAAGCTGATGAAAATGGGAGCGGAACTTGCCGTTGAAACCGTAAAGGATATTGCCGACGGTAATATAAAGAGAGTTCCTCAAACCGAGCTTGAGGCTGACCTGACACCGTGCCCTGCTCCAAAGATTTTCAAAGAGGACTGCCATATTGACTGGAACCAGCCCGCAGAGAAAATACATAACCTCATCCGGGGTGTATCTCCGGTGCCGGGAGCATGGACCACGCTTGCTGATGACAAAGGGGAAACAGTAATGAAAATCTTCAAGTCATCCGTAAGTGACAAACTTGCAGAAAATCCCGGTGCCGTGCATATTTCCCATAACGGAATGAGTGTTGACTGCAACGATAAACAACTTAAAATCCTATCCTTGCAGGTCCAGGGTAAAAAAAGAATGGAAACTGCGGATTTTCTAAGGGGAAGCCGCCTTGAAAACCCGCAGTGCAAATAAATCCTATGTATGGATTAAGCTATTCCGTCACGCTTCAGGAGAGCTGAAATATCGGCATCACGTCCCCTGAACCGGCGATAAAGGACATCAGGATACTCCGAGCCACCTTTTTCCAAGATATTCTTACGGAAAGAGGTGGCTGTTTTTTTATCGTATATGCCATTTTCCTCAAATGCGGCAAACGCATCCGCGTCCAGAAGTTCAGCCCACTTGTAACTGTAATATCCCGCAGCATAACCTCCTGAAAAAATGTGACTGAACTGCGGAGAAATCAATGAATTGTCAATATCCTCGAAAATCCTCACATTTTCTATCGCTTCCCTCTCAAACTCTGCCAAATCGCTTACATGCCCAGTAACTGTGTGCCATTTCATATCAAGCACACCGAAATTAAGCTGACGCATGCACGCATAAGCTGCTCCAAACTGACGCGCACGCACAAGCCGATCTATCATTTCCACAGGAATAGGCTCTCCTGTTTCCCAATGACGCGCAAAAGTCTGCAGAAATTCCGGATTAGTGAGGAAGTTCTCATTAAACTGTGACGGCAGCTCAACAAAATCACGGAATACATTTGTGCCTGACAGAGAGGCATATTTAGTATTTGCAAGAAGCCCATGCAGTGCATGCCCGAACTCATGCAGGAAGGTTCCAACCTCAGATGTTGAAAGCAGGGAAGGAGTATCGCCGTGAGGTTTGGTGAAATTCATCACAATCGATACATGAGGACGATGCACACTACCATCAGGTTCTCTCCACATTCCTCCAAAATCAGTCATCCATGCACCTGGTCTCTTGCTGTCACGCGGGAAGAAATCAGTGTACAAAAGTCCCAGATATGACCCGTCCTCATCCTTAACCTCAAAAACCTCCACATCCGGATGATAGACATCAATATCCTTAACCGGTTCAAAAGTTATGCCGTACAATCTGTTAGCAAGCCCGAAAACACCTTTCTTAACAGCATCAAGCGGGAAATATGGACGATATTGTTCTTCATCGCACTGATATTCCGCTTCCTTCACCTTGTTTGCAACAAAACTGTAGTCCCATGCCTTCATATCATCCGGCAAAAGACCGTTTTCTTTTGCATACTCATTCAGTTTTTCAAGCTCTTTTACCTGTGCCGGGCGGTATGCATGCGCCAAATCATCGAGCAACTTAAGTACCCTCTCCTTGTTTCCTGCCATAGTGTGGCTCAGCTTCAAGTCCGCATAGGTATCAAATCCGAGAAGACGGGCTTTTTCATGCCGCAACTCAGCAATGCGAAGCACAACATCAATATTGGAGAATTCTCCGCTGATATTCCTGCCTGTATATAGCCTATAGAACTTTTCCCTGAGGTCGCGCCGGTTACTATACTTCATGAACGACATATACACCGGCTGAGACAGATTAAAACGGTATTCCCCTTCCCTGCCAGCCGCCTTAGCATCGGAATATGCCTGGTCTATAATACGCTGCGGCAACCCCTCCAAATCATCCTTTTTCAGATATATTTCATAGGTATTCAGTTCTTTCAAAACATTTTGCCCGAATTTGGTGGTAAGTTCCGTAAGCTCTGAATTGATTTTTTTGAGGGTTTCCCTATCTTTGTCGGCAAGCAACGCACCGCTTCTGCGGAAAGAATCATAAGTTTCTGTAAGCAGCATGGTATCCTCGGAATCAAGCTCATATTTATCACGCTCCTCATATACCTGCTTTATTCTCTGCCACAGACGCTCATTAAGAGTAATGGATGTGGAATATTCCGACAACTTAGGTGCAACCCTCATTGAAATATCCATCAATTCATCATCAGACAGAGCTGATGTGAGCGGGTAGAACACATTTAGAACCCTGTCCAAATCCTTACCACATCGTTCAAGGGCAACAATAGTATTCCCGAAAGTAGGAGTTTCGGGATTTGAACAAATCGCCTCAATCTCTTCTTTCGCAATCCTTATGCCACGTTCTATCGCAGGTTCATAATGCCCTGGCTTTATTTCACTGAACGGAACAGCATTGTATTTTCCTTCAAACCCGGCATACAGGGGATTCTTTTCTTCCATAATAAGTTATTTTCAAATTGAATACAGAGCTTTATCAACCACAATCTCAAGCATGACCTTGTCAACGCCTGCATTGAGGAGCACATCCATGTCTCCTGCAAGCAGACGCTGGAAATCGTCTGCGGAGGACATCCGGATGCTTCTGACGTACAAATCCACAGCATCATTGAAACGACCGGAGGCAAGCGCAAGATGACCGGCATTCAGGTAATCGGATGCAGCAGGATTCCCACTCAATATTTTCCCATAATATCGTTCTGCCTTTTCATAATCTCCGAGCAGGAATGAGCACCATGCCAATGGACGATGCGATTTAGCGGAATCCGGGGCAAGATATTCCACCTTATAAAACATTTTAAGCGCATCCTTCAAATTGCCTGTCTCCATAAGGCAATGCCCTATAGCATAGGCGATATTTAAATCATCCGGACGTTTCTCCTCAACCTTACGGTAATATTCCAATGCCTTTTTATGGTTTCCGAGCAACCTGTAAGCGGAAGCAAGGCGCCGCAAAGTCCAAAGGCTGTCCGGAGCAAGGAGTTCGCTGCGTGAATACATCTCCACCGCCGCCTCAATATCACCAAGAGCCGAATAGCAGTAACCAGCTTTTTGAAGAAGCTGGTAATCATTTGGTGACGCAGCTATAAGAGTGGTGAAATGCCCTAATGCCTCATTATAATATCCACGCTTGAAATAAAACTCGGCAACAAGGCGCACATTCGCCGCATCGCCCAATATGTCACTGAAAACACCCAATGAAGCAAGATCCGGAGCTGCCTTGAACGGATCTGAAAACTCACCTTTCCTGCGGAACAGCTTGAAAAAGCGGTAAAGGTTCTGCACCAGGACGGCAACAATGCTCTCACCTTTCTTATCACCTGCATCCAAAGAGCCGGCTCTCAGTTCAGCCTGGTTCAGGCTTTGCGCCTCAATCTGGTCTGTAAACATCTTGCGCTGTGCAGCGGGAATATGGTCAAAAGAAAATATCATGGAATATTTATCGCTGTCACACAGAAAAGGTGAAGCTCCTATGATTTCAGCAAGTGACTGGAGATTATTGGATACAGAATCGGCAACATCCTTCCTGTCCATTGAAAAAGGCACAAACCAGTTTGCAACCTCATTAAAGAACGGGAAACCCTTGAGATTTGAAAAGGTAGCCATCATCAAATCAGCTCCGTCGCTCTGCAATTCTGTAAGTTCCTTAAGCTTTTCGGTAAGACCGCTTTTATCAAGCAATTCCTCCCACTCCGGATTATCCTCAAGCGAGGTCAAATCCATATCCGCGCTTATATCACCTAATTTCTGCAAATCAGGACGCAACTTCATCATTGCCGGAAATACCTCACTTTTGAGCTTATTGGTAATCCTGTCCGTGTCCCGGGTCTTGACAAACTGCATAGCCACAAGCTTTAAATCCTGCGCCCATGTTTCCCTCTGCCTCATGAGGTCAATCATCCCACTCAGTTTTATGCCCGCAGGCACTCTCCTATGGTTCCAAAGCAGCAACGTGAATGCCACTAATGCCGCCAGCCTCATCCTTTTATTTTCTGTTGAAGAATACACTTTGCCAAGCAACATCAACCGCCGCCTTTGGTAATATTCCAGCCCGCCTAGCATAAGCGCCCAAACCATCTGCTCCCTTGCAGCTGCCGGGAGAGTGTCGTCACACAACATTCCTTCTATAGCAGATACCTCCTCCGGAGTAAATTCCGGTGAGGTCCATATACGGTTGAATATACGCGTGAGCACCCCTTCCATAAGTTTCCTCACTGATTCGCCCGAATCATTTGCGGCGTCTTTTTTTCCAGCAAGCATAGCAAGCCCCAAAACAGAATTGTACTCTTCAAACTTGCCTATGAGTTGTGCCAGTGATTCTTTTTGCAACCGCTCAAACCTGTATTTCGAGTAATACAGCTGAGGGGCATCCTCCACGCGGGAAGCATGGAGAGCCTTATCAGCAAGCTCTATAGCCCCGGATGCAATCTCCGCCCTCATAAGTGGGCGTGAAGGGTCCGGCGCACCGGCGAGTGCATAAGCGCATAGCGCATCATACTGAGTGCGTAGCGCACGGCTTGAATCAGCCCACTGCGGGCGTGACGCCACCAGAGTGTCCAGAGTGTCAAACATCCTGCCGAAACGACCTGACACAGCGTCATCGAGCACACTTTTGCGCAAGGAATATATAGTATTTTCTGCCATAATCTTATTTTTCTTTCATTTACACACAAAGATAGCAAAAACAATGCCATAGGCGGCAACTTGCTTATTACATTTAAAATATTTGTCTTAACTTTGCAAATACTTACTATCCCGCAACTAAGAGGGACACAGTATTAAACAAACGAATATGCCAAAAATGTCACAGCGCGGCGAAGCTATGCCCGCGTCACCCATACGAAAACTTGTTCCGCTTGCCAATGAAGCAAAGGCAAGAGGTGTAAAAGTATATCACCTTAATATAGGTCAGCCAGACCTTCCCTCACCGCAGGAAGGGCTTGACGCTCTCAAAACCATTGACCGTACTACCCTTGAGTACAGCCCCTCGGAAGGAATACTGTCCCTTCGCAAAAAACTTGCAGAATATTACCACAGGTACAATATCAATGTTGATGCTGATGACATCATTGTAACGACCGGAGGCTCTGAAGCTGTGCTTTTCGCATTTCTTGCCTGCCTTGACCCGGGTGATGAAATCATTGTGCCGGAACCCGCATACGCCAACTATATGGCTTTCGCTATTTCAGCCGGCGCGAAAATCATTACCGTGCCCTCCTACATAGATGAAGGCTTCGCCCTCCCCCCGGTTGAAAAATTCGAGGAACTCATTACAGAAAAGACCAAAGGCATACTTATCTGCAACCCCAATAACCCTACCGGATATCTCTATACCCAAAAGGAGATGAACCAAATCAGGGATATTGTAAAGAAATACGACCTGTTTCTGTTTTCCGACGAAGTTTACCGTGAATTCTGCTACACAGGCGCTCCCTACATTTCTGCGTTCCATCTCCCCGGCATCGAGGAGCAGGTTGTGCTGATTGACTCAGTATCTAAACGCTACAGCGAATGCGGCATAAGAATCGGAGCGCTCATCACAAAAAACGAGCACCTGAAGCGCAACTTCATGAAATTCTGCCAGGCGCGCCTCAGCCCTCCCCTCCTCGGGCAAATTGTTGCCGAGGCATCCATTGACGCAGACAAGGATTATCTCCTGATGACATACAACGAGTATGTTGACCGCCGCAAATTCCTCATCGACGGCATCAACCGCATACCAGGCTGCTACTCCCCGATTCCCATGGGCGCTTTTTACACAGTAGTAAGCCTGCCGGTGGATGACGCTGACAAATTCTGCGAATGGTGCCTGAAAGAATTTGAATATGAAGGCGCAACAGTTTTCATGGCTCCGGCAAGCGGATTCTACACCTCGCCCAACATCGGCAAAAACGAGGTGAGAATGGCATACGTCATCAACAAGGAGGATCTCGGCAAGGCGCTCAAGGTTCTTGCTGAAGCGCTGAAAGCATATCCCGGACGCACTGAAAATGCCGGAAAATGAGGCTTGAACTCGCAATGGCGGGAAGGCTAAGCCTGAGGGCGCCGGGCATACCGGTTGCCGTGGCAGGCATTGCCCTTTCGGTAGCGATAATGCTGCTTTCAATCGCCATTGTGTCCGGATTCAAGATGCAGATACGCGAAAAGGTCACCGGTTTCGAGCATGAGGTAACTGTTTATCCCGTTGAGGATTATTCGGTAGAACATATAAACAACGGCATCCAGCTCACTGACTCACTGGAGTCTGCTATCCGCAAAATTGCCCCCGCTGCAAAAATCAACCTTGAATTACGGCAACCGGTAATATTTAAGACCGAAAACGATTTTGAAGGAATAGTTATTAAAGGTGTAGGCAAAAACGGCAATGATTTTATCGGTGCACAGATTGTTGAAGGTGAAATGCCGGACTTTGCCGGAGAGTTTGACCATTATCCTGCTGTAATCTCCTCATCAACTGCATCTTCGCTTGGCTTGCATGTTGGCGACCCTATAATGGCGCATTTTTTCATAGGCGATAACCTGTATTCACGCAAGCTGAATGTTGCTGCCATCTACAATACCCATTTCGGCGAGTATGACAAAGTGTACGCCTTTGCCCCCATTGCGATGCTTCAGAAACTATGCCGAGTTGACAGCATAACCGGCAGTGCGGTAAGCATCGACAATATTGGCGGAGAACCGGAGGAGGCGGCACATGAATTAAGGATGGAGCTATGCGCAATCCATGATTCCATACCCGCATCTGCGCCACAATACCGTGTGGAAAGCATTAACTCCACAGCCGCAATGTATTTCAACTGGCTTGAGCTGCTTGACACCAATGTGGTTGTAATACTTATCCTTATGGGTTGCGTGGCAGGGTTCACCCTTATTTCATGCCTGTTCATCATAGTGCTGGAGCGGGTGAGAATGATCGGGCTGCTCAAAGCGCTCGGAGCTACTGACGGCATGATTCGCAGGATATTCATATATATGGCGTGCCGGCTCGTTGGCAGAGGGATGCTAATAGGAAACATTGTGGCGCTCGTGCTGCTTGCGGTGCAGCATATATGGCATATCATACCGCTTGATGCTGACGCGTACTATCTCAACTATGTGCCGGTAGACATAAACTGGCTGTCGGTTTTGTCACTCGATTTGGGCGTAGTTGTCATAAGTTTTATCCTGCTCGTGCTGCCATCGCACATTATTTCTACCCTTGCACCCTCAGAAACAATGCGTTATGAATAAAATACATATACTTTCACCCGCGAGCGACCCATTTTGGCACAATATTTGTTTATAGTAAAGTCACATTAATATATTTCATAGCAAAAAACGCTTTAACGCCATAAATATCAACAATAACTTATTTATGACTCAGAAAAGAGACATCGTACAACTCATCACAGAGGGCATTCAGGACAAGAAAGGCAAGCGCATAGTTTGCCTTGACCTATCCGGGATTGAATCCGCCGCAGCTTCCAATTTTATAATCTGTGAAGGCACATCCACAATGCAAGTGGGTGCAATTGCCGACAATATCCGCGACCACCTCCTTGAAGAGGGGGGCATCAAACCGTATAATTACGATGGTTACAAAAACAGCCAGTGGATTGTGCTTGATTACGGCGATACGCTCGTGCATGTGTTTATCCGTGAAATGAGAGAGCTGTATAATCTTGAGGAGCTTTGGAGCGACGCAGCAGTGACAGAAATCCCCGACCTCGATTGATAATTTTTTTTGATACCGGAACGAAATGGAGAAAAAAAGACCCAAAAAGCCTACATTCAAGTTCAGCATGTACTGGATGTACGCCATTATAATAGTATGCCTTGTTGGAATACTGTATTTTGACGACAATTCCATTGCCAAGCCTGTTTCATACTCTGACTTTGAAAAATATGTGGTTTCAGGCGGAGTTGACAAGATACTCGTTTTAAGAGGCAGTGAACCTCAGGCAGAAGCGTTTCTCAACGACTCTCTGGCAAAAGTTGTTTTCCCGAACAATTACAAGCCGGGCAACGGCATGGACGCAAAGATTGTGGCTCAGATACCCTCTGCCGACAATTTGCAGAAAAGCATCGACCAATGGAAGGAGGAAGGCAAGTTCAAGGGTGAAGTCGCCTACGAAAACAGTACCAACTTCGGCGGAATGCTATGGACTTTCGGTCCGGTTATTATCCTTATCCTCTTCTGGTTCTTCATGATGAGGAAAATGAGCGGCAAGGATGGCAGCGGCTCGGGAGTGTTCAGCGTAGGCAAGTCCAAAGCAAAGATATTTGACAAGGACGGCGACATACAGGTGACATTCAAGGATGTTGCCGGATTGTCCGAGGCAAAAACAGAAATCGAGGAGATTGTGGAGTTCCTTAAGAACCCGCAGCGTTACACCAATCTTGGGGGCAAGATACCCAAGGGAGCGCTGCTTGTTGGTCCTCCCGGAACCGGCAAGACCCTCCTTGCAAAAGCTGTTGCGGGAGAAGCAAATGTGCCTTTCTTTTCAATGAGCGGCAGTGATTTCGTTGAAATGTTTGTTGGCGTAGGTGCATCGCGAGTGCGTGACCTTTTCCGCCAGGCTAAAGAGAAAGCTCCCTGTATCGTATTTATCGATGAGATTGACGCAGTTGGACGCGCACGTGGACGCAATCCGAACATGGGAGCTAACGACGAGCGTGAAAATACCCTCAACCAGCTCCTTACCGAGATGGACGGTTTCGGCACAAACAGCGGCGTTATCATCCTTGCTGCAACAAACCGTGCTGACATTCTTGACAAGGCACTGCTCAGGGCAGGACGTTTTGACAGGCAGATATATGTTGACCTCCCTGACCTGAATGACCGTGTTGCTATCTTCAATGTGCACCTGCGCAAAATCAAGACAGACGATACTGTCGATGTTGAATTGCTGGCACGCCAGACTCCGGGATTCTCCGGCGCTGACATTGCGAATGTCTGCAACGAGGCTGCTCTCATCGCCGCCAGGCACAACAAGCAGACAGTGAGCCGGCAGGATTTCATTGACGCAGTAGACCGTATCATAGGCGGTCTTGAAAAGAGGTCCAAGATTACAACCGAGGAGGAGAAACGCGCTATTGCCGTGCATGAGGCGGGACACGCCACTATTTCATGGCATCTCCAGTACGCAAATCCCCTGATAAAAGTCACCATCGTGCCACGAGGCAAAGCTCTGGGCGCAGCATGGTATCTCCCTGAAGAAAGGCAGATTACCCCGACACAGGCTCT
>DAAJ01000055.1:15541-24448 GCA_001701115.1 Bacteroidales bacterium GP2
GAGCGGCTGAGGAACTCTTCCTCGGCAGGATTTCAACCGGAGCTGCAAATGACCTGGAGCGTGTTACAAAGCAGGCATACGCTATGGTCGTTTACTACGGCATGAGCGACAAACTGCCTAACCTCTGCTATTATGACTCAACCGGTCAGGAGTACGGTTTCTCCAAACCATACAGCGATGACCGCGCGAAAATGATTGACGAGGAGGTATCACGAATCATCAGCGAACAGTATGAAAGGGCAAAATCAATCCTGCGCGAACACGCGGAAGGGCATGCGAAACTTGCCGAAACGCTCATTACACGAGAAGTGATTTTCACCGAGGATGTTGAAACCATATTCGGAAAACGCCCCTGGACATCGCGCACCGAGGAGATACTTGCCATAAAAGAGAAAAACGGTGAGAACAAACAGCCTGAAAACAATCCGGTGCCTGTTCCTTCGATAGAAACCCCTCCCCCATTCAAAGGTCTTCCAGCACCTACGCAGGAAGAGGAGGATACCCCAAATCCTCCTGCTGGCAAACCGGCAGATGAAGATAAAGAGTAAGCATTTAAAAGAAAAAGGTTAACAAATTGTTAACCTTTTTCTTTTATACGGTTTCTTATTAGCTTAACTTTGCACTGAAAATAGAAATGGACTATTGAAAAGGCTCGCGGCTATATTGACTGTTTTATTAATGCTCTTCGCTGCACAGGCTGCAGCGAAGGAGAAACCGGACAATAGCATCCGCAATGACTCTCTTGCTTTCATAGACTCCATTCCACTCCTTAACAAAGCTCCCATATGGGCTAAAAAATATCTCAACTCCCTGATTCAAGGGAATATTGACCGCACAAGGGAGAAAGCATTCGATGTCAGCTTCGGGGCATCGCCGTCCTACACAAGAGAGGCTTCTTTCGGCATCGGGGCTATATGCACCGGGCTGTTCCGCGTCAACAGGAACGACACATTGCCGCAACCAAGCGACATCGTGGCTTGCCTGAATGCTTCGCTAAACGGGTTTTATGTATTTTTCCTCAGGGGCAACACCCTTTTTCCTGACAACAGGACCCGGCTAAGCTACAGGCTCGACCTGTATAGGAAACGCCTTGATTTCTGGGGCATCAACTCGGAGCAGACTGCTAAGAACAGCAAATCGGTCTATGACCGCAGGAACATAGGCTTAAAGGTCGATTATGTGTACCGTACCACCAGAAACCTATATGTGGGAGCGCATTTGCAGGCTGATTATACGGACGCGTACAATATGGCGAACCCGGAATATCTTCTCGGCGAAAGGAGGAATATATATGTGACCGGAATAGGGGTATCGGTGGAAATAGATTCACGCAACAGCATCATTACTCCTACCAGAGGGTTGCATCTTGCTTACACCGCAATGATGTATCCGAAGTTTTTGGGGAGCGCGCCTTCATTTTTCAACAGCCACAATTTCATTGGCAACCTCTATGCCGGGCTATGGAAAGGGGGAATCCTTGCGTTTGACCTGTATGCAAAACTCAACAGCGCAAAAGCGCCGTGGAGCATGAGGGAGATGGTGGCGGCAGACGGCATCAGGATGCGCGGATATTACATGGGTTCCTATATTGACAACAGCCAGATTGCCTTCCAAGGGGAATTGAGGCAGCATATCTGGGGCAGGTTTGGCGCAACGGCATGGCTTGGGGGCGCAACCGTTTTCTCCTCGTTGAGAGATTTAAAAGAGAAGGTTATCCGACCGGAATGGCTGCCAAACGGCGGATTAGGTCTGAGGTTTGAGTTCAAGCACAACGTAAATGCCCGAATTGATTTCGGAATAGGAAGGCACACCTGCGGTTTTGTGTTTGCGATAGGAGAAGCGTTTTGACCGTAGTGACTCAGTCAATATTTATCTCGCACTCGCACATCTCGTCATATTCGTTCCAGTCCGGGTCATTTTCCGCATATATTTCAAGCGGAAGCACCGGGAGGCTTTCAAGTGCATCATTTAGTTTCCTGCCGAAGATATTCGTGCTAAGGGTGTAAAACACCCAGTTACGTTCACCGGCTCCTGTATATACTCCGGTAAGGACCGCTACCGGATCTTTCTCAAAAGCCTCTGTAAGGCGTTGCTGCACCTCATCCATCATCTCCGAGTCTTTACGGTCAGGCATTCCGTCCGCACCGGACTCATATTTCCAGCTCACCTCCACTCTTTTGTCAAAGCGAGGATTTTCACGGAATTTCTTCACATCGCGCCGACCTGTAACCATCACAAGCCTGCCATCATTGCCCTCTGCGGGCGCTGTCCACCAATCAGCCATAATTTATCTCTTTTTGTTTCAATGCTGTAAAGTTATTCAAAAATACCGCTCGGTGCGCTTTTTTTAGAACTTTTAATTTGGCACTTACGCGTATGCTGACTAATTTTGCAAGAAAGATACCCAAATCATAAATAAAAAATAATGGAAATTAAAGGCAAAGTTATATTGGCACTGCCCGAACAGACAGGCACTTCTCAGAAAGGTAATTCCTGGAAAAAAAGAGAATATGTGCTTGAAACTCATGACAGCTTCCCTCGCAAGATTCATTTCGACTTTTTTGGTGACCGCGCCGACCAGTATCCCTTGCAGGCTGGCGACGAAATCACTCTTTTCTTCGATATAGAGAGCAGAGAGTTCAATGGAAGATGGTACACAAGCATCCGCGGTTGGAAAGCCGAAAAAGAAGCGGCTGCACCTGCATATCCAAGCGCAATACCTCCCATGGATAATGTGCCCCCGCCTCCTCCCGCACCAAACGATAATGATGACCTGCCTTTCTAAAACAGGCAAATACAATGCATCCCGCCAGGGATTGCTATAATGGACTGAAAGGAACCACACCATTGTGCGAGTTCCTTTCACCTTATAATAATATTCTGGCTGGCTCATGAAAATATAGTGGATAACAACTTAAATATAATATCTTTATGAAAAAACTAATTTGCAGTCTTGCAGCGGCTTCAATTGCTTTTGGAGCCTTTGCCGATGAGACCCCGGCTTATATTCCGACCGCCGAAAACCTTCAGGCGCGACAGGAGTTTGCCGACAACGGTTTCGGAATCTTCCTCCATTGGGGCATATACAGCATGTTCGCACAAGGAGAATGGTACTTGAACCACGACAACATCAGCGCCAAGGAGTATGCCAAGGCAGCCGGCGGCTTTTATCCCGCGAACTTTGATGCAGCAAAATGGGTCAGCGCAATAAAAGACTCCGGAGCAAAGTACATCACCTTCACCACACGTCACCATGACGGATTCTCTATGTGGGATACCGACCAGAGCGACTATAACATTGTGGACGCTACACCCTTCAAGCGCGATATCCTCAAAGAACTTGCTGACGAATGTGAGAAACAGGGGATAAAACTCCATCTTTATTACTCACACATCGACTGGACACGACCCGATTATCCGAGCGGCAGAACCGGTCTGAATACCGGAAGAGACACAACACTCAGAAACTGGCCCGCTTATTATGATTTCATGAACAAGCAGCTCACTGAACTCCTTACCAACTACGGCAAAGTGGGAGCTATCTGGTTTGACGGATGGTGGGATCACGATGAGGACAGCGTGCCGTTCAACTGGCAGCTCCCTGAGCAGTATGCCCTTATCCATAAGCTTCAGCCTCAATGCCTTATTGGCAACAATCACCATCAGGTGCCCAACGAAGGCGAGGATATCCAGATTTTCGAGCGCGACCTCCCCGGTGAAAATACTGCCGGACTGTCAGGACAGGCAATCTCACGCCTGCCGCTGGAAACCTGCCAGACAATGAACGGAATGTGGGGATACAAAATCAAAGACCAGGACTACAAGTCTACTCCCGAACTCATCGCTTATCTTGTAAAAGCAGCTGGAATGGGAGCAAACCTCCTTTTGAACATCGGTCCGCAACCTGACGGCAATCTTCCCGAAGCAGCGCTCGAAAGACTTAAAGAAATCGGACAGTGGATGAATATGTACGGCGAAACTTTCTACGCTACCACAGCCGGTGACTTTGAAGCGCAGGATTGGGGAACATCTACCAGAAAAGGCGATAAACTCTACCTTCACGTGCTTGACACTAAGGCTAAAGAAATTAAAGTGCCCACATCAGCTAAAGTCAAGAAAGCTGTGACATTTGATGATAAGGCGCCGGTGAAGTTCAACAAACTGAAAGAAGGTGGCATTTCAATCGCCCTCCCCGAAATACCCGAAGGCACAATCGACTATATCATTGAACTTGAAACATCTGCAAAATGAGCAAGATACTCGAAGTTTGCGCAGGTGACATCGACAGCGTTATCGCAGCTGCGGCAGGAGGAGCTTCAAGGGTGGAGCTCTGCTCCGCACTCGGCGAAGGAGGCGTAACCCCCTCTATCGGCTTTATCCGGAGCGCGCTTAAAGTGCCCGGCATCAGGGTTCATGTACTTATCCGCCCTCGAGGCGGAGACTTCCTCTACACTCCGGAGGAAGTTGACTGCATGGTTGACGATATCGTTGCGGCAAGGGAAGCCGGAGCGCAAGGTGTGGTAATCGGCGCACTTACTCCTGAAGGCGACATCGATGTGGACGCATGCAGAAAGATGGTTGCAGCTGCGGCTGGAATCAGTGTTACATTCCACCGCGCTTTTGATTTGTGCCGCGACCCGAGGAAAGCACTTGAAGATATAATCGCACTCGGATGTGACAGGATTCTTACCTCCGGACAAGCCCAGACCGCACTTGAAGGTAAACAAAACCTTGCGGAACTGGTGCGTCAGGCTAATGGCAGAATCATTATCCTTGCAGGAGCGGGAGTTTCACAGCACAACGCTGCTGAAATCCTGTCGGCATCCGGCACAAATGAGATCCATGCATCCGCAAGGGCTTCCGTTCCAAGCAAAATGGAATACCGCCATTGCGGAGTGTCAATGGGCACACCTGGAAGTGATGAGTATTCCCGAAAAGTCACTTCACCCGAAATTGTCAAAGAAATTGTTTCACGAATAAACCAATAATACATTAATGAATATAAAGCAAAGCATTGTTTTAGCTTTTGCGGCATTTGCAGGGCTTACTGCATCGGCACAAATTGCCTCCCCTACTGTGGAAGCTGATTTTGCTGCAAGAAAAAAGACAGTGGATAATAAGGAATATTTCTCCGTTTTCGATAAAAATCTTTCTCCGGAGCAGCGCCAGGCTCTTGAAGTGCTGTACGCTTACATGCCTCTGCCTGACATGGCGGACAATTCCGGTGATTTCTTCCTTGAAAACGTTGACTACTCCTTGAAGGCAAGAAAAGAGATGCCTTGGGGAAGCAAGATTCCTGATCGCGAATTTCGCCATTTTGTCCTCCCGGTAAGAATCAACAACGAGTATCTGGACGGCTACAGGAAAGTATTCTATGAGGAATTGAAAGACAGGGTTAAGAACCTTTCGATGAAGGATGCAATCCTTGAAATAAACCACTGGTGCCATGAAAAGGCTACATACCAGCCCTCCGACAGCCGTACCCACTCACCTCTTGCTACCGTTTACACAGCTATCGGACGCTGCGGCGAAGAGTCTACTTTTACAGTTGCCGCACTCCGTTCAATGGGTATTCCGGCAAGACAGATTTACACTCCGCGCTGGGCGCACACCGACGACAACCATGCATGGGTTGAGGCTTGGGCAGACGGCAAATGGTATTTCCTCGGTGCTTGTGAACCGGAACCTGTCCTAAACCTTGGATGGTTCAACGCTCCCGCTTCACGCGGCATGATGATGAACACCCGCGTGCCGGGCAACTATGACGGACCGGAAGAGGTGCTTTCACGTCCTGCCGGATATACAGACATTAATGTTACATCAAATTACGCTCCGGTTGATACTATTACTGTAACCGTTGTCGATGCGGCAGGAAAACCGATGCCGGATGCTACTGTCAGCTTCCGCCTTTATAATTATGCTGAATTTTATCCTATTGCTACAAAGAAAGCCGATAAAAACGGAAAAGCTTCTTTGAGCGCAGGGCTCGGCGATCTCGTTATATGGGCTTCTGACGGTAAAAATTTCGGTTTCACCAAAGGCTCCGTTGGAAAAGAAAAAAATGTGACTGTCACTATCAACAAGACTCCCGCTACCACCGGAGCATTTGAAATGGACATTATTCCCCCTGCCCCGTCAAATGCAGCAGTACCGGTTACACCTGAGCAGGCTGCTGAAAATGAGAGGCGGAAGGTTTACGAAGACTCGCTCCGTGGAGCATATACATCTACATTCTTAACTCCGGAGCAGAGCGCGCAACTCGCAAACGCCCTCGGCGTGGATGCTGAAAAACTGACTTCAATAATGACTGATGCACGAGGCAACCATAATGTCCTCAAGCAGTTCCTTGAAAACACCCCGAAAGCGGACAGGGACAGGGCAATGGCTCTTCTTGGTGCGATTTCAATGAAAGACAGAAGCGATGTTACCCTACCGGTACTTGTTGACCAGCTCACTGCTCCGGCAGGAACAGGTGAACTGTATGTAGACTACATACTCAACCCGCGCGTTGACAATGAGGCACTGACACTTTTCCGATCATATTTCACAAATAATATCGATGCCAAGACACTTGCTGCATATAAGGCTGACCCGGCTAAACTGGTAAAGACTGTTGCTGAAACAATAACAGTGCTCCCCGACTGGTATCCCGGAAATGTGCGCATGAGCCCTGAAGCGGTCCATAAGGCTAAAGCCGCTAACGCTGCTTCGCGTGACATATATTTTGTAACACTCGCAAGAACTGCCGGCATCCCTGCAAGGATTGACCCGGTGACAGGCAAGACCCAGTGGGCGGACGCATCCGGCGCATGGCAGGATGTGACTTTCGGCGCAGCTGACAATGTGGCTGCACAGAAACCCGCCACCCTCAAACTTGATTTCACCAAAACCGGACGTATCGACAACCCGAGATATTACACCCAGTTCTCAATCTCCAAGATTGTTGACGGTGAGCCACAGCTTATGGGATATCCCGAAGACGGCACATGGCAAAGCATCTTTGCTGACGGAGCAGAAATTGACCCGGGACAATACATGATTGTGACCGGACAGCGTATGGCTGACGGAGGTGTTCTGGCACGCGCTGACTTTATAAACGTTGCACCCGGAGAAGCGTTGCTTGACACACTCGTTCTTCGCCAGGATGAAAAAGGCGTACAGGTTATCGGCAATTTCAATTCGGAAAACCTTTACACAGACCTCGCTACCGGAACTGAAAAATCTGTGCTGTCAACAACCGGACGCGGATATTATATTATAGGTGTGCTCACCCCTAACCATGAGCCTACCAACCATGCTCTCCGTGACATTGCGGCACTTAACCCGGAATTTGAAAAATGGGGCAGGTCAATGATTCTCCTTTTCAAGGATCAGCAGGATGCGGAACGATTCGATGCAAAGCAATTGCCGGCACTCCCCTCCACCGCCTCATTCGGTATTGACAACGACGGCAAAATTGCTTCTGAAATCATCGCGGCACTCAACCTTCCAGAAACAGAGCGCCCTATTTTCATCATCGCCGATACATTCAACCGCATTGTCTTTGTATCACAAGGCTATACCATCGGGCTCGGAGAACAGCTCGTTGACACTATCCACCAACTTGCTGAATAATGCCTGAACCGCTAAGACACCAGCAGGTAACAAGATTCATCATGCCACTTCGCGAGGGCGGGTCCTTACCCGCCCTCGCTGAGGCTGATGACGATTTCAAATACGTTGTCAAGATGCGCGGTGCCGGACATGGACCGAAAGCACTCATTGCAGAACTGATTGGGGGAGAAATTGCTCGTGCCGCAGGATTGAGGGTGCCGGAACTCGTGTTTCTCGACCTTGACGAGGACTTCGGCAGGACAGAGCCTGATGAAGAGGTGCAGGATTTGCTGAAAGCAAGCCGCGGGCTGAACCTCGGAATGCATTTCCTTTCAGGAGCGGTCACCCTTGACCCGTACCTGAACCGCATCGACACTATGGAAGCGTCAAAAACAGTATGGCTTGACGCATTCCTCACAAATGTGGACCGCACGACTAAAAATACAAATATGCTTATGTGGCACTCAGAACCGTGGCTCATTGACCATGGCGCATCACTCATGTTTCACCACTCATGGAAAGGATGGGAAAAGAGCGCTGCATCACCGTTTCCATACATCAAGGACCATGCCCTTCTGCACCAGGCATCACATATTGAAGAAGCCTCACACGAAATGCTCAAGAAAATTACGCCGGGGCTGATTGCCGATATCACCCGGATGCTCCCTGATGAATGGCTCCACCATGAAGGAAGTGATGAGACACCTGAACAGATTCGCCAGGTTTACACGGATTTCCTGACAGAACGCCTAAAACATTCGCAAACATTCACTCAAACCGCTATCGATGCAAGAAAAAATATTATATGAATATGCGGTGATACGCATTATCCCGCGGGTAGAGCGAGAAGAATTTGTCAATGTCGGGCTCATAATGATGAGCAAACGTAAGAAATGGATAAAAGTGCATATTTGCCCCGACAAAGCACGCATCGCAGCAATTGCCGGCAATGCCGATACCACTTTGCCGCTAATGCAACTTGAAGTCTTTTCAAACGTGTGCGACGGCATTGGGAAATTCAAGGACATGCCAGTGGAAGAACGATTCAGATGGCTCACTGCAGTAAAAAGCACCTGTGTGCAGACCTCGCGCCCGCATCCCGGCATAACATTTGACCTTGATTACACTTTTGACAGGCTCCTGGGTGAACTCGTAAAATAAACCTACCAAACCGCACCAATAATAAAAAAACTTACTACCTTTGCACCACTGGAAAGATGCCGGAGTGGACGATCGGGGCGGTCTCGAAAACCGTTGTGCCCTTGCGGGCACCCAGGGTTCGAATCCCTGTCTTTCCGCAATAAAGAGCAGCCG
>DAAJ01000052.1:0-13603 GCA_001701115.1 Bacteroidales bacterium GP2
TTCATCTACTTTCAGTTCTGATCACCTGTATAGAAACGAATCAGGCGGTCAATAGCGGCAGTGCAAGCATCGCAGAAAGTCGGATATGTGTTGTTGCGCATGCGGCATTCATCAGCAGGACGATACACACCTTTGAAAGAATATCCGCCCCCTTCATATACACCCACAGGATATTTCCCTGCATCCTTAACCGGCGTGGGGACAGGTGTGCCGGGCTTCAGGAGTGACTTCCATTTACTGTCGAAATCGCGCATTGTGGTGATATTCGGTTCCCACGGCTCAACATCCTGCGGATAAGTATCCTCCATCACATCACCGGTATAGAAATACTCATCGGCAAGTCCGCCGAAACTGTGCCCGAACTCATGCACTACTACAGGCTTGAAAAGTTTATGCCTCGCAGCTGTAAGGGTATAACTGTTGTAAATTCCTCCACCGCCGTACTCGTCAGTGTTCGCTAATATAATAATGTGTTCGTAGGGAATGCCGTCCAAGGCATCATTTATAGCATACACCTTGTCGGTGGTAAGGTAACGGTCAGAATAAAAGGTGCTGAAATGGCTTGAAAACGCTGTGCTTTTCCAATCCTTAAGACGGGGAACACTCACACCGCTCTCCGCAGAAGGGGTAGCGACAGCTACAAAGTTAAAATCATCAAGATGATCTTTAAAAGGCGCATAACTCAAAATCTCATCCACAGCAATCTGCGCATGCGTGTAAAAAGAATCCATCTCTTCCGCAATATATCCCTCAGCCAGAATCGCCACATCTATCGCCTTGCTGCTGTCACCGCCGCGGTGCAGCCATTTGTGAGGAAGAGGTTCCCTTATGCCTTTGAGCGCGACGAGTTCGTCATCAGGACGATAAACATGCTTCATCTCCGATATCTTATTATGGCGGCTGTCAAGCAATGTCAGGCTTACAACCGCACGATCCCTGGGTAGAGGCACCAGAACACTATGCTCCATGGCACGTGGGGTGCCCTGTGCCTCATCGGTTGCAAGCCACTCCTGGAAAAGCGTTGAAAAAGAGTTGCGGTAAATTGTATCTCCTGTTGCCTCGTCAACAACCGTTACCTGACCGTTGCCTATGTAAGGAAGCTCCGCAAGGCTATGGCGGCGACCTGCCCAACCTGCGCTCTTGCTCTGACCGGCAAGGCTCACGGTAACATTTTTCGCATCACCTCCCAGAATATAATCCACCCGGAGGGTACTGTCATTGAAATGGCTGTTGAAATCCGCCGCACAAGCGGCTCCGGCAACCAGCAATCCGGACAATAAAAATGAAAATCTCATTGCTTTAAAATCAATTTACCGCAAAGATAACCAAAAACCACCATACCGCACATAAAAAATTGCCTCCTGCAAAAAATGATGCAGGAGGCAAAAGAAGCGCATAATAATGATGAATGAATTAGCTCTCTGTGAGTTCTGCTGGAAGTTTTGGCATTGCTCCCTGCTGGGTGCATACGAATGCGGAAGTACGCACCGCAAGCGAATGTGCCTCAGCAACGCTCTTGCCTTTCAGGATACCGGAGATAAAAGCGGCTGTAAATGAGTCGCCCGCGCCAACAGTATCAGCAACCTCCACCTTCGGAGTCGGCTGGAAAGACACATTGCCGGGAGTAAATACATAGCTGCCGTTTATGCCGCAGGTGAGAATCAACATCTTGAGATTGTACTTGCCAAGAAGAATCCAGCACTTGTCCTGAAGGTCAATGCCGGGATAACCGAACATGCGGCTTACCATAACAAGCTCCTCATCGTTTATCTTCAGGATATTGCAACGCTCCATTGACTCACATAGAATCTCCTTGGTGTAGAAACCCTGGCGCAGGTTGACATCAAACACCACCAGGCGGTCATCGCTCTCAGGCATCGCGTCAAGAAACTGGTTGATAGTTGTCCGTGACACGATATTGCGCTGTGCGAGAGAACCGAAGCACACAGCTTTCGCTCTTTTTGCAAGAGCCTCAAGCTGCGGGGTATAGGGAATATTGTCCCACGCCACATTCTCCTTGATTTCATACTGGGGAATACCTGCCTGGTCAATCTCCACCTGCACTGTGCCGGTAGGATAAGGCACCTCGGCAATAAGGTGGTTCAATCCTTTGGATGTGAAGTTTTCAACAATCTCTTTTCCTAACGCATCAGCGCCTACTGCGCTGACTACACAGCTTGGCAAACCGAATTGCGATACATGATAGGCAAAATTTGCAGGTGCGCCACCTATTTTTTTCCCTTCGGGGAGCACATCCCACAGTGCCTCGCCCATTCCAACAACAATGTCTTCCATGATGTTCTATTAATTAACTTTTTTAATTCTGAATGTATAGTAAAGGAGATAAAGCACTCCGATAGTCATAACAATTACCGCGCCGATTTGTCCCATTGCATCTGCGGCATATCCCATTGCAAGAGGAAAAACAGTGCCGCCGAACAGACCCATTATCATCAAGCCGGACACCTCGTTTTTCTCATTAGGAGAAAAGATAAGAGCCTGCGAAAAGACTACAGAGAAGATGTTTGAGTTGCCGAAGCCTATTAGGGCGAGACCTACATAAATACCGGTAATGCTATGGCAAACAAACAGTATCACCATCGCGGCGAGCATCATTGCAACACTGATACCGAAAAACAGCTTGGGAGACATGGACCTGAGAAGGAAAGCTCCGAGGAAGCAGCCGATTGTACGGAAAATGAAGTAAACGCTTGTGGCAAATCCCGCCTCTTCAAGAGGCAGACCGAGGCGCTCCATGATAATTTTTGGCGCGGTGGTGTTTGTGCCCACATCAATACCTACATGACACATTATGCCGATAAAGCATAGCAGGATGAAAGGACGCCCGAGCAGACGGATGCACTCCATGACTCCGGAAGCCTTGTCGGGACGCTCCTCCTCGATTGGGGTTGCGGCAAGAGCGGAGATAGAAAGCAGGCTGATGACTGCATAGATAACGAATAGCGCGCGCCAGCCGAGACCGAAAGTGGGGAAATAGGTTGTTGCGCCCCACGCGGCGATTATCGGGGCAAGGAAAGAGGCTATCGCTTTGACGAACTGACCGAAAGTAAGGGTGGATGCAAGTTTGTCACCGCTTATAAGGTTTGTCACCAAAGGGTTAAGTGAAGTCTGCATCACTGCGTTGCCTATGCCAAGCAGCGAAAACGACAGGAGCATTGTGATATAACTGTCGCCCGTAATTGGGATTATCAATGACACTCCGGTGATTACAAGGCTTATCAGCACGGTTCTTTTTCTGCCTATCTTGTTCATCAGCATGCCGGTTGGCACCGAGAAGATAAGAAACCAGAAGAAAACGAGTGAAGGGAACAGGTTTGCCTGTGAATCTGTAAGTGACAGGTCTTTCTGCACATAATTGGACGCGGTGCCCACAAGGTCCACAAAACCCATTGCAAAGAAGCAGAGCATCACAGGAATAATCTGCATCAAAAAGGATTTGCGGTCAGTAGCTATTGACTGGTTCATTGGATGGATTGGTTATTTTGTTGTCAGTGAATATATTTTCAAGTTTTTCACTTTCGCCTTGCCTCCGAATGACGAGAGCGCCAGGCTGGAATAAGGCTTTTCGGGGAATACCAGGTTTGTCATCACAAACCTGCCGTCATTGCCGAAGAGTTCTATGCTTGAACGGTCGATAAACAGCCGCAAGGTTATCTTGCCGTTATCTTCAAAAGTCGGTGAAGCGGTCACAACCGGGAAACTCTCGCTGAAATCCACTATGCCGCTCTGTGTACGGTCGAAATACATCTTTCTCTCAACGGCGCTGTAAGTGAGCACCACTTTATTGCCAGCCTTGTTTGAAAGTATCATCTTAACGGAGTCGCAAGCCATTGCATCTATCTCAGCAACAATCTCGCACAGCCCGTCGTTTGCTTCCGGCAGTGGGTAAGATTTCGCGGCATTGCCCAGGGATATGTTTGATTTGTCGGCAAAGAGCTTGTCCCTTAGTGCCAGCACCTCAGGTGAAGGCGTGCTGGAGGCGTAAATGTTGCCGTCAGCTCCGCGGAACAGACCGATTTCGCGCGGAAGCGTGTTTGCGCTCCTGTACTGCATTGTCGGCACCTCTGCCGCATACTGCCAGTTGCTCATCCAGCCGATAGCCGTGCGTCTTCCTTCGGGAGCGTCGCTCCAGCTCACGAGCGCATAGTTGTCTTTGCCGTAATCGAGCCATTTGGTTGGAATCTTGCCTGTTGCATCCCTGTCAGCGGTGAAGGTCCTGCCGTCCCAGTCGCCGATAAAATACTGGATTGCTGAGCCACCGAAAGGACCACCGGGATTGATGTTGCAAATCAGCACCCATTTTGTCTCACCTGTGCCGTCAACCTTCAGCGGGAAGAGGTCGGGACACTCCCAGACACCGGACTGCTCGCCCTCACCTTTGCCGAAACTGCCCTGCAGAGTCCATTGCTTAAGGTCGGGCGAGGTGAAGAAAAGCATTTCGCGGTCAAGCGCATGTGCAAGCACAAGGTTCCATTCACCCGTGCTTTCGTTCCAGAACATATTGGGGTCACGCGCCTCGCTCTCCAGGGTTAAAATAGGATTTGAGGGGTAAGGAGTAAATGTCTGCCCGTTGTCAGTGCTTGAAGCGAGGCTCTGCATCTGGCTTGTGCCTGCCGAAGTATAGAGTGCTATTACCGCATCTTTGCCGAAACCTGCCGTATTGTTATGGTCGATAACGCTGCTTCCGCTGAATATGGAACCGAGCCCGTCGGGACGGATTGCTATAGGCTCATGCTTCCAGTTGACAAGGTCTGTGGAAGTTGAATGAGCCCATGTCATGTTCTGCCACTTGGATCCGTAAGGGTTGTACTGGTAATAAAGGTGCCATACCCCGTCTTTGTAAAACATTCCGTTGGGGTCATTCATCCATCCATACACAGGAGTGTGGTGGAAAGCAGGACGATATTTTGTCTCCTTGTCCGTCATGTCCGGTGCGTCGGTCAGTTCAAATCCGCGCCAGCACACATCCTCTTTTGCTTCCCGTATGGAGCTGCGCCCTTGCGGGGTCACCACATCGAGGATAACATTTTTGCCCTTGTAGGGCGCGAGGTCAAAAGGCACATAGTAGTCTGTCTTTGATTTTGCGAGGCGCACATATATTGTCTCGGCAATTTTGCCGTCAACAAGTATGTTTATGCGAGCATCGTCATTGCTTTCCTGCACAGGAAGCATCAGGTACCGACCCTCGCCGCCAACACGCACAAGGGTATTGTTGATGCCGAGATGATTGACTTCAACACCATCCGAACCATTTGCCGGAACAGGCGCCAAGGTCAAAGCACCGAAAACTGATAAAGCCATCAAGCCTAATTTTATGTTCATGATTCTTATATATATTTGTTGATTTCAATAATAAAGTTCACCTTGAAACAGCACCAAAATGCCGTGCCGTTTTGGTAATGCAAAGCTATAATATATGCGCCGCCGCGGCTATAAAATTTCGTGCATAATGTATCAATTTTGTTGCATTGCACTGTTTTTGATATGTTTTGCACTGTTTTTCATAGGATTATGATTATCTTTGAAAAATCTTAGACCAATCACCGGAAAAATATATGAAATTCTCCCGAAACCAACCCTTATTCTTTTTTGCCCTTGTTGCGTTGCTCTTTATTGCTGGCTGCACCGAAAGCAAGACATATAAAATAGGAGTGTCGCAGTGCAGCCAGGATGACTGGCGAATGAAAATGAACGATGAGATAGAACGTGAAATCATGTTTCATGAAGATGCCGTTGTTGAGATACGCTCCGCTGATGACAACAGCCAGAAACAGATAAGCGACATACGCTATTTCGCCGAAAATGACTTTGACATACTCATTGTGTCACCCAACGAGGCGGCGCAGCTCACACCTATAATAAAAGAGGTGTATGAGAGCGGCATGCCCGTTATTATTTTCGACCGCAACATCATAGGTGACACTTACACAGCACGCATAGGGGTTGATGACGTCGGTCTTGGCAAATCAGCAGCCCATTATGCCCTTCACCTTCTGGGCGACAGGGCTAATGCAATTGAAATATACGGTCTGCCCGGCTCAACCCCTGCCGAGGACCGCCATAAAGGGTTCGTGAAGGAATTTACAGAAAACGGTGGCAAGCTGCTTGCAAGCGTTCCGGCAAACTGGAATAAAGAGGATGCGATACCGGTTGTTGACTCGCTACTAAGGGTTTATAATGATGTTGACCTAATTTTCGCGCACAATGACCGTATGGCAATCGGAGCATCTGAAGTAGCATCAGGCAGCGGCAGGGAAGGAATACGGATAATTGGCATTGACGCCGCCCCAAATATTGGCATCCAGGCGGTTGCCGACAGCCTTATTGATGCCACATTCCTGTATCCTACAGAGGGTCACAGGCTTATCCGCACAGCACTTGCAATATTGAAAGGTGAGCCATACGAAAGGGAAACCGTACTTCCGGTATCATCCGCGGTAGACAATACCAATGCCGACGTTCTCCTGCTGCAAAACGAGACAATCACAGAGGAAACAGGCAAAATGAAGATGCTCAAAGACCGCATTGACGATTACTGGGCACGCCACTCCTCGCAAACCTCACTGTTTTACGCCAGCGTAGCGATAATCGTGCTCCTTTTCGGTGTGGTTTTCCTCATCCTGCGTGCATACTGGCAGCACAAAAAGCACCAGAAAATCCTGCTTGAGCAGAACAAGACCCTTGAAGAGCAGAGGGATAAGCAAAAGCAGCTGAATGAACAGCTTGAGGACGCAATACAGTCCAAACTGATGTTTTTCACCAATGTATCCCACGACCTGCGCACTCCCCTCACTCTCATTGCCGAGCCTGTGGCACAGCTTGCCACGGCGCCAAACCTTACCGACAAGCAGCATGCACTCATCAAGATAGCCGACAAGAATGTGCGCATATTGCGCAGGCTAATCAACCAGATTCTTGATTTCCGCAAGTATGAAAACAACAAGCTCACCCTTAACCTCACGGAAATAGACCTCGGCAAAGCCATAGGGGAATGGATGGAATCGTTCAACGAGCTTGCCCGCAAACGCTTCTTCAAACTTTCATTTGAATCAGACGCACCCACTGGTGCCGCACATTTCGCTGTTGATGCGGAAAAGATAGAGCGCGTGTTCTTCAACCTTTTGTCAAACGCCTTCAAATACACCCCGGACGGAGGCGAAATCAAGGTGAGATATGCACTTGACGGGGATGGAAAATGCATAATCAGTGTTGCCGACAACGGGGAAGGCATCAGCGAAAGGGATATGGGCAACATATTCGACCGTTTTTACCAGGTTGACCGCGTGCATCCTAACGGCTCCGGCATCGGGCTGTCGCTCTGCAAGGCATTTGTAGAGATGCACGGTGGAACAATAAAGGTTGAAAGCACACTGAAAAAAGGCTCTGTATTCACTGTTGAGCTTCCTGTAACCCATGTGAGCGACACTGCCGTAGAGCCGGAAAAACTTATGTCAAGCGAGGATGTGGAAGCCGAACTCGCCACAGTTGAGACAACCGTTGAAATCGAGGAAGGGAAGCCCCTGATACTTGTAATTGATGACAACCGCGACATCCAGCAACTCATAACCTCGCTTTTATCCGCTGACTACAACATAATTACTGCTTCAAACGGGAGCGAGGGCATAAAGAGAGCGGTAAAATATGTGCCCGACCTCATAATCTGCGATGTGATGATGCCGGTAATGGACGGGCTTGAATGCTGCCGCCGCCTGAAAGAAGAAATCACTACCTCACATATACCTGTGCTGATGCTCACCGCCTGCTCAATGGATGAGCAGCGGGTGCAAGGCTATGACAGCGGAGCAGACGGCTACCTGTCGAAGCCATTCAGCGGCGCGGTGTTGCTGTCCCGCTGCGCCTCACTGATTTCCAACCGCAAACGCATAAAAGAGCTTTGGCTTAAGCAGGAGGCGCATGCCGCTCCGGCGCCTGCAAGAGAAGAAACCCAGAAACCCGGCAAAGACCTTGATAGCGAGTTCTACAACCGTTTCCTGAAAATATTCACGGAGGAGATGGGTAATTCCGAACTGGGCATAGACGAGATAGCTTCAAGGATGGGATTGGAAAGGACGCAGCTTTACCGCAAAATCAAAGCGCTGACAAATTTCTCGCCGGTCGAGCTAATCCGTAACCTACGCCTCAAGCAGGGTCGCCACCTTGTCAAGACAACCGAAAAGAGCGTGAGCGAAATAGCCTATGAAACCGGGTTTTCCACACCGGCATACTTCACCCGCTGCTACCGCGAGGCATTTGGAGAAACACCTACCGAAACCAGAACCAAGCTGTCACAGTGATTCTTACGGGCTTTTTTGCCCGGGAATCATGAAAATTGTTGCAAAACGTATCAAAAATCGTGCATTGTCTGAAATTTAATAGACGATGCACGATTCTTGATATATGCGCCCCTCAATGCCGTCATAAATTTGCACCATAAAATTCATCAAAAAACTAAACGACATGAAAAGAACATTTCTAAGTGCAATCATGCTCTTCCTTGCCGCAATCATTGCGCAGGCACAGAACATCACTGTGCACGGGACAGTGCTCGCAAAGCTCGACGACGAGCCGCTTATGGGAGCTACAGTCTATTGTGAGAGCACAAAATCTGGAGCCGCAACCGATATTGACGGCAAATTCACTCTTTCTGTGCCGCAAGGCTCCATATTAAAGGTTACCTACATCGGCTACATACCTGTAGAGGTTAAAGCTGAGCCTGAAATGACCATCTACCTATCGGAGGATGAAGATGTGCTCGATGAAGTTGTGGTTGTTGGTTACCAGACAGTACGCAAGGCTGACCTTACCGGCGCAGTGTCGGTGATATCCACCAAAGCGCTTGAAACTTCATCCGATACCGACCCGATGAGGGCGCTGCAGGGCAAAGTTCCCGGCATGACAATCACTGCAAACGGTTCTCCGAGCGGCACCGGTTCCGTGCGCATCCGAGGCATCGGCTCATTCAACGCATCCCAGGATCCGCTTTTTGTTATTGACGGGGTGCCTACCACCGCAAGCCTCAATTCGCTAAACATGAACGATATCGAGAGCATGCAGGTGCTTAAGGACGCCGCATCGGCATCAATCTATGGCTCACGCGCTGCAAACGGCGTCATAATCATCACCACAAAGAAAGGCAAGAACAGCCAGGATAAGAAAGTGAACGTTAGCTTCTCAACCAACCTCACAGCGCAGTTCTACTCCTCTCAGGCTACCATGAAGCTGCTTGACACTCCGGGATACGCTACCGCAATGGCACAGGCTGCGCTCAACGACGGCATCGACCCTGCCGCGTATGCTTCAGGCTACGGTCTTAACCTCAACGCCTCATCCGGCTATCCTATCTCCGTTTACGACATTGCTAACAACCGGTATGTCAACTACACTGTAAACGGGCTTTACGACGGATTCATCAACAATAAACGCACCATGAAAATGGCAGATACAGACTGGCTGGACGAGATTTCACGCACCGGTTTCTCCCAGAGCTATGACGCGGCTGTGTCAACCGCCTCCGAGAAAGGCACAGCGTTCTTCTCACTCGGCTACCGCAGGAATGACGGCATATTGAAGTACACCAATTTCGAGAATATCGCAGCGCGCATGAACTCATCCTTCAATATTTCCCCGGTTGTGAGCGTCGGCGAGAATTTCACCCTCACTTACACAAAGCAGGTTGACTGCCAGCCGATGGAAAACGCGCTGAAAATGCCCTCGACAGTACCGGTATTTGAAACCGACGGCACTACCTACGCCGGTCCTGTAGGCAGCATGGCTGACCGACAGAACCCATTGCGCGAGCTCGCTTTTAACCGCGACAACGCCCTTAACGTGTGGCGCCTATTCGGCAATGCGTACATTGACATCAAGCCTTTTAAAGGAATGCTGCTTCGCTCCAATTTCGGTCTTGACTATGATGCTGCTTTCATCCACTCATATAATTACACATTCCACAGCGACATAGTTAACAACGATACCAACTCCACAACCCTGTCACAGGCAAATGACTCCAAATGGACATGGTCAAACACAGCAAACTATAATTTCACCCTCAAGGAAGACCATGTGTTCACTATCCTCGCCGGCATGGAAATGTTCCGCCAGAGCCGCATAGATTTCTCAGGTTACAATGAAAATTATGATGTGGAAACACCCGAATACATGTACCCGGACGCATCATCCGGCGTAGAGAGGTCTACCGGTAACAAGTCTGCTTACGCCCTGATTTCATTCTTCGGCAAAATCGACTATAACTGGCGCAACCTGCTCCTCGCTTCCTTCACAATACGCCGCGACGGCTCTTCAAGGTTCGGAAGCAATAACCGCTACGGCACATTCCCCGCTGCGACCCTCGGCTACCGCATTTCAGAGAACATCGGCAAAAAATGGCTAAATGACCTGAAACTCCGCCTGTCATGGGGTAAAACCGGCAACCAGGCGATTTCAAACACCGCACGCTATGCGCTTTATGTTGCCGACTACGGCAATGACCGCGTAACCTCTACCGCTTACGACCTCCTGCTGCAGCAGAGCGGAATATTCCCCTCAGGCTACATTGCAAGCCAGACAGCAAACCCCAACCTGAAATGGGAAACCACCATACAGTATAATATCGGAGTGGACTACAGCACGTTCAATGACAGGCTTTACGGCACAATAGACGCATATATCAAAGATGTGAAGGACATGCTCATCACTCCGGCATACCTCGGCTCAATGGGTGAAGGCGGCGCTTCATGGCTAAACGGTCCTTCGCTGAGAAACAGGGGCATGGAATTCCTTATCGGATGGCGCGATGAACTCAAATGCGGTCTCGGATACCGCGCTGCGCTAAACTTTGACTTCTTCCGCAACAAAGTCACCTACCTGCCAAGCACTACTACCGGCTCATACGCCCACACCACAACGCAGAACCTCGTGCAGTCGAAACAGCCTTACGGCTCGATTGTAGGATATGTGTTTGACGGTCTATTCCAGAACCGCGAGGAGGTGCAGTCTTACGGTCAGGACAATGCACGCGTCGGTGGCATGAAGTATGCCGACCTTAACGGTGACGGCAAAATCACACCGGACGACCAGACATGGATTTTCAACCCGGTTCCCGACCTCTCTTTCGGTCTTAATGTGGAACTCAACTACAAGAATTTCGACCTTCAGATGTTCTGGCAAGGGGTGCTCGGTCAGGATGTCTATAACAACCAGAAATTCCAGAACGACTTCTGGAGCGTAACCGATGCCGGCAGCAACAAAGGCGTGAGGGTGCTCGATGCATGGCTGCCAAATGTCAACACATCTTCTAAAATACCGATGCTCACCACAAACAACACCGGTGATGAAGGACGCACCTCATCCTACTTTGTTGAAAACGGCGCCTACGCCAAGCTCCGCACCCTCCAGGTTGGCTATACGCTACCGTCCAAAGTGCTGTCTAAAATGCGCATGACAAAAGCCCGCGTATATTTGTCCGGTCAGAACCTCCTCACTATCAAGAGCAGCAGCCTCACCTGCTCCGATCCGGAAAACGCTAACTGGGCATATCCTATCCCTACTTCATTCTCATTCGGATTACAGCTTGACTTTTAAATCTTAAACATAGTTCAATCATGAAACTGTCAAAATATATTCTCGCTACCATTGCCGCTGTATCTTTCACGGCATGTGACAACTTTATCGACGTGCCTCCTACAGGAGTAGTCGACGGTGAACTGGCTTATTCCCAGCCCGAAAAAATGGTGACAGCCGCTTATGCATCACTCGGCGACTGCTGGTTCAACTATCCTTTCAACCTGTGGCCTTACGGCGACCTCGGCTCTGATGACTGCCTAAAGGGCGGAGGTGGCACAACCGACACCGGATACCACCCTATGGAAATATGGTCTACCCTCACCTCCACTCCCGGTGAACTTGATGAGCTGTGGTACAGGCTATACTGCAATATCTCACGCTGCAACCGCGCCCTTTACTCGCTCAACGAGTACGGGACAAAAGAACTCGGCGAAAAGGTGGCTGCGCAGCGCCTCGGCGAAGTGCATTTCCTGCGCGGGCACAGCTACTTCAAGCTCCTGACGATGTTCCGCCAGATTCCTTGGGTTGACGAGAACGTTTTTGAGAATAACCTGCAGGAAAAGACACCCAACAATGAGTTTACCTACCAGGAGCTCTTTGCTAAAGTCATAAATGAGTTTGAAATCGCCTACAATTCACTCCCGGCGCAGGTTACCGACGGCGGAGGCAGGGCTAATAAAATCGCTGCCGCTGCATATCTGGCGAAATGCTACCTCACCCTGGCATGGGGCGACGGCTACGAGGCTACAGACGGCGTGAACTTCATCAACCAGGACTACATGAAGAAAGTGATTGAGTACACCGAGGTTGTAAAAAATTCACAATACGGTTATCTTGAGGACTTTGGGGACATCTTCCTTCCTGAATACAAAAACAGCAAGGAATCAGTGTTTGCAGTACAGACCTCCGGCTACACCGAGGACAACACACGCTTTGGCAGGGCTAACTGGTCAAATACACTCAACGGTTGCTGGGGAATGTGGTCTTGCGGATGGGATTTCCACAAACCGTCACAAAACCTTGTAAACGCTTTCAAGACCCAAAACGGGCTGCCCATGTTTGACACCTATGCAGACACAGACGCATATCCTGTAAACGGCACACCTTCAGCACAGAAATGGGACCCGAGATTGTTCCACACCGTTGGCATGCCCACATTCCCTTATAAATACGAGGCTGAGTACACAATGACAACCGACAACTCACGCACACCCAACACCTACGGTTACTTCACCTCACTCAAAGATGTGCCACAGCGCAGCGCAGGGGAAACCTTTGAAGGCTCATGGCAGGCATTTGCAATGAACGACTATGTGTTCCGCTTCACTGATGTAATGCTCATGCGTGCGGAAGCCCTCATTGAAACCGGAAGCCTCGAAGAGGCGCGTGGAATAATCAATGACATCCGCACCCGTGCAGCAAATTCCGTGGACAAGCATATCGCTTACGCAAAAGACTATTGCGAAATTGCCCTCTACCCTGCGTCATATTTCACCACCAAAGAGAGCGCACGCGAATGCCTCCGCTGGGAGCGCCGTCTGGAAATGGCTATGGAAAGCAGCCGCTACTTTGACCTTCGCCGCTGGGGCATTGCATCGACAGTGCTCAACAAATACTTTGAAACCGAGAAGAATGCGAAGTACAATGACGTGTCCTACGGGCAATACTATCAGGACGCACATTACACAGCCGGCAAGAACGAGTTCTATCCAGTGCCATACAACCAGATGTACTATGTGCCGGGGCTGTATGTACAAAACAAAGGATACAACTAAACCATATCCCCTCTATATTAGCTGAATTAAGGTTAGAAAAGACTGTTAGAAAAGCCGGATCTACCACACTCATCCCATAAGCATAGCATCTCCTATGGAGGACACACACATCGCATAAATAATTGGTAATAACAGATTCGGCTTATGTGCCTCCGGGAGCTCTCCCCCGGAGGCTTTTTGTTCCCGTGGCGCGGGACTCGTGCCTCCGTGTATCTCCTTTGTGTTGGTGTGAATATGACGCGCCG
>DAAJ01000052.1:13627-13839 GCA_001701115.1 Bacteroidales bacterium GP2
CGTGGTTAAGCGATAGCGCAACCCGAGGTACAGAGCGCACCATCCATTCCCCTCCCTTCCGCAGGCATTCGCGTGCGGAAGGGAGGGGGTAGAAACCTCTTTTTTCCCGCGGGTTGCGGTCGCATCCGCTCCCTTAACCTCGCGGCTACTCTCTGTGTGCGCTCTCCGGCGCACCATCTCTATATGGAGTATGCAAAGCGCGGGACGCGCGA
>DAAJ01000059.1 GCA_001701115.1 Bacteroidales bacterium GP2
CGGGGGTTCGAATCCCCCTCACTCCGCAAAGCCAACACGCGTAAATCAAATAATGATTTGCGCGTGTTGTTTTTTGGGGGATTAGCGTTGTTTGAGGCGGAGGCGGGTGGATGCCTGGCGGACTTTGTTGAGGAGGAGGGGGTTCATGTTTTGGTTTTCTTCCATGAAGCGTGCTACTTGTGCCGCTGCTTCTTTTGAGCGGTAGCTGCCGAGGAGGGATGCTGACCAGTTTGCGGGGAAGAAAATGTCACCGGTTGCCTGTATCTGCGGGAGCATTTCCAGCGCAGGTATGATATATTTCACGCTTCTGTCATGGCGTGCCGGATGATTAATGAGTGACAGCAGGCTGAGCGTCCACGGTTCAACAAGGCGGTTGGCGGGGTCGGACAAAGAGTTGAATAGGGAATCGAGCGCTAATGTGTCGCTGACGGCAGCCCGGCTGATGTAGTCAAATTTGCGCAAGCGGTCTCCACCTCCAATGCGTGCGCGTTGAGCAGCAATGATTTCATTGGCTTTGTCGGGCATGGCAATGGCAAGCTGAAGCGCCATATCACTGAAATCGTCTTTGCTTAGGAGCGGTGACTCGCCTTTTTCCCACATATTATATATGGTATTAATTGCGCGTGGTGATCGTGCGGTGGAAATGAGTTTTCTAAGCAGAAGCGTTTTTCCTTGTTTTAGCTGGTGGGTATCAGCGATACCAATGATGCGTTGCTCAAATTCTGCGGCTTCATTTGCCGGGAGGTCAATGAGTGCCGAGCCGGTATAACGGGTCAGTGCGGAGAGCATCTGGCTGTCAGTAGTCTTTTCTATCGATTTGAGCAGGAAGTCAAGCCATGAGTGTGTGTCAATGTTCCCGGCAAGATAGTTTTCATTCAGCATCATAAGTGTAGCCAGCTGTCCTACGGGCGGTAATTGTGACACACTGCCTTGTGGCATAAGGGCATCATTCATAATCCTTTTCAATTGTTCCGGGTTTATTGTCAGAAGCCCGTATGCACGTCCGTCTGCGGCAGGGAGAATAAGCAGTGAGTCGGAGGAAATGGCAACGGGTATCTCAACAGTATTGCCGGAACCGTCAAACGCCACTGTTATTGTTTCGGATTTAATTCCATCTGTAACAACAACGTCAAAAGCCTGTTGCCAGACGATGCCTCTGCCGCGAGGATCTATTTGCCGTGCAACAAGTTTGCCGTCATTTATTGAAAAATTGATTTCCGGCATTCCGGGTTCATATACCCATACCCGGCTAAACTGTTCTATGTCTGCGTCGGTATATGCCGAGAGAGCTGAAATAAGGTCATCCCATGTCGCATTGCCATAAGCGCTGTCCTTCAAGTATTTCCTTATGCCGCTCTTAAAGTTTTCTTCTCCTGTGATTTCGGCAAGCTTGCCCATCATCAGCGGGGATTTATTATATATGATGTTGTTGTATATCAGTCCTGCATTTTTCAGGTTATCAAGCTGCTGGCGTATAGGAGTTGAACCGTCGGAGCGGTCTTGGTCAAGAGCAGCCGACATATACACCCTGAGCCATTCAAGGTCATGGTCGAATTGCGGCAAGAGTTCTCTTGTAAGCCGTGCCGCAAAGAAATTGGCAAAAACCTCTTTTGTCCACACGTCGTCAAACCATTCCATGGTTACATAATCTCCAAACCACATGTGTGCCGTTTCATGTGCAATAAGCTTTGCACGGCTGAGTTGCTCCGCACCCGTGGCATTTTTTCCGAGAAATATGGTATTGTCATTATAGAATGTCGCGCCCGTATGCTCCATGCCGCCAAACTGGAAGCCGGGAAGAATCACGAGGTCATATTTTGCAAAAGGGTAGGGGATTCCGGTGTAGTCTTCAAGTTGTTTGAGCGAGCTTTCGACCTGGGAGAAGATCTCATCAAGCTGCTCCAGACGGTAAGGGTCTGTTTCGCGGTAGTATGCGCCGATTGTGCGTCCGTCCTGAGTGTGTTGGCGGTATTCAAATTCCCCGGCGGCAAAAGCGAAAAGGTATGTGCTTAACGGTTCAGTCGGTCCAAACTTAATTGTCCTGTTGAGTAATGCTTCGTTTTCTTCCGATGAAACAACCGGCGAATTGCTCACTGCTTTCCATTGTTGCGGTACAGTCAGGGTGAGGTTATAGCTTGCCTTCATGTCAGGCTGGTCGAAACAGGGAAATACCGAATGGGCGCGGTTGGGTACAAAAAGGGTGTACATATACCCAGGATTGCGGTTTAGCGCCCGTCCGGCTGAGGTAAATTGCACTGCAACAGTATTCTTACCCGCAACCAGATTCTCCGGCGCTATGATGATATGACCGTCCTTCCATACCGGGGACGTAATGTCCTGATTGTTTACAGCAAGTTTCTTGACACTTTCACCTGTAAAATCAATTTGCAAGGATTTATTATCCGGCTGGTAGTCAAAAGTTATGGAGATCGTTCCGTCAGGATTCACACTGCTCAGGGAATCGATTGCAAGTGACAGGTCATACACAACATTTGATATGGTGGCTTTTCTTTGTTGCGCAAGGTCACGGCTTACTCCCGATTCAACATTTGCCGCAGTGGCTAATGAAGCAAATGACAACAATGCAAAGACATATATCAGTTTAATTGCACGCATAGCAGGTTGATATTTAGTAATAGGTATCGAATGTCAATCATGGTTTTGTCGGTTTAGCAGTATGCTTTACCGATTATTTACAAAATTAGAATAAATATCCGATACTTTATTCCTTTCTTGAATTTTTCGTGCCTTATGCTGTGCGTGCGAGGAGTTCG
>DAAJ01000126.1:0-21040 GCA_001701115.1 Bacteroidales bacterium GP2
ATTGCAGAAGACAAAATGCCCGATTTGAACTGCTTCACTGTTGAATCGGCAATGCGCATGGTTGCAGGTACGGCCAGAAGCATGGGTATCACCGTCAAGGGCGCATTCCCTGAAAATAACTGATAAACTTCAATTGAACAATGAGTAAACTGACTAAAAACCAAAAGTTAGCCTTAGAGAAGATTGAAGCTGGGAAGGCCTATTCTCTCGCTGAAGCAACAGAAAAGGTAAAGGAAGTCAACTACGCTAAATTCGACGCTTCGCTCGATATCGACGTGCGTCTCGGAGTTGACCCCCGTAAAGCTAATCAGATGGTGCGTGGCGTCGTTACACTTCCCCACGGAACCGGCAAGCAGGTGCGTGTTCTCGTTCTCTGCAATCCTGATGTTGAAGCAGCAGCTAAAGCAGCAGGTGCCGATTACGTTGGTCTTGACGAATACATCGACAAGATCAAAGGCGGTTGGACAGACGTTGACGTTATCATCACCCAGCCCGCTATCATGGGTAAAATCGGTGCGCTCGGTAGAGTGCTCGGTCCCCGCGGACTCATGCCTAACCCCAAAAGCGGTACTGTGACAAATGATGTCGCTAAGGCTGTTGAAGAGGTTAAAAAAGGCAAGATTGACTTTAAGGTTGACAAGAACGGCATCGTGCACTCCTCTATCGGCAAGATGAGTTTCACACCCCAGCAGATGAAGGACAATGCGCGTGAGTTTATTAATACACTTATTAAGCTCAAGCCCTCTGCCGCTAAAGGCACATATATCAAGAGCATTTATCTTTCAAGCACGATGAGTCCCGGAGTCAAAGTTGATTCCAAGACTGTCGACGAATAACCTCTAAAATCGTAAGACAATGAAAAAGGAAGATAAAGGCACTATTATTGCCCAGATTACAGAGATTCTCAAAGAGTACCCCAATTTCTACCTCGTAGAAACTGCCGGACTCAACGCTCAGAAAACGAGCGAACTCCGTCGTGCTTGCTTCAAGAACGATATCAAGCTCCTTGTGGTTAAGAACACTCTTCTCCACAAAGCCCTCGAATCACTTGAAGGTGACTTCTCCGAGCTCTATGAGGCTCTCCACGGTCCCACATCATTGATGTGCACTACCGTTGCAAACGCACCTGCAAAGCTTATCAAGGATTTCGTCAAGAAAGATGATGTCCTTCCCAGACTCAAAGGTGCTTACGTTGAGGAAACCATCTACATGGGTGCTGACCAGCTCGATACCCTCGCTACTATCAAGAGCAAGAACGAGCTTATCGCCGATGTTATTGCACTCCTCCAGTCTCCTGCAAAGAATGTCGTTTCAGCTCTCACCTCTGGTGGTACTAAGCTCCATGGCATCCTTGAGACACTTTCAAAAAAAGAAGATTAATTCAACAGAAAAATTAAACAAATAAAATAATACAAAAATGGCAGATTTAAAAGCTTTTGCAGAACAACTTGTTAACCTCTCCGTTAAGGAAGTAAACGAACTTGCTCAGATCCTCAAAGAGGAATATGGTATCGAACCCGCTGCCGCTGCTGTTGCAGTTGCTGCTGGTCCCGCAGCTGGAGCTCCCGCCGTTGAAGAGAAGACCTCTTTCGACGTTGTACTCAAGAGCCCCGGTGCTAACAAGCTCAACGTTGTGAAAGTTGTTAAGGCTCAGACCGGTCTCGGACTTAAGGAAGCTAAGGAACTCGTTGACGGCGCACCCAGCGTTGTTAAAGAAGGACTTCCCAAAGCTGACGCTGAAGGTCTTAAGAAAGAACTCGAAGAAGCCGGCGCTGAAGTTGAACTTAAATAATAACGCCTGATTTTCAGGTATATAGGTTAAGTATCGCCTGCAAGGCGGATACTTAACCTTTTTGTGTTAATATTTAATTTGAGTTCCTTTAACGTTTTTTAGATGTCAGTTTCATTAGATAAACCCCGTGTTAATTTCGCGTCGGTTAAGAATCCCCTCCCTTATCCCGACTTTCTCGAGGTGCAGCTGAAATCTTTCCAGGACTTCCTGCAGCTCGACACACCGCCGGAAAAAAGAAACAACGAAGGTCTGTATAAAGTATTTGCAGAGAACTTCCCTATTGCGGACACAAGAAACAATTTTGTCCTCGAGTTCCTCGACTACTACATCGACCCACCAAGATATACTATTGAAGAATGCCTTGAAAGAGGGCTTACATATAGCGTACCCCTCAAGGCTAAACTCAAACTTTACTGTACCGACCCCGACCACGAGGATTTCGCTACCGTAATACAGGATGTGTACCTCGGACCCATTCCGTATATGACAGAAAAAGGCACTTTCGTCATAAACGGAGCAGAACGTGTTGTCGTTTCACAGCTGCATCGTTCACCCGGCGTTTTCTTCGGGCAGAGCACACATGCAAACGGCACCAAGCTCTACTCGGCAAGAATCATTCCGTTCAGAGGTTCATGGATCGAGTTTGCTACAGACATTAATAATGTCATGTATGCTTACATCGACCGTAAGAAAAAACTCCCTGTAACCACACTTCTCAGAGCTATCGGTCTCGAAAGCGATAAAGATATCATCGAGACTTTCGGACTCGCTGAGGAACTCAAAGTCAATAAAACCAATCTCAAGAAAGCTGTTGGCAGAAAGCTGGCGGCTCGCCTCCTCAAAACCTGGATGGAGGATTTCGTGGATGAAGATACCGGCGAAGTTGTTTCTATGGAAAGAAGCGACATTGTCATCGACCGAGAAGTCGAGCTCACCGAGGAACATATCCAGAAAATCCTTGACTCAGGCGCACAGACAATCCTCCTCCACAAGGAAGATGTCAACCCCAACGACTACTCGATTATCTTCAACACACTTCAGAAAGACTCTACCAATACCGAAAAGCAGGCTATTGAGTACATCTATCGTCAGCTCAGGAATGCAGATCCACCGGATGATGCAAGCGCGAGAGAAGTCATCACTAACCTTTTCTTCTCGGAAAAAAGATATGACCTTGGAGAAGTCGGACGATACAGAATCAACAAAAAGCTCGACCTTTCCACATCGATGGACGTGAAAGTCCTCACTAAAGAGGATATCATTGCCATCATCAAATACCTCATTGAGCTCATCAACTCAAAAACCGACGTTGACGACATCGACCACCTCAGCAACCGTCGTGTACGCACTGTCGGCGAGCAGCTCTACAACCAGTTCGGTGTAGGTCTTGCTCGTATGAGCCGCACTATCCGCGAGCGTATGAACGTCCGCGACAATGAGGTGTTCACACCCATTGACCTCATCAACGCAAAGACAATCTCGTCTGTAATCAATACATTCTTCGGCACCAACGCCCTGTCCCAGTTCATGGACCAGACAAACCCCCTTGCCGAGATGACACATAAGCGCCGTATGTCTGCGCTCGGTCCTGGCGGTCTTTCCAGAGAAAGAGCCGGATTCGAGGTGCGTGACGTGCACTATACTCACTACGGACGTCTTTGCCCGATTGAAACACCTGAAGGACCTAACATCGGTCTTATATCTTCACTCTGCGTGTATGCTAAGATTAATGACCTCGGATTCATTGAAACTCCGTACCGCAAAGTTGAAAACTCAAAAGTTGACCTCAATAATGACGATATCGTTTACCTCACCGCCGAAATCGAGGAAGGTAAAGTTATCGCCCAGGGCAATGCGCCCCTTAATGATGACGGCACATTCGTGAGAGACCGTGTCAAGGCTCGTCTTGACGCAGACTTCCCTGTTGTTCCGCCATCCGAGGTTGAACTCATGGACGTGTCTCCAACACAGATTGCATCTATCGCAGCTTCACTCATCCCCTTCCTTGAACATGACGACGCGAACCGCGCCCTCATGGGTTCAAACATGATGCGTCAGGCTGTGCCCCTCCTCCGTAGCGAAAGCCCTATCGTCGGCACCGGTCTCGAAGGACAGCTCATCCGCGACTCACGCACCCAGATTACTGCTGAAGGCGACGGCACAATTGAATTTGTCGACGCTACAGTAATCCGCATCAGGTACGACCGCACCGAAGAGGAAGAATTTGTGGCATTTGAGGATGCTGTCAAGGAATACCATATTCCCAAATTCCGCAAAACCAACCAGAGCACCACAATTGACCTCCGTCCTATCTGCTCGAAAGGTCAGAGAGTGCACAAAGGCATGATTCTCACCGAAGGTTATTCTACCGAAAACGGCGAGCTCGCTCTCGGACGCAACCTCAAGGTAGCGTTCATGCCCTGGAAAGGATATAACTATGAGGACGCTATCGTGCTTAACGAAAGAGTTGTGCGCGAGGACATCCTCACCTCTGTCCACGTTGACGAATACTCGCTCGAAGTGCGCGAAACCAAGCGTGGTCTTGAGGAACTCACCTCCGATATCCCCAATGTCAGCGAGGAAGCGACAAAGGATCTTGACGAGCAGGGTATCATCCGCGTCGGAGCCCACGTTGTTCCCGGTGACATCATGATTGGTAAGATTACTCCTAAGGGAGAAAGCGACCCCACTCCTGAAGAAAAACTCCTCCGCGCCATCTTCGGCGACAAGGCTGGTGATGTGAAGGACGCATCCCTTAAGGCGACACCTTCTCTTAAGGGTGTGATTATCGGAAGGAACCTCTTCTCTAAAGCTGCGAAGAAAAAACGCACCAAGAGTGCAAACGCTCTTCTGCCAAAGCTTGACGAAGAATACGAGGAAAAACTCAGCGCACTCAAGGATGTGCTCGTGGAAAAACTCCTCACCCTTACAAATGGCAAACCCTCCCAGGGTGTCAAGGACTTCATCGGGTCTGATATCATCCCGGCTGGCGACCCCTTCTCCGCTGCTAAGCTCCGTGGCATTGATTTCGACACAATCAATCTCAGCAACTGGACTGCAGACGAGCACACCAATGACCTTATCCGTGCAACAATCGTCAACTACCTCCGCAAGTCCAAAGAAATTGACGCTGAACTCCGCCGCAAGAAATTCGATATCTCTATCGGCGACGAGCTCCCCTCAGGAATCATGCAGATGGCTAAGGTTTATGTTGCTAAGAAGCGCAAAATCAGCGTCGGTGACAAAATGGCGGGACGCCACGGTAACAAAGGTATCGTTTCAAGGATTGTGCGCCAGGAAGATATGCCGTTCCTTGAAGATGGAACTCCTGTCGACATCGTTCTTAACCCGCTCGGTGTGCCCTCCCGAATGAACCTCGGTCAGATATTTGAAACCGTTCTCGGATGGGCTGGCAAGGAACTCGGGGAGAAATTCGCAACCCCGATTTTTGACGGAGCTACTCTGGACGACCTTAACGCTTGGACAGACAAGGCTGGACTCCCACGCTACGGCAAGACATACCTTTATGACGGCGGCACAGGAGAACGCTTTGACCAGCCTGCTACTGTAGGTGTGATTTACATGCTTAAACTAGGTCACATGGTTGAGGACAAGATGCATGCCCGCAGTATCGGTCCATACTCGCTCATCACACAGCAGCCACTCGGCGGTAAAGCGCAGTTCGGTGGACAGCGTTTTGGTGAGATGGAGGTTTGGGCGCTTGAAGCATTCGGCGCTGCGCATATCCTTCAGGAGATTCTCACTATCAAGAGTGATGACGTCACCGGCAGAAGCAAGGCATACGAGGCTATTGTGAAAGGCGATCCTATGCCACAGGCTGGTATCCCTGAATCACTCAACGTGCTCCTCCACGAGCTTCGCGGACTTGGTCTCAGCATTAACCTTGAGCAGTAACTCCAATAATTAATACTACTCTCATCCAAATAAAAATATGGCTTTTAGAAAAGACAATAAAATAAAAACAGGATTCTCTAAAATCTCTATCGGGCTTGCATCGCCCGAAGAGATTCTTGAGAAATCAAGCGGAGAAGTTCTCAAGCCCGAGACTATCAACTACCGCACCTACAAGCCTGAGCGCGACGGACTTTTCTGCGAGCGCATTTTCGGTCCTGTAAAGGACTACGAATGCCACTGCGGAAAATACAAACGCATCCGTTACAAAGGCATTGTCTGCGACCGTTGTGGCGTCGAAGTCACTGAGAAAAAAGTACGCCGTGAGCGCATGGGTCACATCAAGCTTGTGGTTCCCGTGGCACACATCTGGTACTTCCGCTCACTTCCCAATAAGATAGGTTACCTGCTCGGACTTCCATCCAAGAAGCTCGATGCGGTGATTTACTATGAAAAATATGTTGTCATTCAGCCCGGTGAGGCAGCAAACATCATTCTCCCCGGACGTTCTGAAGGCATTAAGGAGCTCGACCTCCTCTCTGAGGAAGAATACTTCGACCTTCTCGACCGTCTGCCGCGCGAGAACCAGATGCTTGAGGATACAGACCCCAACAAGTTCATCGCCAAGATGGGCGCCGAGGCTGTATATGACCTCCTGCAGCGTCTCGACCTTGACGAACTCTCATATAAGCTCCGCCACCAGGCAGACACCGACGGCTCACAGCAGAGAAAAACCGAAGCGCTCAAGCGCCTCCAGGTTGTTGAGAGCTTCAGGGCGTCAAGAGGACGCAACAAACCCGAGTGGATGATTCTCCAGGCTGTGCCTGTCATCCCCCCGGAACTCCGTCCCCTTGTTCCACTTGATGGAGGACGTTTTGCTACCTCCGACCTCAACGACCTATACCGTCGTGTGATTATCCGCAACAACCGACTCAAACGCCTCATTGAAATCAAGGCGCCTGAAGTGATTCTCCGAAACGAGAAACGTATGCTTCAGGAAGCCGTTGACTCGCTCCTTGACAACTCACGCAAGTCATCAGCTGTCAAGACTGAGGCAAACCGTCCCCTCAAGTCGCTTTCTGACAGCCTTAAAGGCAAGCAGGGACGATTCCGTCAGAACCTTCTCGGTAAACGTGTCGACTACTCGGCTCGTTCAGTTATCGTCGTTGGTCCCGAGCTCAAGATGCACGAGTGCGGGCTTCCCAAGGACATGGCAGCAGAACTTTACAAGCCGTTTGTAATCCGCAAGCTCATCGAGCGCGGCATTGTCAAGACTGTAAAGAGCGCCAAGAAGATTGTTGACCGTAAGGAGCCTGTTGTTTGGGATATCCTCGAATATGTGATGAAAGGACACCCCGTCCTCCTCAACCGTGCCCCGACTCTTCACCGTCTCGGCATCCAGGCATTCCAGCCCAAGATGATTGAGGGTAAGGCTATCCAGCTCCACCCGCTCGCTTGTACCGCGTTCAACGCCGACTTCGACGGTGACCAGATGGCTGTCCACCTCCCCCTCGGCAATGAAGCTATCCTTGAGGCGCAGATGCTCATGCTCGGTGCCCACAATATCCTTAACCCCGCAAACGGTGCGCCTATCACCGTGCCTTCACAGGACATGGTGCTAGGTCTCTACTATATAACCAAGCTACGCAAAGGCGACAAAGGCGAAGGTCTCAAATTCTACGGACCTGAAGAAGCTGAAATCGCTTACAACGAAGGCAAGGTTACACTTCACGCTCCCGTATCTGTGGTTGTTGACGACATTGACGAAAACGGCAACCCCGTTCAGCGTCTTGTTGAAAACACATCTGTTGGTCGCGTGCTTGTTAACCAGTACGTTCCAAAAGAAATCGGATATGTGAATGAGATTCTCTCTAAGAAATCTCTTCGCACAATCATCAGCAAGGTAATTAAGAAATGCGGTATCCCCCGCTCAGCTCAGTTCCTTGACGATATCAAGAACCTCGGTTACCGCATGGCATTCAAGGGAGGTCTGTCATTCAACCTTGGCGACGTGATTATCCCTGCTGAAAAAGAGCAGTATGTTGCCGAAGGCTACGAGCAGGTGCAGGAAGTGATGAACAACTACTCTATGGGCTTCATCACCAACAACGAGCGCTACAACCAGATTATTGATATCTGGACGCACGTCAACTCACGCCTTGCCGACACTCTCATGAAACAGATTTCGGCTGACCAGCAGGGATTCAATCCTGTTTACATGATGCTTGACTCAGGCGCCCGTGGTTCTAAGGACCAGATTCGTCAGCTTTCAGGCATGCGTGGTCTTATGGCCAAACCTCAGAAGAGCGGCGCCGAAGGCGGTCAGATTATCGAAAACCCGATTCTTGCGAACTTTAAGGAGGGTCTGTCAGTGCTTGAGTACTTCATCTCCACCCACGGCGCACGTAAAGGTCTTGCGGATACCGCGCTTAAGACAGCGGACGCTGGTTACCTCACCCGTCGTCTTGTTGACGTTGCACACGACGTTATCATCCATGAGGAGGACTGCGGTACACTCCGCGGGCTCGTTTGCACCGAAATCAAGAACAATGACGAAGTTGTTGCTTCACTCGGCGAGAGAATCCTCGGTCGTGTGAGCGTGCATGACATCATCGACCCCATTACCGGTGAAGTTATTGTTGCCGCAGGCGAGGAAATCAACGATGCAGCCGCCGACCGTATCAACGCGTCACCCATTGAGTCCGTTGAAATCCGCTCAGTGCTCACCTGCGAATCCAAGAAGGGTGTTTGCGCGAAGTGCTATGGGCGCAACCTTGCAAATAACCGTCTTGTCCAGAAAGGTGAAGCTGTCGGTGTCATTGCGGCGCAGTCAATTGGTGAGCCGGGTACACAGCTTACACTCCGTACATTCCACGTCGGTGGTGTTGCGAGCAACATTGCTGCAGTATCATCTGTTACATCACGCTACGAAGGTATCCTCGAAATCGACGAGCTCCGTACAGTTAAGACCGATGAGAAAGACGCCAACGGTCGTCCTGTAGAAGTTGTTATCGGTCGACTCGCGGAAATGCGCATCATTGACCCAAATACCAAGATGATGCTCACAAACGCAAACATTCCTTACGGCTCCAAGCTCTATTTCGACAATGGCGCGAAAGTCAAGAAAGGCGATGTTATTTGCGAATGGGACCCCTTCAACGCCGTTATCGTCAGCGATGCCGGTGGTAAGGTGCAGTACGTCAACCTCACCGAGAATATCACTTACCGTGTGGACTCCGATGAGCAGACCGGTCTGCGTGAAAAGGTCATTATCGAATCCAAGGAGCGCGGCAAAGTGCCCGAAGCTAACATCCTTGATGAGAACGGACAGATTGTCAAGACATACTCACTCCCTGTTGGCGCTCACCTCATGGTGGACGAAGGCACAGTGCTCAAACCCGGTGAAATCTTCGTTAAGATTCCTCGTGCAACCGGTAGCGCCGGTGACATCACCGGTGGTCTGCCCCGTGTTACCGAGCTCTTTGAAGCCCGTAACCCGTCTAACCCCGCTATCGTTGCGGAAATTGACGGTGAGGTTAACTTCGGCAAGGTTAAACGTGGCAACCGCGAAATCACTGTTACCTCGCGTCTCGGCGAAGTCAAGAAATACCTTGTACCCCTGTCAAAGCAGATTCTTGTGCAGGAAAACGACTACGTCCGCGCAGGCACTCCGCTTTCCGACGGTGCTGTGACACCTGCCGACATCCTTAACATCATGGGTCCGACAGCTGTGCAGGAATATATCGTCAATGAAGTGCAGGACGTCTACAGGATGCAGGGTGTGAAAATCAACGACAAGCACTTTGAAGTTATCGTGCGCCAGATGATGCGTAAAGTCAACATCCTTGATCCGGGCGACACATGCTTCCTGGAGCAGCAGATTGTTGACAAGCGCGCCTTCATGGAGGAAAATGACCGTATCTGGGGCAAGAAAGTCGTTGTGGATGCAGGAGACTCTGAAACAGTGAAGCCCGGTATGATTATCACCGCGCGTAAGCTCCGTGACGAGAACTCTGCGCTCAAGCGCCGCGACCTCAAGCTCATCCAGGTGCGTGATGCGGTGCCCGCTACATCCGAGCAGATTCTTCAGGGTATCACCCGCGCTGCATTGCAGACTTCCAGCTTCATGTCCGCTGCGTCATTCCAGGAAACCACCAAGGTGCTCAACGAAGCCGCTATCAATGGCAAGACCGACACCCTGGAGGGCATGAAAGAGAATGTTATCTGCGGTCACCTCATTCCCGCCGGCACCGGTCTGCGTGAATACGACAGGCTTGTTGTTGGAGGCAGGGAGGATATCGAAGGAATCCTTGAAGATGCAGAAATTGAAAGCATTGAAGAAAATCCTGTAAAATAAGGATTGATCAATAAATCTACCATAAATAGGGCCGGTAATATGCCGGCTCTATTTTTTTTTGAAAAAAATTATCACTAACTTGTCACAAAAATCGTTTTTTTGAGTCTTATATATAAACAAGCTTCTAAAAGCACTTATAACTGATGACTGAAAAACGGTTTAATAACGAGATTCTGCCGCTGCACGCTGATATGTTCCGCGTGGCTGTGGCGATTCTCGGAAACCGTGACGAAGCTCAGGATGTGGTGCAGGATATAATGGTGAAAATTTGGACAAACAGGCATAACCTCGACAAAGTTGTTTCCTTTAAGGCATACTGTAACATTATGGTGCGAAATGAGTGCGTAAAAAGGCGTGCCGGTATGGGACAGACGCAAACTGTGGAGACAGTGGTTGTGCAAAGTTCGGAAAATACGCCTCATGACATTATCGAGTCCCGCGACTCGCTGCGCTACCTGAAGCAGGCAATCGACGAAATGCCGTCGGTTCAAAGCGAAGTAATGAAGTTGAGCGTATATGCCGGAATGTCAACTTCCGACATTGCGGCGGCAACAGGACAGTCGGAGGCTAATGTCCGCACAATCCTTAGCCGTGGCAGGAAAAAGCTGAAATCACTCTTCTCAAAAATATGATATATGGATAAAAAAGAAAAAACAAGGGCACTGCTTGACAAATTTTACCGGGGTGAAACAACTCCGGAAGAGAATTTGCTCCTATCCGGATTTTTATCAGAGGCAGGCGATGCAGAGGAGTTCGCCGATGATAAAAAGCTCTTTGAGGCACTTGCCGGTGCGGCAGATACATCTGTGCCACCCGGATTGGAAGCGAGGATAAAGGATGCTATTGCGCAAACCTCCCGCCAGCGAAGGATTCGTCCCGCAGTGTGGTTGAAGGCAAGCGGAATTGCTGCCGCAGTGGCAATAATGTTTGTTATCGGTGTTAAACTGTTTGATATGCCGGATGCAAAAATCAGCGAGTCACCCAGGTTGATAGCAGAAGCAAAGGAAATCAGGACAGATAGCTCACTATCAAGTGGCGTCGCTACTTATATTTCATCAAATGATGAGAAAGTGAAACAGAAGCCCATAGCACCACCGGTAAAGAAGATTCGCTCTGTTAACAAAAATATCAGCGATGAGGAAGCTGTGCTTGCCGCTGAGGCATCTCTCAGGCTGCTTGGGGAGAAGATGAACGATGCAGGAAAAAAGGTTATAGAAGCGTCAGAGCAAATGGAGCAGATTGATAACTCATTAAAAAATATATTACAATGAAACGATTACTCACCTCACTTATTTTTATTATTTCGTATGTAGCGATTTCATTCGCTACAGAATTCGACAACTATATGAATCTGCTTGTGCGCCAGAATGTTGTGACGGAGATTCATGTATCAAAGGCAATGATAGATATGCTTTCACCGGAAGTTCGGAAAAAAATACCTCTTTTGGGTAAAGTGCAGGGGATTAACACAGTCAGCATATACACGGCATCTGACGAGGACGCAGTTAATAAATGTGCCAAAGCAGTTCAGCAAAGTTTTACGCTTTATAATGGTAAAATGAGGGGAAGACATCATAAACTGCTTGAAATAAAAGATAATAAGGGATACACGGCAGTTTACGCTATGGAAAACGAGAAAAACGCGGGAATATATGATATAGTCGTGCTTTTGACAGATGATGGGACCAAAGGTCAGGTCGTTGCATTTGAGGGTGAAATTACACCGGAAGTGCTTTCAGCAATAGCCAAATCAGTTCCGAAATAACTTGGTTTACCCGCTGGGTGTAATATGATGAAATGAAAATCTCGCAATTCTCTCCTCTCTCCCCCTGCACGGTTCAGGTTGCCCACTCGGTTCCTGAACCGCATTTTTTTTTCTATATTTGTGTCATCAAACAATAGTTTGTGAAAATATGGATTCATTAAAGACGATCAGATTAATATATCCTCAATGGCAAGGTGCAAATATTGCACGTTGGATTCCGGGCATTCCGGAAGAGGATTCATCCCGAGGATATTATCTCGGAGCGATGCTACTTGATTTCCTTGCGCCGGAAACTAAAGATGAAACATTTGTTGTTCCCGTTTCCACCGACATTTCAAGCCGCGTTGAGGCTGACGGGGTTCTTGACCGGGATATGCTTGTAATGCAGACCAAGGCGGCACTTGACACCTTGCAGATTGCTGCGCCGGACAGGGTGGTGACTCTTGGAGGAGAGTGCTCTGTCAGCGTGCCGGTATTTACTTATCTTGGAGAAAAATATTTAGATGACACAGCGGTAGTGTGGATAGACGCGCATCCGGATATAACGCTGCCCGGAGATGATTACAACGGCTATCACGCTATGGCATTGACAGCTATAATGGGGATGGGAGACAATAAGATTGTAGGTCAGCTTCCATCAAAAATTGCTCCCGGAAATATTTGCCTCGCAGGACTCCGCGAATGCGAGTACACATATATTGAAAAAAGGGTAGATGAGCTTGGGCTGGCACATTTTTCTCCGGAGCAACTTTCCGAAAGCAGCGCACCGCTTCTGGAGTGGCTTCAATCTACTGGAAAATCGAAGGTTATGATTCACTTCGACATGGATGTGATGGATCCGGCGGATATCCTTGCCGCAGTTGCAGACGGACCTGCTGGCGGCTTGAAGCTAAACGAGGTTGTCCGCCTCATAAATGATATTGCTTCGGCAAAGCAGCTTGTGGCTCTGACGGTTGCCGAGCCAATGCCCCGCCTTGCAATCAGGCTTAAAGGAATGCTGGCGCGGCTGCCATTGCTGTGATGGCTTTTAAGATTGTTTAAAAATAAAGGTGAGAGTGTGCCGGTGCCGGTACACTCTCACCCATTTATAGTATTAGAATATGGTTTAGATAATGCGATTACCTTTTATTTAGTTATTTAGCTGTCGCCGATGCGAGTTTGCTTTTGCCGGAAGCGAAAATCTTAGCCCAGTCGTAGTTGCGTATAAGCCCTGCAATAGTAGCGTACGCCATAATGAAAGAGCAGGTGAAGCAGAAAACCAGTAATGCTGCAACAAGCAGGGCGATTTTCGCCACAGCGATAGCCGGACCCATGCCGTCGTCTGATTTCGTGGTTGTGCCATCAGACCATTTGGTAATGATAGTGGTGAACTGTAACGCGGCAGCTCCGGCGGCAAGTCCTCCCGATACCCAAAGCCCTATGCGCTGGATAGCATTGAGTGTCTTTGCCTCGGCGGTGTATTTATTGATGGTGTAGCCGTAGGGGCGGCATGCAAAAACGTACAAGGGGATGCAAATGCCGAGAAACCATAGCCAGAATTTTACAGTGCGCCCGCTGCTCGCTTCCACGCTAAGCTTTGTTTCTACCTCTCCAAGTGCCATTTCCTGGAGTTCGGCGAAAGACATTGCAGAAAGCTTATCGTATTGTTCCTTCGACTCCTTCTGTGCCTGAGGCAAGTTTGCTTTCTTCTCTTCCGCGCGTTTTCTGTTACGCTCCCTTACCTCCGGGTCAGATGAATTCTGCGCGTCCCTTTCGTAGACTTTGATGACCTCCTCATGATTGTAGTATCCGGTGCCTATTTTGTATAGATTGTAAGCCTTGAATTTTGCAGGGCTTTCATAGCGGACCGCATAAAGGTCAGACACAATATTATTGGTGTTCTTGAATGCCGTCATAGGTATGACGGTGTCACCCTCCTGCCATGTTTTCACTGTTTCCACAAGCGTGGCTTGTTCAGCAATGTCCTCCTCTTTGCTGCCGCTGAGCCAGTACAGCAATGCTACAGAAACAATGGCTCCGAGAATAATCTGCCACTTGAATGTCCAATGGCGTTCACCGGCATAATCAAGTGCGCTGCTTAACTCATTTAACGCGCTTTGGTTGATGGCGGGGTCTGACATAGCCGTGGCATCCTCATATATTTTTGAAGCGTTGTTGTATTCTTTCTTGCCTCTTATCGGTTGCACCGGGCAGCCATCATTAATCCATTCTTTTGCAGAAGTGTAGTTATAGTTCATAGGGTGTTTGGGTTGAAAATGTGATTAGCCGCGAAATTAGGTCTTCACACCGTTGGTGTCAATTCCGGAAAACCGTGATTTGTAGGTATTTTTCCCTTAAACCCCTATTTTTTCATTTAAAATGGCAAGTTTCGGCTCGCACATTATAAATAAGTGGGTGTGGAAGCTCCCGAAAGTGTTAAAAAAATCGTAACTTCGCACTCGTAATGGGTATATTGGACATACTTTTCCTGATTCTGCTGGCGGGAGGCGCCGTAATCGGTTACCGGAAAGGAGCAATAAAACAGCTCGCTTCTGTTGCCGCTGTAGTCGCTGCAATCATAGCATGCCGCATTGCCGGAGATTACGCGGTGTCGCTTGTAAGCCCTCTTATAGGTGCTGACGCTCCTGATGCTTCTTCCATGACGGTGTATGGAGCCCAAGTGCTCGGCTATGGCGCTCTTTTCGGCGTGGTGTGGCTCGGTGTGTGGCTCATAGCCGGTTTTCTGAGGAAAGCGACTCATGCGGTGATGCTCGGTCCGCTTGACCGCGTTGCCGGTTCGGTATTCCTGGTGCTGAAATGGTTCATGGTGGTGAGCCTGATGCTGAACCTATGGAAAATCATTTCGCCGGACAGCCCTCTGTTCTCGTCAAGCAAACTTGCCGGGGGTGAGGTGATGAGGCTCGTTATGGAGATGACCCCGTGGATTCTCGGCGCTTTGAAAGGCATTGCAACCAATACCGCCCCTGCATTGTTCTAATCATGACAAGACAGCTGATATGAATAAAGATAAAGAACAAAATACCACTCCCGGAAAAACCGACAAGACTCCCGACATAATCGGGGAGGTTACCGGCGGGGAGTATAAATACGGATTTACTTCAGATATCCCTACCGAGATTCTTGAAAGGGGGCTTAGCGAGGATGTGGTGAGGTTCATTTCCGAAAAGAAAGGGGAGCCGGAATGGCTTCTCGATTTCCGCCTTAAAGCATACCGCTACTGGCTCACTTTGAAGATGCCGAAATGGGCGCACCTCAATATTCCGGATATCGATTACCAGGCGATAAGCTATTATGCCGCGCCAAAGACCAAGACGGATGCTCCAAAGAGCATGGATGAGGTGGACCCGCAGCTTATCGACACTTTCAACAAGCTCGGCATTCCGCTCGAAGAGCAGAAGGTGCTTTCAGGCATGGCTGTGGATGCTGTGATGGATTCGGTGAGCGTCAAGACTACCCACAAGGAGAAACTTGCTGAGATGGGGGTTATTTTCTGTTCCATTTCAGAGGCGGTGAAGGATTATCCTGACCTGGTGAAGCGTTATCTCGGCACTGTTGTGAGCTACCGCGACAATTTCTTTGCGGCTCTTAACAGTGCGGTATTTTCCGACGGGTCTTTCGTCTACATTCCCAAAGGGGTGCGCTGCCCGATGGAGCTGTCCACCTACTTCCGCATAAATGCAGGGGGCACCGGGCAGTTTGAAAGGACGCTTATAGTGGCAGACGATGATTCATACGTAAGCTACCTTGAAGGATGCACTGCCCCGATGCGTGACGAAAACCAGCTCCATGCGGCAATAGTGGAGATAATCGTGGAGGACAGGGCGGAAGTGAAATACTCTACCGTGCAGAACTGGTATGCCGGCGACAAGGATGGCAAAGGCGGCATTTACAACTTCGTGACAAAGCGCGGGCTTTGCCGGGGACACCGCTCGAAGCTGTCATGGACGCAGGTAGAGACCGGCTCAGCCATCACATGGAAATATCCCGGATGCATTCTTGCCGGTGACGAGAGCGTTGGCGAATTTTACTCGGTAGCGGTGACTAACAATTACCAGCAGGCAGATACCGGCACCAAGATGATCCATATCGGCAACAACACAAAGAGCACCATAGTGAGCAAGGGCATTTCAGCAGGGCATAGCCAGAACTCTTACCGCGGGCTGGTAAAGGTGGTGTCGAAAGCGCAAGGATGCCGAAACTACACCCAGTGCGACAGCCTGCTGCTCAGCCCCACATGCGGCGCGCACACTTTCCCCTATATTGATGTGATGAACGACACCGCTGTTGTCGAGCATGAGGCAACAACTTCAAAAATCAGCGAAGACCAGATATTTTACTGCAACCAGCGAGGCATTCCCACCGAGGAGGCTGTAGGGCTTATTGTAAACGGCTACGCAAGAGAGGTGATGAACAAGCTGCCGATGGAATTTGCCGTTGAGGCGCAGAAGCTGCTCCAGATATCACTTGAAGGAAGCGTAGGATAATCCAACCAACAAAAAACAGAAATCAAGATGAAACAAGACATACTGTTACAGGTCGACGACCTCCGCGCATCAATCGACGGCAAGGAGATATTGAAAGGAATCAACCTCACCGTACACCCGGGCGAGGTGCATGCCATAATGGGTCCCAACGGCTCCGGCAAGAGCACCCTGAGCGAAGTGCTTGCTGGCAATCCCGCTTTTACCGTTGACGGAGGCAAGGTGGATTTCCATGGTGTGGACCTGCTTGCCCTCTCTCCGGAGGACCGTTCACACGAGGGTCTTTTCCTTTCATTCCAGTACCCGGTGGAGATTCCCGGAGTGTCAATGGTGAATTTCATGCGTGCCGCGCTCAATGCCAAGCGCAAATATTTCAATGAAGAGCCGCTGAGCGCAACCGAATTCCTAAAGCTGATGCGACAGAAGAGGGCGATTGTGGAACTTGACAACAAGCTCGCATCGCGCTCGGTGAACGAGGGCTTTTCCGGAGGCGAGAAGAAGAGGAACGAGATTTTCCAGATGGCTATGCTTGAGCCTCGCCTGAGCATACTTGACGAGACAGACTCCGGGCTTGATATTGACGCGCTCCGCATTGTTGCGGGAGGAGTGAACATGCTCAAGACCTCCAACAACGCCACAATAGTGATTACCCACTACCAGAGGCTGCTTGACTACATCAAGCCCGATTTCGTGCATGTGCTGTACAAAGGGCGAATTGTAAAGACCGGCGGTCCGGAGCTTGCCCTGGAGCTGGAGGAGAAAGGTTACGACTGGATTAAAGAAGAGGTAGACAATAAGTGATGGGAAGCCTGAATCAATATATAGAGCTGTACCTGCAGCACCACAACGAGTTCACGCAGGATTCGCCGGAAGCGATGAACCGGTTGAGGAGCGGCGCGCTCGAAGTGCTGCAATCATCCCGGTTGCCGGAAAGAGGTGAGGAGGGGTATGAGAAGACCTCGCTCGAAAAGATGTTTGCCCCCGATTTCGGCGTAAATGTGAACAGGGTTGACCTTTCAGCCGACATTGCGGCATCATTCCGGTGCGATGTGCCGAACATGAGCACCCTGCTCGGTGTGTGCGTCAACGATACTTTCCACCCTTCCAAAGGGTTGCAGAGGCTTCCTGAAGGTGTTGTTTTCACCTCAATGCGCAAAGCGGCTGAGGAGATTCCGCATATCTTCAACTCTTATTACGGCACTCTCGCCGCGCTTACCCGCCCTGAAGTTGCGCTCAATACTCTCCTTGCGCAGGACGGCGTGATGATATACATTCCTGACGGAACAGTGCTTGAACAGCCGCTGCAGCTCGTGAACATCTTCGCGACTCCCGCGCCTGTGCTTGCAGTGCGCCGCGTGCTGGTTGTCCTTGGCAGGGGCGCTTCGGCAAAACTCCTCGTGTGCGACCACACCCAGCCTTCTGCCGTTGAGTGCCTGAGCTCGCAGGTGGTGGAAGTGGTGCTTGGCGAGGACGCGAAATTTGACTATTACGACATTGAGGAGTCATCGCTGCGCACATCAAGGGTCTCGGGGCTTTTCGCCCGCCAAAGCAGGGGCAGTAACCTGCTGGTGAACGGCATGACCCTTACCTGCGGCACAACAAGAAACGATTACTCGATAGATATCGACGGCGAGGGGTGCGACACTACCCTTGCCGGGATGGCGATTGGGTCAGACAAGATGCACACCGACAACAGCAGCGTTGTGCGCCACCTTGCTCCGCATTGCGGCAGCCGGCAGCTTTTCAAGTATGTGCTCGACGAGAGCTCCACAGGGGCTTTCGAGGGGAGCATCCTTGTCACTCCGCATGCGCCATTTACTGAAGCATACCAAAGCAATAAAAATATACTCGCCTCGCCCGAGGCAAAAATGCACACCCGCCCGCAGCTTGAGATCTATAATGACGATGTCAAGTGCTCGCATGGGGCTACCACCGGTCAGCTTGACCAGGAGGCGCTCTTCTATATGCGCACGAGGGGCATACCGGAGCAGGAGGCTAAAACCATGCTCATGCAGGCGTTCATGACCGATGTGATCGACACTGTGAGGATGGAAGGGCTCCGCGACAGGCTCAGGCACCTGGTTGAAAAGAGATTTGCAGGCGCGGAGGCGATGTGCGGCGAATGTAAGGCTACATGCCATAAAGGAGAGGATAATGCAAGATAACAAAGTATTGGACATTCAGGCAATTAGAAACGGATTCCCGATTCTCGGCAGGGAGGTTTACGGCAAACCGCTCATTTACCTTGACAACACGGCAACCACCCAGACCCCGAAGGTTGTGGTGGACGCGATTGAGGACATGTACTTCAACCACAAGGCAAATGTGCACCGGGGGGTGCATGCTTTGTCGCAGGAAGCGACAGGGATGCTGGAGAAAACCAGGGAAGCTGTTGCCGGTTTTATCGGCGCGAAGAAAAAGGAGGAGATTATTTTTACAAGAGGCACCACCGAGGCTATAAACCTTGTTGCCGCCAGCTACGGGCAGTTGCTTGAGCCGGGCGACGAGATAATTCTCTCGGTGATGGAGCACCACTCCAACATAGTGCCGTGGCAGCTTGTCGCTGTCAGGAAAGGGCTTAACATAAAGGTGATACCGATGAACGAGCGGTGTGAGCTCGACATGGAGGCATACCGCGCCCTCTTCACTCCAAAAACCAAGGTCGTTGCCGTTACCCATGTCAGCAATGTGCTCGGCACCATAAACCCGGTAAAGGATATTATCGACGAGGCTCACAAGCATGGTGCCGTGACGCTGATTGACGGCGCGCAGGCGATTGCGCACCTCGCGGTGAATGTTTCCGAGCTTGACACAGACTTCTATGTGTTCTCCTCCCATAAGATGTATGGTCCCACCGGGGTGGGAGTTCTTTACGGCAAGGAGCACCTGCTGGAGAAAATGCCCCCTTACCAGGGTGGAGGCGAGATGATCAAGAAGGTGTCGTTTCAAAAGACCGTTTTTGCCGGGCTGCCGTTTAAATTCGAGGCGGGCACGCCCGATTTTGTAGGGATTGCCGCGTTTGCCGAGGCTATAAAGTATATCAACGGAATAGGTATCAAGACCATAGCGGCACATGAAGAGGCATTGCTGAATTACACCACTCCGCAGCTTCTCGAAATTCCCGGGCTGAAAATATATGGCGACGCTCCCCACAAGAGCGCGGTTATCTCATTTCTCATCGGAGGCTCGCATCCTTATGACACCGGGATGCTCCTTGACAAGCTCGGGATTGCGGTGCGCACCGGTCACCACTGCGCCCAGCCGCTCATGGACGCGCTCGGCATAACCGGCACCGTGAGGGCGTCATTTGCCATTTACAACACTGTGGAGGAGTGCGATGCATTTATCGCCGCCGCCCGGCGCGTTGCATCGATGCTGGGCTGACATCTCCGCCCCTGCTGCGGAACAATTATGCACGCGCAAGCGTAATATGTATATATATGATAATTACTAATACGAAACTGCTATGAAAGCTAATAACTGGCTTACCGCAATTATTGTGATGATTGTCGGCATACTATTGATTGTGTGGCATAACGAGGCGAACCTGCTTGACTGGTTTGTTGTTGCCGTAGGCATAATGTTCATTATCCCCGGGCTTTACAGCCTGATATCCGCCCTTGTGAGGAAAGGGGAGAAGGACAAGGAGAAAATGGAGCACTCCGCAGCATCCTCAACCATCATAGCGAGCGTTGGAGCTCTTGCGCTCGGAATATGGATGGCGCTGTCTCCCGGATTTTTTGTGGGGCTGCTTGCCTACATTTTCGGCGGGATACTGATTCTTTACGGCATATTCCACATTATATTCGTGGGCTTCTGGAGCCGCCCGTATGTGCTTCCGTTCTGGTTTTACGTCATTCCGGTGCTGATGATTGTTGCCGGGCTCATCATTATCTGCACGAATGTGCGCACAATGAATTCAGTAGTGTCGCTCATCACCGGCATCGCCCTGGTAGCATCCTCAGTGAGCACCATCCTCGAAATCTCGGCAGTAAACCCAGCCGGGAAGCGTGAAGAAATTTCCGAATAAAGTATAATAATAAGGTGAAGAAAGCGACCCGGCAATGGGTCGCTTTTTTTATGGACGTGCCTGCGGAAAAATCCAGGGCGCGGGCAGCACAACACTGCAAGTCCAGCACCTCCGGAACTTTGGGAAAGTGCCGAAGGCACGTCGCTGTGCGAAACCCTTCGCAAGCGTAGCGCAGCGTGGGGGGAGGATGTGACTCAAATAGTGCGGCTTCGTAGAAGTCGCGGCTGTAACTCAATTGGTTGGGGAGATATAGACCATGATGACTGATGCAGCGTGTGTCATGTTGATGTACCACAGCCGCGACTTCTACGAAGCCGCTGTTATCACTGTATATATCTTCCCCATGCTGCACTGCGTTTGCATGGGGTTCCGCACAGCAACGCGCTTTCTGCGCTCCGTCTGTGATACCTTTCCTCATGCTACTATCGAGGCGTTCTCTTACCGGCGCGTCAACATAGGCGAGGAGACGTGCTACCACGGACGTAAGCGTCCGCGGTTAACCGGGTTATGACCCTTCCGGGACATATTTGCAGTTATCAAAAAATTAGCTACTTTTGCAGTTGTCCTTCCTACCTCACGCCGTATAGTCCGGTGGTGCCGCAGGCTTAGAGAAGCTTCATGCACAATCGAAAGGCAAGGGGGACAGGGAGGGTTTTACATAAAAAGCGTTATTGGCGCTTGGTTTCTGACACTTGAAACTTCG
>DAAJ01000126.1:21063-22352 GCA_001701115.1 Bacteroidales bacterium GP2
TGCAACGGTGACGCTCACAGGTATGTATTGTCTGTGCATACGCCCTCATTGTGAAATGGGGTGTATGCCGTTGTTACATACGGCGTGAGGTCTCGTTGCTCGTTCCGATGGTAGGGCAAGTTCGAAGGCCTCAAGTGTGGAACGGGTGACAGTCGGCTTCACGCTTCTGCGCTTAGATTAAGTGTAGTTTAAGTAATTATATCCTCTTAAGGAAGCCAAAGAGGACATTAAAAGGATGTCAATAGACATAATGATAATAAACTTAAACTATTAACTTAAAATTGTATCGCATGAAGCAATGCTACCGAAACAAGTCAGAGCGATGTGGAGCAACTAAACGGATATCCTCCATTCTGCTTGCTTTTATTTTATCTTTAACCTACTCTGCCACGGCGCGCGACTTCTACTACACTTATAAGGGACATTCCTTAGCATATACCGTCCTTGATGAGAAGGCAAAAACATGTGCAACAAGACCTGGCATCGCTATTAATAACGGGGATGGCAGTACTTCTTATGTCCCCGGCAATCAAGTTTCGGGAGATTTGGAAATTCCGGCAGTTGCGATAGATCGAAATAACACTCAGTACACAGTGGTATCAATAGGCTCATGGGCATTCACTAGTTGCAAAGACATAACCTCAATTCTACTTCCCAATTCTATCACCTCAATATATGAGCATGCATTCCATGATTGTTCTGGAATCACTGGGAATCTAATAATTCCCAATTCCGTGACATCTATAGGAGTGTTGGCATTCTGTGGTTGCAGCGGCTTCACCGGCAGCCTGATTATCCCCAACTCTGTGACTGATATAGGAAGGGGCGCATTCGGTGGTTGTAGCGGTTTCACCGGAGACCTAACCATTCCCAACTCCGTGACTGAAATCGGAGGAGTAGCATTCTCTGATTGCAGCGGTCTCAACGGAAGCCTAATCATTCCCAACTCTGTGACAACGATAGGAGGGGGTACATTCCGGGGTTGCAGCGGTTTCACCGGAGACCTGACGATTCCCAACTCCGTGACTAATATAGGAGAGTGGGCATTCTCCGGTTGCTGGGGATTCACCGGTAACCTGACGATTCCCAACTCCGTGACATCTATAGGAAATTATGCATTCTCCGGTTGCAGCGGGTTTACCGGAAACTTGACTATCCCCAACTCTGTGACTGAAATGGGAGATTATGCATTCGATGGTTGCAGCGGTTTCACCGGCAGCCTGACCATTCCCCGATCTGTAACTAAAATTGGATCTCAGACATTCTGTGGTTGCAGCGGCTTCACCGGC
>DAAJ01000034.1:0-7073 GCA_001701115.1 Bacteroidales bacterium GP2
TTTTTGGGAAGACCGGATGTCTTGTGGATGAGGTAAGTCATTGTATCCATGGGGTTGGATACACACACGATGATTGCGTTGGGTGAGTATTTGAGTACGTTGTCGGTCACAGACTTAACGATACCTGCGTTTACTCCGATGAGCTCTTCGCGTGTCATGCCGGGCTTGCGGGGAATGCCTGATGTGATGACAACAACATCGCTGCCTGCGGTTTTCTCGTAGTCGTTAGTCACACCGATAAGGCGGCTTTCGAGGTTGAGAATGTTTGCAGTCTGCATGATATCCATGGCTTTGCCTTCGGAGAGACCCTCCTTGATGTCGATGAGCACTACTTCGTCAGCGATGCTCTGGGTTACGAGGACATTAGCGCAAGTAGCGCCTACATTTCCTGCACCCACAACTGTTACTTTAGACATAACTTAGTATTTTTAAGGTGATAAAATAAATTTCAATTGTCTTGCAAAGTTACATAAAAAAGTGACACACGCAACAGCCGCGTGATTTTTGACATTTGCTAACTTTTCAACTTTCTATAATATCGGCGCATGGTTTGCATTTTCCGGTTTATTTTATAAAATTTGCATAGTTATTTAATGAGAGTGCTTTAAATTTATATTGCGGATAAGGCTATGAATGAACTTAAATGTCCTAAATGCGGTCATGTGTTTCAGGTTGACCGGGAGAGCTTTAATTCTATTGCGGCACAGGTGAAATTTATTTTATNNGCGTTTCAGCAGGAGGTTGAAAGGCGCGTTGCCGAGATGAAGTTGCGGTATGACCGGGAGGCTGAGGCGAAAACTGAGATGGCGAAGCTTGAAGCAGCGACCAAGGAAGCTAAAGCGGAATTTGAGAGCCGGGAGAGGATTGCAAGACTTGAGCGGGAATATGAGGCGAAGCTTGCCGAAAAGAACCGTGAGGTAGAAAAGGCGCGTAATGAAATAGCGGATGTGAAAAGCAGGCTTGAAAATGCAGAGCAGCTATACCAGTCAAAGCGACAGGCTGAAATTTCTGAGATGAACCGTGAGGTAGATAAGTTAAAAGCCTCTTTGGATGATGCCGAAAACAAGCGTAAAATGGCGGTGATGGAGGAGAAACAGCGTGCCAATGAGACCATTATGGCAAAAGAGCGCGAAATTGCAGCCGTTAAGAGTGAAGCAGCTGCAAAACTCAACGAAGCGGCGATGCAGCAGGAGAGCCTCAAGGAACACCATGCTTTGGAAATCAGGCAAAAGACTGAGCTGATAGAATATTATAAGGATTTGAAAGCGCGCCTTTCAACAAAGATGATTGGGGAAACATTGGAAATACATTGCAGCACCGAGTTTACAAAGGTGCGTGCTTCCCAGTACCCGAGGGCATATTTTGAAAAGGACAATGACGCGTCCTCCGGCTCTAAGGGCGATTTTATTTTCCGTGACTACGATGTGGACGGCACAGAATATATCTCGATTATGTTTGAGATGAAAAACGAATCGGATACTACCCTCACCAAGCACCGTAATGAGGATTTCTTTGCTAAACTGGACCGTGACCGTAAGGAAAAAAGATGTGAGTACGCGGTTCTCGTGTCCCTTCTGGAAGCAGACAGCGAGCTTTACAACCAGGGAATAGTGGATGTGTCATACCGCTATCCAAAGATGTTTGTTGTCCGCCCGCAATTTTTTATGCCGATAATCTCCTTGCTGTCCAATGCGTCGATGAAAAGTGTTGAATACAAGCGGGAGCTGATGCAGGCACGGGCGCAGAATGTGGATGTTACAAACTTTGAAACCAAACTCGAGGAGTTCAAGGATAAATTCGGCAGGAATTACAGGCTTGCCAGTGAGAAGTTCAATGCGGCGGTAGAAGAGATAGATAAAGCGATAAAAAACCTTGAAAAAATCAAGGCAAACCTATTGGGCAGCGAAAATAATCTGCGCCTTGCAAATGACAGGGCAGAGGAGTTGACAATCAAAAGGCTTACCCGCGGCAATCCAACCATGAAGGCAAAATTTGAGGAGGCACGCCAAAAGCATGACTCCTCAAAAGGTAGTATTTTCTCAGGAGAGGATTAGAAGCTGAACATGCACATCGCTCCCAGGCGGTTTGCGTTCTGATGCGCTCCGCTGAAATTATGGCGGATTCCGAAGTCATATTCGGCGCCTACCTGGATGCGTGAGGTGACATTCCAGAAAACATTCACGGCGGTAGCGATTCCATACCGGTATTCGTTGCCGCTTACTTTATGTTCCGGAAGGTATCTTGTCTGGCTTGCATTTGCCGACACAAATAGGTTCGGGCGGAAATTGTATTGTAAGCCTACGCACCAACCGTATGATGCCGGGGCGTACATGGTGCCTGGATTTGCGGGATTGCCTACAAGGTCATAACTGCCGATAGACAGGTCGCCCCCTGTGCCGGCATATCCCTTGCCATAAGAAGCTGTAAGATATAAAGTGAGGGGAGTGGCGGGATGGGAAACGGAGCTAAGCTGCACTCCCCAGCCTGCTATATTGTGGTTTTTCTCAGCAATCATATTCCGGTAGGAGAGTGTGCGTACAATACCGCTTAGGCGTACATGCTGTCCGGGATGCCATTGATATTGTGCAAAAGCAGCCCAATCCGGCATCCAGTTGGATACTTTCTTTGTCTGTTCACCGTCAGCAGATATTGAATTGGAGGGAGTCTCACCGGATACTGCGAAAACCCATTTCTCTTTTACCACAGGCATCCAGCGTATAAGGGTTGCTGTAGGAGAAATTTTATTTGTGGGTCCCTGGGCGTCTACTGTCGGAGGAACTGCCGCAGGGTCGGAGAATGTTGAGTTCGCATATCCGACGGTAAAGTCGTTTATTATAGCATATGCTTTTTTCAGATGGAAATCACGTGCTTGGTATCCGTTGAAATTTGCTTCAATGTATAACTGGTAGTGACCGAGAGTTTTGTTTCTGCCGAGTATTCGGAAGAACAGGCATGTGCCGGCTGGAGTGGTGTCGAAATGGCGCATTGAAGCCGGGTCTTTTGTCATTGGAATAAGGTATGGAGCGAATCCTGGTGATGGTTGTGCTCCGTCCCAATCATAATATGCTCTCATTCTGACCGCTCCGCCAATACCCATTGCAAGTTGCGCATCTTTGCTCAAGAATAAGAAATAAGGTGCATCCGGGTCAGAAAAATGCCGGAACTGGTCATAGTAGAAAGTTGACACAAGATTACGGACAGAGTCGATATACTTCTCCTCCTCGGCGGATGTTGACGGTTTTCCGTCCAGAAACACCATTTTGTGGCTCTTTAGCAAAGAGTCAATCTGAACGTCGACATAACTTTTGGTCTGTGCTGATGCTGAAATGGCAGCAACAATACACGCGAAAGCGGCTAATTTACGAAGCATAGTGTGAATGATGAATGTTTTTTATGTAAACACCTTAATATATAAGTTTGTTTTCTGTGCTTGATTTTTGGAACATGGTAGAGGGTCGGAGCGTTTTAATAGAAAAGAGAAATAAATATGGAAACAGATACATCAACTTTGCAGATTGAGGAACATCCGTGGGCACCATTTATTCCGGATGGCGCTAAAGTGCTTATTATGGGTACATTCCCGCCAAAAAGTAACCGTTGGAGCATGAATTTTTATTATCCTAACAGGATTAATGACTTCTGGCGTGTGATGGGAATAGTCTTTTATGACAATCCGGACAGGTTCTGGGACTCACTCACAAAAAGTTTCCGGCTTGAGGATATAAAGGACTTCCTTACAGAGCGCGGAATTGCGATGAATGATACTGGAGCTAAGGTAAGACGGCTGCGCGACAACGCATCAGATAAATTCCTTGAAATAGTGGAACCGGTTAATCTTTCTGCATTAATGGACATGATGCCTCATTGCAAGGCAATTGCTACAACCGGGGAAAAAGCGGCAAGTGTGATTGCAACACTTACCGGCACCGTTGTGCCACCTACCGGTACATCAGTGCAAACGGACTGGCAAGGACGCAAGCTTGATATATGGCGAATGCCATCCACAAGCCGCGCATACCCTCTGCCGATAGCTAAAAAAGCCGAGGCATACGCAAAAATGTTCCGTAGCCTCGGCATTCTGTGATTTATACAATACTGTTCTCCTTGGTCCACTTCACAATTTCCGGAAGATACCCCAAGGCTATCCCTGTTACGGTGTCGGCGCAACCGTAGTACACTGCAAGCCTGCCTGTATCAGCATCGCACAATGCCGCGCATGGGAATGTGACGTTTGGCACATCGCCGGTGAGTTCATAAATTTCTCGTGGTGAAATGAGGTATGGACCGCTGCGCGCTATGACTTTCCACGGCTGCTCAAGGTCAAGGAGCGCCGAGCCGAAAGCATACACATAGCCGTTGCAGCTCCGCAACACGCCATGATATATGAGGAGCCACCCTTCTGAGGTTTCAATAGGCACAGGTCCTGCTCCGATTTTCATGCACTGCCATGCGCTCTGCTCGAATGCCGCAGGTGACATTACATGGCGGTGTTTTCCCCAGAACTTCATGTCGGGGCTTTCGCTATAGAAAATATCCCCGAAAGCCGTGTGCCCTGTGTCGCTTGGGCGTGACAGCATGGCATAGTTGCCGTTTATCTTGCGGGGGAAAAGTACACCGTTTCGGTTGTAGGGCCTTCAAACAGCATTTTCAACAGTNNGGCAGGAATGCGTTTTCAAGTTGGTGGAAAAACTCGAAATCTGTTGTCCACGCTACTCCGATAGTGGGACCGTGGTAACCGTTGCACCAGGTAACCCAATACCTGTCATCAATTTTTGTGACACGCGGGTCATAGCCATATTCCCACTGTGCTATTTCAGGATCAGCACCGGTAAGTTTTATATCCTCTTCATTAATATTCCAATGCAGTCCGTCCGGTGAAAATCCTGCATGCAGCCTCATTCTGCGGTTGGTGTCATCGCAGCGGAATACTCCTGCAAACCTCTTGTCGCCCTCTCCGAATTCAACCACAGCACTGTTGAAAATGCTGTTTGAAGTACTCAGAAGGTCTCTCGGAATAACCGGGTTGGCGCTGTAGCGCCACATTACATCCTTACTCCCCGCAGGTCTCTCCTCCCACGGCATATCGGGCAGGCTGCCCGTCAGTATTTTCAGTTCGCTCATCTTGAATATCTGTATCTTTGGTTTCTGTTTCTTTAGCTTCAGAGGTGTCCGGATGTGAGAATGGAATGAACCATGTCATGACAAATGCCGGAACGGTCGCTACCATTACTGCGGTGAAGAACCAGTTATAGCCCAGCGCATCACTTATATAGCCGCTTATGGCGCCAGTCAGCATTACTGAAAAGTTCATTATGCCGGATGCAAACGCATAATGCGCCATCTGGTGTTTTCCCGGAGCAACCTGTTGCATCATGAATAGGGTCAGACCGACAAATCCGAACCCATACCCGAAATATTCCACAGCAATCGCTCCTGCAGTTACCCAAATCTGTTCCGGTTGAAACCAAGCAAGCAGCGCGTATGCTATAAATGGAATGTTAAATATGCAGCAAAGAATGAAGAGGCTTTTTTTCAAGCCACGTTTTGCAATGAAATAACCGGCAAGCAGGGAACCGAGCAAAAAAGCGGCAGAACCAAATGAACCGTAGTATAGCCCTATCTCTTCATTGCTGAGGGCAAGTCCGCCGCTCTCGCGGTCGCTCATGAGGAATAGCGGCACTATTTTCATTACGAATCCCTCGCCAAGACGGTATAAGATAATGAAAGCTATATAATACCAGATGTATCTTTTTGTGAAAAATGCCGCTATGACTTCGCGCAGCTTGCTAAGCCCTTCACGCACTGAGGGGCTCTTGCCGGTAACTTTCTGTGCTTGCCCTGGCACGGCACGCGAATGGAAGCAACCCAAAATTAAAAGCAACGCGCCGATTGCACCCATCACAATCATCCATGCATCTACATAATGTGTGCGAGCCGGCGAATCGCTGCCGGCAAAATGCCTTGCAAGCACTCCAGCCAACCCTACAAGTCCACCTGTGGCAACCAATTTTGCGAGATTGTAGAATGCGCCTTGCCAACCGATATATTGTGACTGGTGTTTGCTGCTTAGCTCGGACATGTACACCCCGTCTGCGGCAATGTCGTGTGTGGCGCCGCTGAATGCTACAACGGCAAATATGGCGATAAGAATAGCGAAGGAGTCTGGAATATGTAGTGCCAACGCTCCTAAGCCGAAAAGTACTCCGCTGACAATCTGCGTACTTACCACAAAGAATTTCTTGGTCTTGAATATTTCAAGAAATGGGCTCCATAGGAATTTTATTGTCCAGGGCCACATTATCAAAGAGGTCCAGAATGCAATCTTTGCATTTGGCACCTCCAGGTTTTTAAACATTACGGCGGCTACCATGTTGAGAACCACAAATGGAAGTCCCATCGCAAAATATACGGTCGGTACCCACCCTAAAGGATGTTTGAAGCCATTTTTCTTGTTATTTGGAGTCATAGCAAATTTACTAAACAAAAGCTGATGCGGACATAAATATGTCTGCGCCTCCAAAAATAAACAAAATCTATTACATCACCTAATCTTTTGTTGGTGCTTTCAATGATTATTAGGTTGGATGCCGTGCATGTTATCTTTTTTGATATGGCAGACCGAAGTCAATTTGCCAGAGGATGGCAAAAACAAAAGTAAGCCCCGCAACTCTTGATTTCAAGTGGTTGTGGGGCTTTCTGTGCTCGAAGCGGGACTCGAACCCGCACAGCCGCAATGGCCAAGGGATTTTAAGTCCCTCGTGTCTACCATTCCACCATTCGAGCGGTAGGTTTGCGTTGCAAAGGTAGAATAATAATTTGAATGACGCGCATATTACGCGCTTAAATTATCTCTTGCAAATGCTTCAAATGAAAAAGCCACGCCTTGGCGGTGTGGCTCGGTAATTCAATTGACGGGTGGGCGCTGAGGGATTCGAACCCCCGACCCTCTGCTTGTAAGGCAGATGCTCTGAACCAGCTGAGCTAAGCGCCCGATTGTTTACTGTCGCAGCGATTTCGGTTCTCCTTGATTCTCTAATCTCGGAATTGGTGGGCGCTGAGGGATTCGAACCCCC
>DAAJ01000034.1:7087-12918 GCA_001701115.1 Bacteroidales bacterium GP2
GCTCTGAACCAGCTGAGCTAAGCGCCCGATTTGCTGCGAAAGCGTTGCAAAGGTACGACTATTTTTTCAACCTGCAAATTTTTCGGGAGAAAATATTTATAAAAAATTAATTGCGTCTGATTATCAAGTGCCTATATAAACAGCATCACGCATCGCCTCCCGGAGATACGTGATGCTGTTTTCATCGTGGGATGAAATGTTGTTCCAAATAGATTACCGAAAGGTGTGGGATGAAAAATTGTTCATCACGCGCACCGCAGTGGCTATTGTTTATTCGTATAATTATCCGATGCAAAGTTATTTCAACTTTAGAGGTGTGGCAATACCTAAAAATCAGTATTTTGTGGGCAAGACGCTTATAGTTGTCCTATAATGCCGTGGAGGAGTACTGAAAATTAGGTATTCAAATCGGGTAATTGAGGTTATTCTCGGCAGGATTATCCAGAGTTTCTTCTAAAAACTTTTTCGCCGCCTCTTTTGCCGCAGATAAATCCATATAGGAATAGTTACCGCAATCTTTTGGAGTGGCTCCGGGAATTTCTCCGTTGAAATCGCGTATAAATGCAAAAGTTTCACGCATCAGCGGAAGGATATTTTTGGAGGTGTGGTTGCCCTGCACAAGAAGATAGTTTCCTGTAAGGCATCCCATCGGTCCCCAATAGACTATTTTGTCTTTCCATTGCGGATGGTTGCGCAGGAACGTTGCTGCAAGATGCTCCATGGCATGTAGGGCTTCTCCTGTTAGCGGAGCCTGGCGGTTAGGTTCAGTAAGGCGGATGTCAAAAGTTGTGATGGCATCGCCGGAAGGAGTTGTGTCGCGGCGTGACACGAAGATACCTCTGCTAAGGCGATTATGGTCTATAGTAAAACTGGCTATTTTTTCCATTGTGCACCTTATATAATATATTATATTTTTTCAGGAAGCTCGCTTAGTAATGTAGACAGGACAGCAAAAGTGCCTCGCGGTGCATCTTCCCAGAAATTTTCATACTGTGCTATATTGTCATCGGCTCCCGGAGTGTCACTTATCACACGGATGCATAGGAAAGGCACTTTTTTCAGTTCACAAACATGGGCGATAGCCGCGCTCTCCATATCTACAGCCATTGCGTCCGGATATATCGAGCGGATTCTGCTCACCTCCTCCGGTGTTGATATGAACCGGTCACCCGAGCAAACAAGCCCTTTTTTGACTTCGGAATTTGAAAGTGCGGGGAGGTCGAGTATTTGTGCTGGAGGAGTAAAGAACCTCGGACATCCTGCGGCTTCCCCCTCTTGTGTGCCTGGTCCGCACCATACGTCATGGTAGGCTATCCGTTCAGCAACAACAACATCCAATACGGATGCTCCGCCTCCTGCACCACCTGCAACTCCGGTATTGATTATCAGGTCAGGGGTGAAATTGTTTATCATGGTGGCAGTGCCGATAGCGGCATTCACTTTGCCTATGCCGCATTTTGCCGCGCATACTGAGCGTCCTTCTATGGTGCCTGTATAAAATTTGAATCCGTCGATCGTTTCGTCTTTGAGTCCGGCGATGGAGGGGAGAAGCAACTGCAGTTCCTTTTCCATTGCCACAATTATTCCTATAGTCATGTCTGAAAATTTTTTTGTTGGTACAAATTTACTCCAAATCCTAAATTCTTTTCTTAAATTTGCGGAATAACTTAATGTTTATGAAAAGAATCAATGTTTTTCTGATAGCAGCTGCAATTGCTGCTACAGCATGTGCAGGTGCCAGAGGAGCGTCGGCAAGTGATGTATGCCAGGCAGATACTATAAGTGTTTCAGGTCAGTACCTTGATGTGCCGATGAAAGTGACTGTCGTTGTGCCTGAAAGTTATTTTGCCGAAAACGATACCACGCACTATCCTGTGCTGTATCTTCTCAATGGGCATGGAGGCACCTATCGTAGTTGGGGCACTATATCCTCGCTTGACGCGATGGCGAACCAGTATGGCTGTATTATAGTTTGTCCTTCCGGCATGAACAGCTGGTACTGGGATGCTCCGGAGAAACCAGGACGCCAGATGGAAAGCTTCATCATCAAAGAGCTTATTCCTCACATCGATGCCAATTACCGGACACGCACAGACCGTCTTGGACGTGCAATTACCGGTTTCAGCATGGGCGGGCACGGAGGTCTTTGGCTTGGCATCCGTCACAGTGACTTGTTTGGCAGCGCCGGTTCAACAAGCGGTGGCGTCAACATTATCCCCTTCCCGACAAGATGGCACATGAAAGATGCCCTTGGTGAGTATGAGAAAAATCCCGCTCGTTGGGAAGCACATACCGTCAAGAATCTGGTGGATTCATTAAAGCCGGACCAAATCAATATTATTTTTGACTGTGGCACTGAGGATTTCTTCTACAAAGTCAATTGTGACCTTGACAGTGCTCTTAATGCACGCAAGATTCCTCACACTTACATCACAGCTCCTGGCGCGCATAATGTGGCTTATTGGAGCAAGAGCATTATCCCGCAGCTTCAATTCTTTAAAAATATCTGGGACAAGCAGTAAAAAACAAAATGCGTATATAAAAAATGCTTCCGCGCCGGAAGCATTTTTTGTATCTATCCATTGGAATCAGTTATTGATTTTGAGGCTCATTCCGTTCAATTTTCGGTATAGGTCGAGGGCGTAGACGTCGGTCATGCCACTAACATGGTCCACCACAGCCTGGATTTTTGTGTAAAGGTCATCGGAGTTGACGTCATATTGCTGCGGGACTTTGCTGAGTAGCAACCGGGAATAGTTTAGCCCCGGATTACGCACCGCATTGATGAGCTGTTCCATCAGGAAAGTTATGATGCTTGTGCCGGCAAGTTCAATGTCTACAACATCAGGAGCGCGGTAAATCTTATCCCAAGACACCTCTTCGCATTTCTTGTAGCCGGAGCGTTCAGGTTCGCCAAGGTGGTCAATCAGGGAGCCGGTGAATTCTCCGGCGAGAATTGCTTTTTCGTTTTCGACAAAAGTATTGGCACACGCAATAACGAGTGCTCCTATGACACATGAACGCAGGTATCCGATTTTTTCATTCGGGTCATCCAGCCGCTCCATTGTGGCTTTTATTTTTTCTCTTCTGTCCGGATGGAAGAATCCAAGAAGAAGGTTAATGACTGTGGCGCTGTCTATGATGCCGAGCTTGTGAGCATCCTCAAGGTCCATCACCTCATAGCATATATCATCTGCCGCTTCAACAAGATATACCAAAGGATGCCGGGCATACCTGACTTTTTCTCCCGGCAATCTTTTTATGCCAAGCTGCGTGGCAACCTTTATGAAACTGTCTTTTTCGCTTGTGAAAAATCCGAATTTGTTTTTTTCTCCCGCAAGGGTGCTTTCATAAGGGTATTTCACTATTGAAGCGAGGGTAGGATATGTCATAGCAAAGCCCCCTTTGCGCCTTCCGTTGAACTGGTGGGTAAGCAGCCGGAATGCATTTGCGTTGCCGTCAAAATGAATCAGGTCATTCCATTGTTCCGGCGTCAATTCTTGCTGAAGCCCGCGACCTGCGCCTTCGCTGAAAAATGTGGATATGGCTTTTTCCCCGGAATGTCCGAATGGCGGATTACCGAGGTCATGTGCAAGGCATCCGGCTGCAACGATTTCCCCCATCGCGTCGAGTTTTCCAACCCAAGGCTCTCCTGCATAGCGCTCTTTGAGGAGTATCGCGGCTTCATTTGCGAGCGAACGCCCTACGCAAGCCACCTCAATGCTATGGGTTAGCCTGTTATGCACGAAAATGCTTCCCGGGAGCGGGAACACCTGGGTTTTGTTCTGGAGCCTCCTGAATGGAGATGAAAACACAAGTCGGTCATAATCGCGTGTAAAATCAGAGCGCAGTCCCTTGCGGCTGTCATGGTAATCTTCCAGCCCGAACCGTTTGTCGCAAATAAGTTCATCCCAATGCATCATGTTGCAAAGATACAAAAAATGCCGCACCCTCAAGCGAAGGTGCGGCAAGTATGAATGGAGTTGTCAGTATTCTGGCTCTTATTCGGGCAGGTTGCCTACTTCGGGATCAACACCCCACTGCTGCTGTGCAAGGCGGCGGTAGTTGTTATAGCGCCACTGTGCATTAGCTTTTGCTGCTGCAAACAGTTCTGCAGCTTCTGCAGGATACTGCTTGAGGAGTGATGCATAGCGCACCTCGCCTTTGAGGAAGTCTTCAAACTTATCCCAATCCGGAGCCTTGCTGTCAAGGGTGAAGGGGTTCTTGCCCTCGAGCTCTGCATCCGGGTTGTAGCGCCAGAGTGACCAGTAGCCGCAAGCAACTGCGTTAGCCTCTTCCTGCTGTGAACGACCCATGCCGGCTTTGATGCCGTGGTTGATACAGGGAGCGTAAGCAATGATGAGTGACGGTCCGTCGTATGCTTCAGCTTCGCGGATTGCCTTGAGGGTCTGAGCCTGGTCAGCGCCCATAGCAATCTGTGCAACATAAACATATCCGTAGGTTGAAGCGATAAGACCGAGGTCTTTCTTGCGGATACGTTTGCCGCTTGCAGCGAATTTGGCGATAGCGCCGAGCGGAGTAGCCTTGGATGCCTGACCGCCGGTGTTAGAGTAAACCTCGGTATCCACAACGAGAACGTTGATGTTCTTACCGCATGCGAGAACATGGTCAAGACCGCCGAAACCTATATCGTAGCTTGCGCCGTCACCAGCGATAATCCAGTGTGAACGCTTAACGAGGTAATGCTTGAGGTCAAGGATAGTCTTGCAGGTGTCGCAACCGCATTTTTCTGCGAGAGGCAGAAGTTTGTCGGTAATTTCGCGGGTCTTGGCAGGGTCGTTTGCGTTGTCAAGCCATTCCTGTGCGAGAGCCTTGATTTCATCAGAGCATTCAGGGCAAGCAGCAGCTTTCTTCATGGTTTCGGTGAGGCGGTTGCGGAGCTGTTCGTTAGCGATGAACATACCGAGACCGAATTCAGCGAAGTCCTCGAAGAGGGAGTTGCCCCAAGCGGGACCATGACCCTGTTCGTTTACGGTATAAGGAGTTGAGGGCACAGAGCCTGAGTAGATAGACGAGCAACCTGTTGCGTTAGCTACCATTTCGTGGTCGCCGAAGAGCTGTGAAATGAGTTTGACGTAAGGTGTTTCGCCGCAGCCTGAGCAAGCGCCTGAGAATTCAAAGAGCGGAGTTGCAAACTGGCTGTTCTTAACGTTAGCCTTGGTGTCAACGAGGTTCTGTTTGCTCTTGACAGATTCAACGCAGTAATCCCAGTTTTTCTGAACATCGAGCTGGGTTTCGAGAGGCTTCATCACGAGAGCCTTTTCGCCCTTCTTGCCCGGGCAGACATCGGCGCAGTTGCCGCAGCCGAGACAGTCAAGTACGTCAACCGCCTGGATGAAACGCATGCCGGTGAATGTTTTGCCGATAGCGGGGATTGTGCCCTTTTCACCAAAGGGTGAAGCAGCAACTTCAGCCTCATCGAGAACGAAGGGACGGATTGCAGCGTGAGGACAAACGTATGCGCACTTGTTGCACTGGATACAGTTGTCAGAAACCCATTCAGGAACGAAGGTAGCAACACCGCGCTTTTCTGAGCGTGCAGTGCTCTGCTGCCATGTGCCGTCAGCGATATCCTTGAAGTCAGATACTTTGAGGAGGTCGCCATCCTGAGCGTTGATAGGACGCACGAGCTTGGTGATGAACGGATTTTCGTTCTTTTCAACAACTTTCTCTTCAGCAGGGAGGTTGCTCCAAGCGGGATCAACTTCGAGTTTTGCATACTCGTTGCCGCGGTCAACAGCTGCATAGTTCTTGTCAACCACATCCTGACCCTTCTTGCCGTAGCTCTTGACGATGAATTTCTTCATCTG
>DAAJ01000034.1:12972-13139 GCA_001701115.1 Bacteroidales bacterium GP2
ATGGTGTTGGTGCGGTTGCCGAGACCGATTTCCTGTGCAATCTTGGTTGCGTCGATATAATATACGGTGATATTATGGTCAGCGAAGTATTTCTTCACCTTGTTGGGAAGGTTCTTTGCAAGTTCCTCACCTTTCCAGATAGTGTTGAGCAGGAATGTGCCACCGTC
>DAAJ01000034.1:13285-37341 GCA_001701115.1 Bacteroidales bacterium GP2
AAGTAAGCCTGGCAATATTTATTGGTGTTGTCACCGATAATCTTTACGGAGTTTTTGTTTGCACCTACTGTGCCGTCTGCGCCAAGACCATAGAACTTAGCTTCAAACATCTTGTCGTTGAGTACGATGGGTGCAACCGGGGGCAGAGATGTGAAGGTAACGTCGTCCACGATGCCGAGGGTGAAGTGGTCCTTGGGTTCGGGGAGCGCGAGGTTGTCGTAAACAGCGATGATTTCAGCGGGAGTGGTGTCCTTTGAAGCGAGACCGAAGCGTCCTGCAACAATTGCGGGAGCATTTTCAACGCCTTTGTATGCCTCGCATACATCAAGGTAGAGGGGTTCGCCGGGAGCGCCGGGCTCTTTTGTGCGGTCAAGCACTGCTATGCGCTTCGCAGTAGCGGGGACAGCTGCAAGGAGGTGCTTTGCAGAGAAGGGACGGTAGAGGTGAACTGCAACAAGACCAACCTTTTCGCCTTTAGCGCGGAGGTAGTCAACTGCTTCCTGTGCAGCCATGCAGCCGGAACCCATAGCGATAATCACGCGGTCTGCTTCGGGATCTCCGTAATAGTCGAAGAGGTGGTATTCCCTGCCGGTGATTTCAGAAATCTTGCCCATGTAGTATTCAACGATTTCGGGCACTGCGCTATAGTAGTTGTTGCAAGCCTCACGGTGCTGGAAGAATACGTCGCTGTTTTCAGCCATGCCGCGTGCAACAGGTGCGTCGGGGTTGAGGGCTCTTTCACGGAACTCTGCAACTGCTTCACGGTCGAGCAGCGGTGCGAGGTCTTCCTGTTCAAGCATCTCGATTTTCTGGATTTCGTGAGATGTGCGGAAACCGTCAAAGAAGTTAACGAAAGGCACGCGGCTCTTGATTGTTGCGAGGTGTGCAACAGCGGCGAGGTCCATAACCTCCTGCACGCTGCCCTCTGCAAGCATTGCGCATCCGGTCTGGCGGGTAGCCATAACGTCCTGATGGTCACCAAAGATGCTGAGTGCATGTGATGCGATTGTACGAGCGCTAACATGGAACACGCAGGGAAGAAGCTCACCGGCAATCTTGTACATGTTCGGAATCATCAGCAACAGACCCTGCGAAGCTGTATAGGTTGTGGTGAGGGCACCTGCCTGAAGAGAGCCGTGAACCGCACCTGCAGCACCGCCTTCGCTCTGCATTTCCTGCACGAGCACTGTCTCGCCGAAGATGTTCTTACGTCCTGCCGCAGCCCATTCATCCACATATTCAGCCATTGTGGAGGACGGGGTGATAGGATAGATAGCGGCAACCTCTGTGAACATATACGAGATATGCGCAGCAGCCTGGTTGCCGTCACAGGTCAAGAATTTCTTTTCCTTACTCATAAAACTGTAATCTATTTAGATTTTGGTATAGAATTTTTGCGAAGTTACGAATTTATCTGAATAGATTGCTTAACATGGGTGGATATTTTTTTGACTCATTAGTTATGTTATAAAGCATAAGTGATAATTGGCGGCAGTTGCGTAGTTTTATTATGGTGTGGGAGAAAAGTTGCATAATGTGGGGGAAATAGCCTAAAATGTCTCCGATTAGGGTACAGAGTCTTAAAAAAGAGATGATTTTGCGTGAAAATATGTGAAAACGGGTTAAAATGTGCCTATAGGTTATTGTTGTTTCAAATAATAGTATTACTTTTGTGTGTGTGTTTTTCATAGTATTAGATTAAGATAAAGGTTTAAGGAAAAGAGATGTCGTGAGACAGCTCTTTTTTTTTATGCCTTTTTTGCCTAATTTTGTGGGGTAGCCTTGCTCAAATGCAAGGGATGGAATGCAATGAAAGTTCTCAGGATTTACCCCACCAGCATAAACGAGCGGCACATTCAGGAAGCCGCGGAGGCGCTGCGCGAAGGACACCTTATTATATATCCTACCGACACCTTGTATGCTATAGCATGTTCGGCGCTTGACCAAGGCGCTATTGAGAGGCTGTGTAAGATAAAAGGAATCAATCCGCAGAAAGAGTCGTTGTCAATTGTGTGCGCCGACATATCGCAGGCAAGCGAATATGCCCGTATCGACAACAAGGCTTTCCGGATGCTGCGGGACAATCTGCCCGGTCCCTTTACATTCATCTTGCCGGCATCGACATCATTGCCTAAGGTGTTCAAAGGCAGGAAAACCGTTGGAGTAAGAGTGCCGGCAAATGATATTTCAACAGCCCTTGCCGCTGAGTTGGGCAATCCCTTGCTCACCACTTCTGTCCAGCCGGACAGTGAAAATACACTGGAGTCTGTCAGCAACCCTGATTGCGTGGCGCTGAATTATGCCGGCGTGGTGGATGTGATGATTGACGGTGGAGATGTGCCCGGTATCCCTTCTACTATAGTTGATATGACAGACAGCTCCTCTCCGGAGATATTAAGGGAGGGAGCGGGAGAATTAATGTAAATTACCGGACTATGGCTATCACACTACCGCCTCGAAAAGATGGAAATGCAAGCACCATTGAGGCTGAAACGGGTCGACTTATTATAATAGGTGCGAATGGCGCAGGCAAAAGCCGTTTTACAGCGGCGCTTCAGGAATCCCTTGGCGAAAGGTCTTTCCGCCTTTCGGCGCTTAAAGGATTGTATGCCGCATCGGAAGACTCCACAGTCGCTAAGTTGTTTGACCGGTCTTTTGGCAAATCTGCTTTCAAACCTCAGTCGGCAAATGATATTGACCGCCTGCTCGCCTTGCTGATGCATGATGAGATGCTCAACCTTATAAATTATAAAATGGAGCTGGCATCAAATCCTAAGGCAAAGCTCCATAAGACAAAGCTTGACATAATAGCGCGTGAGTGGAAGGAGCTTTTTCCTGACAATAATATACTTGTTGAAAGCGGCAAATTCCTATTCAGCAGGGGAGAAGACCCCAGAAGCTACTCGGCGCTGAAGCTGAGTGACGGTGAAAAGGCTGCAATATACTATCTTGCCGCAGTGATGTATGCGCCTAAAGGTGGAGCAATTTTTGTGGATAGCCCTGAGATGTTCATGCATCCGTCAATCATGCAGAGCCTATGGAACCGGATAGAAAGCCTGCGTCCTGACTGTCTGTTCGTATTCACAACGCATGACCTTGAGTTCGCTTCCCAGGCACAGGACGCCACTGTTGTGTGGGTACGCGATTATGATGCGGCGACTGTGACTTGGGATTATGACATTTTGCCTAAACAGCAGGGAATGTCTGACGAGGTGTATATGGCAATAATCGGTGCGCGCAAGCCGGTGCTGTTTATAGAGGGCGACGCGGTGCACTCCATTGATGCCAAACTCTACCCCCTGGTGTTTTCAGAATACACGGTCAAGTCTCTCGGAAGCTGCAATAAGGTTATCGAGGCAACCCGCGCATTTAACGATTTGAGCGCTTTCCACCACTTGGACTCTTTCGGCATAGTGGACCGTGACCGCAGGGATGCGCACGAAGTAGAATATCTTCGTGGAAAAAAGGTGATGGTGCCGGAGGTAGCGGAGATAGAGAACATAATGATGCTGGAGGAGGTTATCCGCGCGGTTGCCTCTGCAAAGGGCAAGGATGAAGGCAAGGTGTTTGAAAAGGTCAAGAGGTCGGTTATTTCGCAGTTCCGTCATGATTTGAGGCAACAGGCTCTCATGCACACCCGCCATAGGGTAAAGCGCACTGTTGAGTACCGAATTGACGGGCGGTTCAATAACATCAATCTTTTTGAGCAGCACATCGCTTCTCTTGCCGATGAAATTAACCCCCGCGGGCTTTATGAAGGATTCTGCCGCGAGTTCCGCAGATATGTGGAAACTGACGATTACGCTGGTGTATTGCGTGTCTATAACCAGAAATCAATGATTCCCGGCAGTAATGTCGCCGCTCTTTGCGGTTTGAGGAATAAGGATGAATACATAAGATTCATCATACACCTTCTTCGTGTAGGAAGTGAGCAAGGCGAAAGGATAAGGACGGCAGTGAGGGCTTGTTTCGGTGACAAGGCGAAGAAAAGAAATTTGACAGAGACAGATGAATAAGATTAAATGCTGGGTTGAGGCAATGAGGCTGCGCACCTTGCCGGTGTCGCTTGCCGGTGTGGTGCTTGGTACAGGATATGCGTTGACTTTCGGCAATGTCCGGTGTGGAGCTGTTGCTCTATGCTTTGCGGTGGCTCTCCTTGCGCAGATTGCCTCTAATTTTGCAAACGAATACTATGATTTCCGTAATGGTCTTGACCGTGTCGGCAGGGAGGGTCCCAGGCGCGGGGTCACTGAAGGCGATATCACCCCCGGCGCTATGAAAGCTGCTACTTTTATTACCCTTGCCCTTGCTTGCTGCGCAGGGCTTGCACTGATTCCTTACGGTGAATGGTGGATAATCCTTGTCGGGATTGCTGTGGCGCTTGGGGTGCTTGCATACAGCACCGGTCCTTTCCCGCTGTCCCACCACGGTCTTGGGGAGGTTGCGGTCATACTGTTTTTTGGGATAGTTCCTGTAAACTTCACTTGTTGGCTTGCGAGCGGCAACTGGGACATATATTGCCTGATGGGGTCGGTGAGTGCAGGATTGCTTGGGGCGAATGTGCTTATCGTGAATAATTACAGGGATGTGGAGGATGATGCGGCAGTAGGCAAACACACTCTTGCGGTCATCCTTGGAGCTCGTATGATGCCGTGGGTTTATGCGATAAATGCTTTCTGGGCTATGGGGCTGATGTGTTCGGCATGGGCAGCCAAAGGTCTTGAGTGGATTCCGGCAGTGTTCGTTGTGATATTTTTATTTTGTGCCCAGTCCATGCGCCGCTTGCATGGAGCTAAACTGACCCCTTTGCTCGGAATGACGGCAGTGCTGATGTTTATTTACTGCCTGTTGTTCCTTTTGCCCGGATAAGTGGAGTAACGGAACAAATGCCGTTGTGCCGGTGTTGGAATTGTATCATGCAATTTCAACAGCTATTTTATGGATTGGATTATAGAAACCTTCCGCAATAATCCGGCAATTCCGATTTTTCTCACTATCGGTCTTGGATTTTTTGTAGGACAACTCAAGTTCAAGGGCTTTTCGCTTGGCACTGTGACATCGGTGCTTCTTATCGGCGTGCTTGTAGGTCAGATGGATATCCAGATTCCCGGACCTATGAAAAGTGTGTTTTTCCTGCTGTTTCTTTTCGCTATTGGTTATAGCGTGGGTCCGCAGTTTTTCCGTGCATTGAAGGGCGACGGGCTTAAGCAGGTAGCTTATTCTGCGGTAGTATGTTTTCTCTGCTTGCTTTGCACTTGGATAGCCTGCAAGGTCATGGGATACGATGCCGGAGAAACACTTGGAGTGTTTGCTGGCGCGCAGACAATGAGTGCGGCTATAGGAGCGGGAATTGACACTATAAACTCGCTTGGTGCTGATGCTGCGTCAAAAAAAGCATGGATTGACATAATCCCGGTTACATACGCTGTTTGCTATGTTTTTGGCACGATTGGTTCCGCATGGATTGTCAGCTGGCTCGGACCGAAAATGCTCGGTGGTCTTTCTAAAGTCAAGGCAGACACCAAAGCGCTTGAAAAGGAGCTAAATTCAAGCAATGTAACCACTGACCCGGCATATATAAATGCCAACCGTCCGGTTGCGTTCAGGGCATATAAGATAGAAAATGAATTTTTTGATACTTCCCGCACGGTCGCTCAGATAGAGGAGTACCTCATGCAGCAGGGACGCAGGCTCTTCGTTGAGAGAGTACGCAGCAATGGAGAGATTGTAGAGCCCTCTCCAGAGCTGGAAATTGCCAAAGGTGACGAAATTGTGCTGTCCGGGCGGCGGGAAAATATAATTGGTGATGAAAAATGGATTGGCGAGGAAGTTAATGATGCGGAACTTCTTAATTTCCCTGCCGAACAGGTCGATGTCATGGTGGCGAAGAAAAAGGTAGCCGGAATGACAGTAGATGAGCTTCGTGCCCAAAAATTCATGTATGGGATTTCCATAAAATCCATTGTCAGGGGCACTGTTAACATACCGGTGTTTGCAAAGACAAAACTTGAAGCTGGCGATACCCTTACAATTATCGGGCTTGAGCGCGAGGTTAAAGATGCCGGTCCAAATATCGGGTATGTTGATAAGCCGACAGTTGCAAGCGATATGGTTACAGTGGGTATCGGTATATTTATCGGATGTATTATCGGAGTGCTGACTATTCATGCGGGTAATGTGCCTATCAGCTTGTCAACAAGTGGCGGTGCCCTCATCTCCGGGCTGGTATTCGGGTGGTTACGGTCAAAGCATCCTACTTTCGGTCGTATTCCTAAGCCCGCGGTGTGGGTGATGAATAACTTAGGGCTGAATATGTTTATTGCGGTTATCGGCATAACCTCGGGTCCTTCTTTTGTGGGTGGATTGCAGCAGGTTGGTTTCGCAGTATTGCTTGTGGGAATCTTTGCAACATCGATGCCGCTTATTATTGGAATGTTCCTTGGTGACAAGCTGTTTAAATTCCGCCCGGCAGTAAATCTTGGTTGTGCGGCAGGAGCAAGGACTACAACAGCGGCACTCGGAGCGGTGCAGGATGCAATCGGCAGCTCTGTGCCCGCCCTCGGATATACTGTAACCTATGCGATTGGAAATACATTGCTTATACTCATGGGCGTGGCAATAGTGCTGATGACAGCATAAAAGAAATAAGGACTATATAAGGTTAAAAACATATACTATTATGACTCAAAAAGATACTAACCCCGAGAACAGGAAATTTGAAAAAGAATTGTCAACGATGAGTCCCTTTGAAATCAAAGGCACCCTAATTGAGCTTGCTGAAAAGAGGGCACGGCGCTCCACCGCGACTCTTCTTAATGCCGGACGCGGCAACCCTAACTGGATTCTTAGTTATCCCCGAAAAGCATTCTTCCTTTTGGGTGATTTTGCGATGGAGGAAGCAGACAGGACAGCTTTTGACAAGGAGTGGGGAATAGTTGCATCCCCGTCACAGGACGGTATGGCACAGCGTTTTGTAGAGTTCCTTGACCGGCATAAGGATGAAATCGGCGGTAAGGTGCTCAGGCATTTCTATGACCATGTTACCAGGGAGTTGAAAGCGGATCCGGATGAATTTGTTTTTGAGCTCGTTGACGGGATTATCGGGGACCAGTATCCTACCCCTCCGCGAATATTGAAATATACCGAACTGATTACCCGTGAGTATTTGCGTTGGGCAATGGGCGGTGAAGGTGATGATGCAGCCTATGACCTTTTTGCTACCGAAGGTAGCACAGCAGGAATGTGCTATATGTTCAACTCCTTGAAAGCTAATAAGTTGCTCAAAAAAGGTGATAAGATAGCACTTCTGACACCATGCTTCACCCCATATCTGGAGATTCCGGAGCTTGCCGAATTTGGACTTGACATAGTATATGTAAGCGCAAATGCGGTAGAGAAGGATGGCTACCACGATTGGCAGTACAGCAAAGCGGAAATCGACAAGTTGCGTGATCCCGCAGTGAAGGTAGTGTGCGTCACCAACCCGTCGAATCCACCGAGTGTTTGTCTCGCTCCTGATGTGCTCGACGGCATAGTTGACGTAGTGAAGAATGACAACCCTGATTTAATGGTCATTACCGATGATGTGTATGGCACATTTATTAAAGGGTTCAGGTCGCTCATGTATGTGCTGCCATATAACACCATCTGTTTGTATTCCTTCTCAAAATATTTCGGGGCAACCGGATGGAGAGTAGCGGCGATGGCTCTCAGGCAAGATAACGTGTTTGACAAGCTTATAGGTGAGCTCCCTGAAGAGGAGAAGAAGGAGTTGGATAAGCGTTACAGCTCTATGACCCTTGAGCCCCGCAAGCTTAAATTTATAGACCGCCTTGTTGCAGACAGCCGTCTTGTTGCTCTTAACCACACCGCAGGTTTGTCAACTCCGCAGCAAATCCAGATGGCTCTCTTCTCGGCATTTGCGTATCTGCACCGTGAGGATATTCAGCCTCGCCTCATAGATATGATTCAGCGCCGTCTGCACAATCTCTGGAGCACAACCGGGTTTACCCTGCAGCCGGACCCTAATCGTGCCGGATATTACAGTGAGATAGACATGATGGTTTGGGCAAAGAAATTCTATGGTGATGATTTTGCTAAATACCTTGAAAAGAATTATCTGCCGCTTGACTTTGTAATCCGTCTTGCAAATGAAACCTCAATTGTTCTTCTCAACGGCGATGGATTTGATGGACCAGCATGGTCTGTAAGAGCGTCACTCGCCAACCTTGATGATGACGCATATCTGAAAATAGGCGCGGCGATTCGCAAAATCCTCGATGAATACCATTCTCTTTATCTCTCCTCGCAGAAATAAACTTATATGCGGTAAACAAAGGTAATGCCTGACAAGTGAAATGCACTCCAAAAGTTTTTCTAACTCTCGGAGTGCATTTATGCTTCGCTTATTATTTACCCTCTTGACGCTTATAAAAGTTTTCGCAATGTAGCGCTCTTTGGGTGAGTTGTTTTACAATCAAATTTATTATTTATATGGTATTAGAGGGGGAGTCCGGCGGATATTGTTATTGCGTCGGCAGGGGTAAGGTGCTCTGCGGCAACACGCATTATTGTTTCAGAATCAATGGTATTGACTGCATTGATTCTCATGTTGAAATAGTCCTGTGGCAACGCTGAAGTGTGTATTGTCTGGTGGAATCCGATAATGGTGTCAGGCGAATCGGTTGTGTCAATGAGCGTGCCTATTTCGGCAAGCCGCAGTCGCTCAAGTTCCTCCGGAGTCAAGGGCGCTGTTGCAAGGCGCTCAATCTCTTTTCTTATCTCCTCCTTGACCGGATTTATGTAAGAAGCATCACATTGGGTTGTTATTACTGCCGTGCTTCCTTCGCTGAATCCGAGAAGTGCAGCCCTCACGCCGTAGGTCATCCCTTTCTCTTCACGGATATTCTGTGAAAGGCGGCTGCCGAAATAACCTCCGAGTGCCATTACTGCAAGGCGCAATGCGAGGTAGTCGGCATGTGATCGTCCTATCGTTGGAATTGTCACTGATAGCGCGCTTTGTGAGGAGTCCGCTACAGGTATGTGCTCATAATATCCTCTTGCTTGTGGTGCAAAAGGCACTACATTCAAAGACGTGGCTGGTGCGGTGCATTCGATTCTCCCGAATGCGCTGTTAATCTGGTTTTCAATATCTGGCGTCACTCTGCCAAAAGCGTACAGGCACAGGTTTGCTGGATGTTGTGTCCGTATGAAAAATTCAGACAGTTCATCTGGTATGACAGAGCGGAAATCATCGGCATAGACCTCGGTTGCAAGAGGATGTTTTTTGCCGTATGCGAGTTCTGAACTTCGCGCATTGACCTTGAATGTCTCAGTAGTCTGGGCAATTTCACGCTCTTCCGCTTTCCTGTTAGCCATTATCCTGGTTTCATGTTCCGGAAAAACCGGATGCTGTACTATTTCCGCAGCAATTGGGAGTACCGCTTTAGCTTTATCCGGCAGCATGAAGAAGTTGGTTGAGGTGTAATGGGAGGATACTGTGGTTTTAAGCCACGCGCCATTCATGTCAAGATGGTTTGCTATCTCCTCCGCCGAAAGCGATGTACACCCGAAACGGCGCATCTCCGCAGCCATGATTGCTGTTTGCGGTTTTTTCGCTTCCGCCATCCCTCCACGGTTTATCGCCGCGATGTTCACCAGTCCCATATCAGGACGGTCATAGATTTTAAGCGGAATGCCGTTGTCAAGCATAACCGTGCGTAGTTCAGGCAGTGGTGCCGGTGAAGGTGCGTATAAAGCCGGACGCTTGGAGCGGTCAAGTGCAGGTGTTGTCATAGCGTTGTGTTATCTATGAATTTTTTTGCCGCCTCAAGGTCAGCGGGAGTATCTATGCCTAAAGTCGGGATATCTGTGACACCAACTTTTATTTTATATCCGGCAGCAAGCCATGTGAGTTGTTCAAGTCGTTCCGCTTTCTCAAGTGGGGAAGGGGGTAACTGGCATATCTGTTCAATTATCCCTTTTCGGAAGGCATATATGCCGACATGGGTGAAAAAAGTTGCCGAGTGAACCCATTTTTGCCATTCTACGTCGCGCACATATGGGATTATTGAACGCGAGAAATATAATGCAAATCCATTGTCATCCATCACTACCTTCGGGGTATCGGGGCTGAACAGGGCATCGAATCCGTCGGCAGGATTGAATCTTTTGGCAAGTGTCGCTATTTGTGTAGCGGGCACATTGAAGCATTCTTTCAAAAGGGTGATATGTGCCGGGGTTATAAAAGGCTCGTCCCCCTGTATATTTATTATAATGTCTGCGTCAGTAGTGATTTTGCTCGCTGCTTCCGCGCATCTTTGGGTGCCTCCGGGGCAATTCTCCGAAGTCATGATGCAATTAGCCCCGAAGCCATGTGCAACTGTTGCAATCTGTTCGCTGTCTGTTGCAATCCAGATCTCATCCACCGCTTCAGAAGCATTTTCCCACACTCTCTGTATCACCGGTTTGCCTCCGAGAAGCGCAAGAGGCTTGCCGGGGAAACGTGTGGATGCCATTCGAGCCGGAATAATGCCTAAGGTCTTCATTGTTATACTGTTTTTAGCAGAGTGATAGCTTCCGGGCGTCCTGCGTTGATAAGTTCGGGATAATGTGCGTCGCTGTTGACAACGATTGTCACTCCGGCATCAACCATCCTTTTCCAATACTTTTGCGACGGGAAAAAGCGATGATGATCGGCGAGGGCTTTTGTATTGATTTCCACAACCGCGCCTGAAGCTATGATATTGTCAATAGTGTCCTGCACCAGTGCCTCATACCATTTCTCCTCCTCTATCCCATGTGAAAAATGAGCGGCATTATGACCTATTTTGTCAAAATGACCTATAATGTCAAATCCTCCGGCGGAAATCATGTCATTTGTCTGGGCGTAAAAACTCTCTACGACTCCACGGATATCATTGTCAAAATAGCGGTCCATTTTCTTTTTGAATGACTCGAAGCGTCCGTCAACGTCAATCATTCCTTCTGCAGAGGGTATGAAATGGACTGAACCGATTCGGTAGTCAAGCGGTAGAGTGGCAAAGTATGGATTTGCAGGTCCCCACTCTTTGCCGATATAGTCAATCTCCATGGCGCAGTATAGCTTCAGGCGGTCGGAATACTGCTCCTTAAGCCGGTTGGACTCTGCAATGTAGTCATTGACCTTGTCAAAGTCTATGTTGCATGGCGATGGAAATTGTATCGGTGAATGGGGGGAGAAGCCGTAATGTGTGAATCCGCTGTCGGCAGCCGCTTTAGCAAATTCAGCCATTTCCGCTCTTCCGTCACAGAATTGGGTATGGGAATGGAAGTTATATTTGTCAGTTGTACCGGTTATGCTTTTGAAATCAATCATAGGCACATTCTATTCTGTCACTAATTGTTTCGGCTGTTTGCTTTTCCACCGCAGGAAGAGTGCGAGGAAAGCGGTCGCCACAAGTATTCCTGCCGCAACTGCAATGGAGATAGAGAGCCCGAAACCCTCCGGACGTCTTGCAAAAAGCAAATAGCTGACACTGACTGCGGTCATGAAAAGCGCAGGGAGCAGGCTGACAATATATGCTTTGTTGTGTCGTGCAAGGTAAACAGTTACAGCCCAAAGCGTAAACACCGCAAGGGTCTGGTTGCTCCATGCGAAATATCTCCACAGCACATTGAAATCAATGAACATCAGCACAAATGCCGCAACGAAGAGCGGGATACATACAAGAAGCCTTTTTATGAATGTTTTCTGCTTGATTTTCAAGAAATCGGCAACAATAAGGCGAGCACTGCGCAGGGCGGTGTCACCGGTGCTGATTGGCGCGGCGATAACTCCGAGAAGAGCCAGTATGCCTCCTGCGGTGCCAAGCCATGTTACAGAAATTTCCTTTACGAGTGCTCCGGCGCTGTTGCCATGCTCAGCCATATACTGCCCGAGTTGGTCATAACTCCCCGCAAATGCGATTGCGGCAGCAGCCCAGATAAGCGCGACTATGCCTTCGGTCACCATTGCCCCGTAGAATATGGGACGGGCAAGTTTCTCATTTGTAAGGCATCTTGCCATCATCGGTGACTGTGTGGCGTGGAAACCGGATATAGCCCCGCAGGCTATGCTCACAAACATCATCGGGAAAATGGGATGAACTGACTGGTCTCCGGAAAAGCGGTTGCCTATGCCATTTTCAAATCCTGAAGGAATATCAATGCCTGAAAAAAGCAGATAGCCGAGAAGCCCTACCGCCATAAAGAGGAGAGCGAACCCGAATAGAGGATATAAATTGCCGATTACCTTATCAATAGGGAGCAGGGTGGCGAGGATATAGTAGCCGAGGATAATTGCAACCCACACCGAGCGGTCAAGCCATGAAGGTGTCATTGATGCAAGCAGGTCGGCAGGTGTCAACACGAATACTGCAACCACAAGCACAAGAAGCACAACAGAAAAGGCTCTCATTACCTGTTTTACTCCTGTGCCAAGCTCATGACCGACAATCTCAGGGAGGGATGCTCCTCCCATACGGATTGAAATTACCCCAGAAAGGAAATCATGCACAGCACCGGCAAATATCGTGCCGAGAACAATCCAGAGGAATGCTGCCGGACCGAACATTATGCCCATGATAGCGCCGAAAATAGGTCCGAGTCCGGCAATGTTGAGGAATTGGATCAAGAATACTTTCCATGTTGGCATAGGCATATAGTCTACGCCGTCCGTCATGGTATGTGCCGGCATAGGTGTGTCGGAGCGCGTGCCTATTATTTTGTCAACCAACGCGCCGTAAACGAAGTATCCGCCGATTAGCACGGCGAGAGCAATCAAAAACGCATGCATGCAGTAATATCGTTTATTTTGTTGGTTGGCTTACAGGCGATGCGATTGTTTCGCGCATATTTGTATCCGCCTGCACATTTTTCATACGGTAATAGTCCATTATGCCGAGGTTGCCGGAAGTGAATGCTTCTGCCATAGCCTTAGGTAGTTCAGCTTCAGCCTCAATGACTTTAGCTCTTGCCTCCTGTGCTTTTGCTTTCATTTCCTGCTCAAGGGCGATTGCCATTGCCCTGCGCTCTTCTGCCTTTGCCTGTGCGATGTTTTTGTCAGCCTGAGCCTGGTCTATCTGGAGAGCCGCACCGATATTTTTGCCTATGTCAATATCGGCGATGTCGATAGACAGGATTTCAAATGCTGTGCCGCTGTCAAGCCCTTTGCGGAGCACCAGCTTGGATATGCTGTCAGGGTTTTCAAGCACCTGCTTGTGGCTTTCAGATGAGCCTATTGATGATACTATGCCTTCACCTACTCGCGCAAGCACGGTGTCCTCTCCTGCGCCGCCTACAAGCTGCTTGATGTTGGCGCGCACGGTAACACGGGCTTTTGCAATCAGCTGTATGCCGTCTTTTGCCACAGCTGTAACCGGAGGTGTATCGATGACCTTAGGATTCACGCTCATCTGCACCGCCTGAAACACGTCACGCCCGGCAAGGTCTATAGCTGTCGCCATTTTGAATCCGAGGTCAATATTTGCTTTCGATGCCGACACAAGTGCATGGACAACTTTTTCTACATTTCCTCCGGCAAGATAATGAGCTTCGAGGTCGTCGCGGGAAACATCGTGCAGACCAGCCTTATGGGCTTCAATCATTGCCTGGACGATTGTGCCTACAGGCACTTTACGGATTCGCATCAGCACAAGCTGCATCAGCGAAATTCGCACTCCGCTCACCCGTGCGCTTATCCATAGGAAAAAAGGAACGTAGTAGAAGAATATGCATAGTAGCAGCAACGCTACCGCAGCAAGTATAATAACAGTTAATTCCATAAGATATAAAATGTAAATGATTGATTCAATGAAAAGAGAAGACAGGATTATATCCCCGGCATCTCTGCGCTTACTATCCTGTTGCGCAAAGATGTTATCTCGTTTCTTAGCCGTTCTATATTTGCCTCGGCATCAAGTATAGAACCAGAGCGTGAACGGTTTCCGCGTGAATATTCATCCCTGAGTCTGGCGAGCGATGTCTCTTTCTCTTTAAGCTGCTCTATGCGTGAAACGTACTGTCCAGCAAGGGAACGTGCCTGTGATGACCTGAGCTGTTTTAGCGTGAGCTGTCTGCCGTCCGGCATCGGAATGACAAGTTCCGGCTCTGCATCCTCTTTTGCTTCTTTAGCCCGTTCAGATGCCGCAATCAAATCGGAGTAGTCTTTGCCGTATTCCCATGTCCTGCGGTAGTCGGTGAGCCGTGCGAGTCCCCCGAGGTTTTCAGTGTCAACAGGATAATTGATTCTCAGCTCCTGCGGTATAAACTTGTAGATGGTGATGTAGTCACCGAGACGATTCCTGTCGGTCGCCCACCAGCCTATTCCGGTTTCCTCATCAATTGCAAGGAGGTAATCATCGTAAGGGGAGTTATAAGGCATGCCGATATTTTGCGGTTGCAGGAATTTTTCTCCATCAAAGCGTGAAATGAAAATATCGTAGCCTCCCAGTGAGTTTTCTCCGTTATTGGCAAAATATAGGGTTATGCCATCGCTCATGAGAAAAGGAAAATTTGCATCTCCGCCTTCATTTAGCGCGCTACCGAGCATCATCGGTTCCTCCCATGAGCCATCTGCGAGCTGCCATGTCTGTGCAAGCTGGATTTTGCCACCGTCGGATGTTCCCCATATAATGGTGGAGCTGTTGTCGGAAGTGAATGCGGTAGACCCTTCTGCCGGATTTAACCGGCGGGAAAGCGACTGCGCGCCCTGGATGCTTCCGGCGGATGCCGCAAGGCGGTATGCCTCAAAGAAATTTTCCTTTGGAACGGCAATACTGTCTATAATAACAATTTTCTCAACCCTGTCCAGCATCGCCTTTGCGGTTTCAATCCGCTCCATAAGGGCGTCCGCCTCTTCGCTTACCGGTTTTCTGGCTTTTTTTTGCGCAGCGGCATATTTGTCGAGAATATCTTCCGCTTCATCAAAGTGGTATTCGTCAAACTCTATTTCCGCAAGGGTGATTTTAGCCTCATTTGTGCCCCGGGCAAGATATGTGCGTGCCGCTTTAAAGTCACCGTTTTTTGCCAGTGCGATTCCAGCCATAGTATTTGCTGCCGCATTTTTCGGCGCTTTGTCCGCTATAGCCCTCAGCTCCGGAGCCGCTTCGGCATAGAGTCCCTGCGCAAAAGCCTGTTTAGCCTCATCGGGAGTCATTGCGTTAGCACAATGCAAGCCGATGAGGCTAATGGTAGAAAGTAATATATGTTTTAGTTTCACGATTATATAGTCTGATTCACACCCCAAAGATACAAAATCTTTAGCAACGCCGCAATATCACACTATAGTATAGGTGAAATGGCAGGGAGGTCAGGAGTTGGATTCGTTTTCGTGATTCTTTTTCAGGGAGTTGGTAACGAAGTTTGTGAGGTACACGGTGAATAGCGGGAAGATAATCATGCCGCTGATGGGCAGTATCACCGCCACAATCTTGCCGGCAACTGTCATGGGAGATATGCTGCATCCTACTGTAGAGAGGTTCATGCAGCTCCACCATAGCGCAGTCCAATAGGAGTTTACATCAGGATTGACTCCGTGTTCCCTTGAATAGAATATCAGGGAGCAGTAGTAACACACCAGAATCATTATGGATATGTAGCTCACAAACAGGCTGGTTATAGCATTGGTTGACAGGTAGCCCATTACAATGTATAGCGCAAGGGCGCCGCGCGCAAGAGGAATGAAGCGCACAAAGCACATTGCATCGTGGCTCAGCTGGATGTCAAGGTAGTTGATGATATTCAGGTAAGGGATTGACAACAGCAGGAAAACAAGACGGTGGAAGAAAAATTTGGTACGGTTTTCCGCATAAATCAGCCCGACAAGGAAGTCAAGCATGAAAAAAATACATACCCAGAACTGGAATGTCATGTATGATTTGTTCTGCATGAACGGAATGTCCTTGAATGTGTCGAAAGAAATCCATACGATCAGCATTACTGACACAACAAGCACAATAAGGTTCATAAACATCTGCAGTCGTTTGCCGAATTCGTGTTTCGGGGCTGCCGAGGGAGCGATATTAGTTGAAGTTGACATAACGGATGAATTGGTTGATTTATTTATTATTTTAAACGCTCACCGTTAAGAATTGTTTATCTTTGCGGCTCGTGAGCATAAAATAATGGAAAATATGGATAATAAGGACATATTCAGCAGGGCACGTCTGCTTTTTGGGGAACCAGGCATGGAGCGGCTTAGTGAAATAAAGGTTATTCTTTTCGGTGTAGGCGGCGTTGGTTCCTGGTGCGCTGAGGCATTGGTGCGTTCCGGAGTTGTTCATCTTACGATTGTGGATTGCGACAGTGTATGTCCCTCAAATATAAACCGTCAGCTGATGGCTGTACACTCTACAGTGGGCATGCCAAAAGTGGAGGCATTGAAAGCAAGGCTTCTGGATATAAATCCGGATGCGGAAGTAGATGCAAGGCAGGAGATATTCAACTCTGAAAGTGCGTCATCTTTTAACCTTGAATCCTATGATTATATAATTGACGCGATAGATTCCCTCGCTGACAAGGCTCTGCTGATTTTGCTTGCCACGCGGACAAAGGCGCATTTCTTCTCATCAATGGGAGCTGCATTGAAGCTTGACCCGGCGCGAATCAATATCGCCGAGTTCTGGAAAGTGCAAGGATGCCCGCTTGCAAGGGCATTGCGCCAACGATTCAAAAGAAGCGGCGAATATCCTGCGCGAAAGTTCAAATGTGTTTACAGCGATGAACTTGTGGCAAACAAAGGGGTGCTGGATGAACCAGACGACAATAGCGGACGCACCAGAGTCAATGGCTCACTGATGCACATTACCTCAATTTTCGGAGCTATGCTTGCGTCTCTCGTGCTACGCAGCGCAACAGGGAATTAAGTCAGTCTACCGGATATGCTTCAAATGCGTACAGGTCGGTAGATAAGTATCGTTCGCCAGTGTCGGGGAGAAGCGCCACAATAATTTTCCCGGCATTCTCCTCTTTTTTAGCCTCAGCAATTGCTGCGGACAGTGCCGCGCCGGAGGATATTCCGGCAAGGACTCCTTCTTTTTGCGCGAGCAGGCGCGATGCCTTGATTGCATCTTTGTCAGTCACAGTGACAATCTCATCCACAACCGCCGGATTATAGTTTTTAGGAATAAATCCGGCACCGATTCCCTGAAGCTTATGTGGACCCGGTTTTCCGCCTGAAAGCACAGGAGAACCTGCTGGTTCCACTGCAATTGCTTTAATAGCAGGGTTATGGCTCTTAAGCGTCGCGGCTGTCCCGCTGAGAGTGCCCCCTGTACCGACTCCTGCCACAAAAATATCCACTTTGCCGTCCGTATCCCTCCAAATCTCTTCGCCTGTGGTGCGAATGTGAGCCGCGGGATTTGCCGGGTTGTCAAACTGTTGCAATATAATTGAGCCGGGGGTATTGTCCCTTAACTCTTCTGCCTTACGGATCGCTCCAGCCATCCCTTCACTGCCGGGAGTGAGAACCAGGGTTGCGCCAAGTGCCTTTAGCAGCTTGCGTCGCTCTTCGCTCATGGTTTCAGGCATTGTGAGTATTAGCTTATAGCCTTTAACGGTAGCAACCCAGGCAAGTCCGATGCCGGTATTACCGCTTGTCGGTTCTATTATCACAGCTCCCGGTGCCAGTTTCCCCGCAGCTTCAGCCGCTTCAATCATGGAAAGAGCCACTCTGTCCTTGACGCTTCCGCCGGGATTGAATGATTCAAGTTTGACGAGTATCCTCGCTTTTGCCTTTTCCGCTTTTTCTATGTTCTTTACTTCGAGCAATGGAGTATTGCCGATTAGTTCTGTGATGCTGTCGTATATCTTTTCCATTTTTTATCTGTTTATGCCAATAAAACAACGATTTGTCAGTAAGCGTTCTCCTCTCCGACAAAAATATTTATGACGGTACGTGCTATAATCTTCAAATCAAGCAAAAAAGACCAGTTTTCTATGTACCACACGTCATGCTCTACACGGCGCTCCATTTTCCAAAGATAGTCGGTAGACCCTCTGAACCCGTTTACTTGTGCCCATCCGGTTATGCCAGGCTTTACAGAGTGGCGCATCATATATTTGCTAATTATCTGCCTGTAATGCTCCGTATGGCTTATCATGTGGGGTCGGGGACCAACAATAGACATCTGTCCTGCAAGCACATTGAAAATCTGCGGAAGTTCATCTATGCTGGAATGTCTTAGGAATCGCCCAACGGGTGTTACTCTCGGATCATTTTTTTCAACTGGCGATTCATCAGCTGGGTTGTAGTACATCGTCCGGAATTTAAGGCAATTAAATGGTTTGCCTTTATAACCGGTGCGTTTCTGGCGATAAAATACCGGTCCCGGTGACGTCGTTTTTATTGCCACTGCAACCGGAATGAAAAGAACTGAGAAAAACAGTATGGCAGATGAGGAGATAATTACGTCCAGTGCCCTTTTTGCCATTCTGTAAGTCCAATGGGTGAGGGGAGAGGATGTGACCGGCATCACCGCCATGTGCCCGAGGGTGTTTATGCCAAATCCTCTTGGAACGTACCTTGATATCTGTGGCACATAGTAGTATTGCGCTTTATTATTGTCGGCTGCCGCTATCGCCGCGAGGAGCATCTCGGTATCGTCGCCTGGCACGGTGCAGAAAATCTCGTCGATTTTGTTTTCGCGCACAAATGGCTCAAGCTGCTCAATCGTTCCTGAAAAGATGGTTTTATGTTCCCCGGTATATGGTTCACTGTCAAATACCCCAAGGACCTTATATCCAAATCCCGGATCATTTTCAAGCTCGGCAAGAAGCCGCCGGGTTGTTTCATTGTTTCCTACAATAACCACGCGGCTGTAGTTTCTGCCATGCCTCCGGTAGGCTTTCAGCATGGTTCTCGCCAATGTCCTTGCAAGCGGGAGCAAAAGGAAGGCAAGCGCGTAAAAAATCGCAAGGGACTGCCAACTGGGACCTGGCACGCCTGTGAGGTATATCATAGTGATGAACAGCATGGCGTGGTAGCCGAGTGCCTTTATCGCTTCTGCGGCAGTGCGCTCCATCTTCATCGCCCTGTAGCGTGAACTCCTTGACAGTTTCCAAGCAACAGGAATCCATGCTGCTGCCGCAAGAATGATGACAGGATTGGAAAACCATATGGCATGCTGTTGGGCAGGCATAAGCAGCGACGCAAGAATGAACGACACTGCCATTGCCGCAATGTCGAAGACTGCGAGTACCCACGGCACTGTTTTCCCGAATCTGATTCTTCGTTCTGCAACTTTCATACTGCCCGGTATTGTGTGTTTTTGCTATATAAGACAGGACAAATGCGGCGGAGAGCAAGTCCCCGCCGCAAATCGTGTTTTTTATTTCAGTTTAGCAGATATGACCTTCATTTTTCCGGATATTTCAGCGATTTCATCGCGGAGCCTCTGGATTTTCCTTTCAAGGTCTCTGAGCATTGAATCACCGCTCTTTGAACTTGAACTGAAGAAACCGAGATTGTTCTCGTATGTCTGAAGGTCGTTTTTGCGCTGCTCGAAAGCTCTTGCAAGCCTGTCACGCTCCTTTATGAGCCTGTTTTTGTCATCGCCGATTTCCTCAACAGTAGCTTCAAAAGCATTCATGCGGGCGCGTGTCTCGCGCACATCGAATTTGTCAAACAGTTCTCCAACTACAGTGCGGTATTCCTCGGCAAGTTTGTCTTTGTTCTTCATCGGCACATGACCTGTAGCCTGCCATGTTGCGCGAAGCTGTTGCAATTCCCTTATTGCCTCTTCGCGTGGTGTTTCACTTTCGGGGGCATTCAGTTTGCGGAGCTGCTCGATAATGTCTTTCTTGATTTTGAGGTTTGCCTGCTCTGTCTTGCGTACATCAGATGTGCTCTTCTTTTTGTTTGCGAAGAATGCATTGCAAGCATTGCGGAACCGCTGCCATACCTCGTCGCTGTTTTTACGCGGCACCGGTCCGATTGTTTTCCATTTTTCCTGGAGCTTGATGAGCGCATCGGTTGTTTTGCGCCATTCAGTGCTCTCCTGCAACTTTTCAGCTTCTTCGCAAAGTTCGATTTTCTTTGCGAGGTTAGCGCTCATGTCCTCTTTGGCACGTTTGAAATAATCTGCCTTGCGGCTGAAGAAGTCATCGCAAAGGGCGCGGAATCTTGCAAAAAGGGTGTTGTTGGCTTTTTTTGAGGCAAAACCTATGGTTCTCCATTTCTCCTGTGCGGCAAGGATTACCTTAGTCACTTCATCCCATTCAGCAAAAGAAGCCGGGGCATTGAAATCAAGCGCTTCAATTTCTTCGCAAATAGCGGTCTTGGCATCTTCATTGTCACGCTCTTTTTTCTTTCTTTCTTCAAAATGAGCCTGATAGCGTTTGTTTACTTCTGCGCTTGCATCTTTGAATGTCGCCCATATTTCTTCGCGAACCTCTTTTGCTACGGGACCAATTTCACGCCATTTGTCATGAAGGTCCTGCAAACGGCGGAACGCGGTAATAACATCCGGCTCTTCGATGAGCTTGGTAGCCTCGTCGACAAGCAACTGCTTTTCACCAAGGTTTTTCTTGAAATCATAGTCGCGTAGCTCCTTGTTGACTTTCCACTGGTCATAGAAGCGCTCAACAGCGTCCTGATAGTTTTTCCACACAGCAGTGGTGTTCTGTGGGGTAACTTCTCCTATTTCTTTAAACTCAGCCTGCAGCTCTTTGACTCTCTGGTAGTGGCGGTTCACATTATCGGTATCTGCGCTGAACTGCTCTATTTCGGCGATGATTGCGTTTTTCCGTTCAAGGTTACGTGTCTGTTCAGCCTCGATGCGTGCTCTCTGCTCCGCCTTTTTGCCTTTCACTGCTGCAAGCGCATCCTTGAACTTTACTTCAACTTCATCTTCCGCAGCAATAAAGTCGTCAGGTTCATTTCCGGCTTCTATGAACTCAGCCTTAGCTTTCCTTACATCCTCATTGTGAAGGAGATAAAAATGTTGCTTGATGTCTGCGACCTCCTCCGCGCTGATATCCTGCTCCGAGTGAGCAAGGGCAATAAGCTTCTCAAGGAGAATTTCTTTGGTTACATTCTCTTCTTTCACGGTATCCTGAGCAACTTCCGCAGCAACGGTGTTCTCAGCGTCAACGGGTTTCAGCGCTTCGGCGCTATCAAGCATGTCCATAATATAGCTATTATATAAGTGGGTAACGATTGGTTAACGCGGCAAACTGCCGCATCGAAAAGCCAAAGTTATACAAAATATTTAAACTCAACCTAATTTTTGGCAAAAAACTGCTAAAAGTTGCGATAAAGCGGTTTTATGGTAGTCAGAGCGCTTCCTCCATGCGGATGCCTCTTTATCGGTATGACGCATAAAAGGCTTATTTAAGAACCTTGAAGTTGCGTCCTCCGATGCGCACAATGTATATGCCATGAGGGAGTCCGGATACTCGACCTCCATTGCTTACAGCCACACGGACTCCTGAAATATTGAAAATCTCTGCTTTGCCTTCGCCATCAATAACAATATCACTGTTTTCAATCCGCACTGCCTCTTTCTTTTCTCCGTCAATGCCGTCGATACCAGACGGTTTCTCAATAATAGTAATTTTGCATGAAGCGGTCAGACCATTGGCAGTTGTCGCGGTAATTGTAGCAATTCCTTCTTTCAGCGCAGACACGACGCCGTTTGCGTCTACGCCCGCAACCTCAACATCGCTCGACATCCATGTCACTGTCTTGTCGGTAGCATCGTCCGGAGTGATTGTCGCCACCAGTTGCAAAGTGCTGTTTTCAAGCAGTTCGGCGTCCTCAACATTCAGCGTAATCGCCGACGGTTCTATTGTTTCGGGTATGACCGTAACGATGCATGAAGCAGTCAGACCGTTAGCTGTCGTCGCGGTAATTGTCGCAATTCCTTCTTTTAGTGCAGACACGACGCCGTTTTCGTCTACGCCCGCAACCTCAACATCGCTCGACGTCCATGTCACCGTCTTGTCGGTAGCATTGTCCGGAGTGATTGTCGCCACCAGTTGCAAAGTGCTGTTCTCAACCAATGTGGCATTTTCAAGATTGAGAACCAGTGATGCAGCATCAATAGCAGCCCTGATAACAGTAACTTCACAAGTCGCTGTCAGTTCTCCGCAGGAAGCGGTGATGGTTGCATTTCCCGGTGAATTGCCCCAAACTTTTCCACTGTCATCTACATTAGCTACTGTTGCATCAGAGCTATTCCATACAATAACTTTTTCTGCATCTTCCGGGATTACGGTGGCAACTATTTGGAGCGATTCGCCCTCTTTAATGGTTGCTTTTGTGGGATTCAGCGCAAGTCCTGTAGGGAGTATGATTTTTTTCTCTACGGTTACTTTGCAGGATGCAGTTATATCTCCGCAAGAAGCGGATACAATTGCCTCGCCAGGAGCGACAGCGGTTATAATGCCGCTCGAATTGACTGTTGCGATGGTTTCATCGGAAGTACTCCATGTAATTGTGCCCTCCGCTTCTTCCGGTATGAGTGTCGCCTCAAGTCTATATGTATTCCCTTCTGTGAGTGTTATTTGTGATGTGTTGAGCGTTATACCTGTAGGGTTGACGATATTTTTTGTCACATTGATTTCACATGTTGCTGAAAACTCTCCGCACGCGGCAGTGATAGTGGCTGTGCCATTTGAAATAGCCACTCCTCTACCGGTTTCATCAACTTTGGCGATCTCTTCATCAGATGTGCTCCAAGTGATGGTGCCTTCCGCTCCTTCGGGAATTAATGTAGCTGTGAGATGGAACAAAGTGCCTTCCGTAACAGAAATTTGGGATGGATTGATGAGGATTCCTTCCGGTTTTACAACATTTTTCTCAACAATCACCTCGCACAGTGCAGATATTTCTCCGCAAGATGCTGAGATAGTCGCGGTGCCCGCTGATACAGCTGTTATATTTCCGTTTTCGTCAACGATAGCAACCGTCTCGTCAGAGGATGCCCATACGATAGCGCCCTCCGCCTCCTCAGGAATTATTATTGCTTTCAGCAGGAATGTTTTGCCCTCAATGATAGTGACTTGCGAAGTATTGAGCTGTATTCCTTCCGGTTTTACGACTTTTTTCTCAACAATCACCTCACACAGTGCAGATAGTTCTCCGCAAGATGCTGAGATAGTCGCGGCGCCCGCTGATACAGCTGTTATATTTCCGTTCTCGTCAACGGTAGCAACCGTCTCGTCAGAGGATGTCCATACGATAGCGCCCTCCGCATCCTCAGGAATTATTATTGCTTCCAAAAGGAAAGTGGATTCCTCCGTCAGTGTTATTTTTGTGGTATTAAGCAGAATTCCTGTCGGTTGAACAATTTTTCTCTCAACTGTTACTATGCAGTCGGCTGAAAATTCTCCGCAAATAGCTCTGATGGTAACATCTCCTTCTGAAATTGCTTTAACCATGCCTTGATTATCTACTGTTGCAATTCGTGTGTCAGTCGATTCCCATATTATTTCCCCTTCTGTTCCCTCGGGTGTAAGAATTGCTTCCAATAGGAATGTCGAGCCTTCAGTCAGAGTGATTTGTGAAGTATTCAAACTGATTCCTGCAGGTCTGATGACTTTCTTCTCAACGGTTACTTCGCAGTATGCTGTCAGCTCCCCGAATGAAGCTGTTATAGTAGCCACTCCTGCTGCCACAGCTGTGACATTTCCATTCTCATCAACAGTCGCTATTGCCTCATCGGAGCTGCTCCATTTGATAGTGCCTTCTGCTCCCTCCGGTTCAACTATGGCTTCAAGTTTGAATGAATCCCCTTCTGCAAGTGATTTGCTTGACTCGCTTAAGGCAATTCCTGATGGTTTAATGGCGCTTTCTGTTACTGTTATCGTTATCTGTGTATCAATAACCTTAAAGCCCGGTTGGGGAGATTGGAATGAAATTGTGCCTTCTCCGGTTTTCTTGGCTTCAAATGTGGCGGTAAGGGTGCCATTTTCATTTATAGGGGAGAATGATACAAACTGTACTATGCCGTTTTCCGGTACAGTTACCTCAAAATCAGGATTAAACCATGAGTTTTCCGGCTGAGGTCTTAATGTTATATCAAACTGCTTGCCTG
>DAAJ01000057.1:0-18361 GCA_001701115.1 Bacteroidales bacterium GP2
AAAAAATAACCTCGCCGTAGGGTAGGCGAGGTTATCTGTATAGCAAGTAATAAGGATTCGTATTAGAAGAGGCTCCAGCTTACTGTGAGTCCAGCCATTACGATTGCAACCATTGACATGAGTTTGATGAGGATGTTGAGGCTCGGACCGGAGGTGTCTTTGAAGGGGTCGCCTACTGTGTCACCAACAACGGTTGCCTTGTGGACTTCGCTTCCTTTGCCACCGAAGTTGCCTTCCTCAATGTACTTTTTGGCATTGTCCCATGCGCCGCCGGCGTTAGCCATGAAGATAGCGAGCACGAATCCTGCGCTGAGTCCGCCGGTAAGGAGACCGATAACTCCCGGAACACCGAATACCAGTCCTACAATGATAGGCACGATTATGGCAAGAAGTGAGGGGAATACCATTTCGCGCTGTGCGCCTTTGGTTGAAATCTGCACGCAGCGTGCGTAGTCAGGTTCTGCGTCGCCGCTGAGAATGCCTTTGATTGTGCGGAACTGGCGGCGCACCTCTTCAACCATGTGGGAAGCAGCGCGACCTACTGCATTCATTGTGAGACCGCAGAAAAGGAATGCCATCATAGCGCCGATAAACATGCCTGAGAGTACCATCGGGTTCATGAGGTTGACATTGTAAGCCATCATGAAGTCTGTGAAGTTGGCGCTTTCAAGAGGAATATTGGTGACTTCGTCGCTGAGTGATGTGCCGATCTGGATAAACTCTGTGCCGATACGGTGGAGACCGATGCGGATCTCCTCGATGTATGATGCAAGAAGTGCAAGTCCGGTAAGCGCGGCAGAGCCGATAGCGAATCCCTTGCCTGTTGCCGCGGTGGTGTTGCCGAGTGAATCGAGTGCGTCGGTGCGTTTGCGCACTTCTGCTCCGAGTCCGCTCATCTCGGCATTACCGCCTGCGTTGTCGGCGATAGGACCGTAGGCGTCAGTGGCAAGTGTGATGCCGAGTGTAGAGAGCATGCCGACAGCGGCGATACCGATGCCGTAGAGACCCCATGAGATATTTGCGAAGTCAAAGCCGGATGCAAGCCAGTAAGAGAGGATGATGCCGGCAACAACTGCTATTACAGGCACTGCGGTTGAAATCATGCCGAGACCTACGCCAGAAATGATTACGGTAGCAGGACCTGTCTGTCCGCTTTCAGCAAGTTTCTTGGTGGGGGTGTAGGACTGTGAAGTGTAATATTCGGTAGCCCTGCCGATAATTATGCCGACAAGGAGTCCGACAACAACAGCGAGTGAAATATTCACCCAGTTGGGTATCTGGAGAAGGTAGAGTATGCCGAATGTTGCGGCGATGATGAGCACAGAGCTGAGGTTTGTGCCTGCTGCAAGAGAGTTAAGGAGGGTTTTCATTGTTGCATTCTCCTTAGTCTTGACAGCGAAGATGCCGATGATTGAGAGTACAATGCCAACTGCGGCAATGAGCATCGGGGCAAGCACAGCCTTGATTTGCAGCGCAACAGCCTGGTCAGTGGTGAAATCTGAGCCTATCATTCCTGCGCCGGCGGCAGCTCCGAGGGCTGCAGTAGCGAGGATAGAGCCGCAATAGCTCTCGTAAAGGTCAGCACCCATGCCTGCAACGTCGCCCACATTGTCGCCTACGTTGTCAGCGATTGTTGCGGGGTTGCGGGGGTCATCCTCAGGAATACCGGCTTCAACTTTGCCTACGAGGTCTGCGCCGACGTCAGCAGCCTTGGTGTAAATGCCGCCGCCAACACGCGCGAAAAGCGCCTGAGTTGAAGCACCCATGCCGAAGGTAAGCATGGTTGTTGTAATCATTGTGAGCTTGTGGGTTCCGTCAGCCGGCTCAATCCAGTTGAGGAGTATGTACCAGAAAGAGATGTCGAGGAGTCCGAGACCTACCACTACAAGACCCATCACCGCGCCGCTGCGGAAAGCGACCCTTAAGCCGGCGTTGAGTGTCTGGCTTGCAGCATTAGCTGTGCGTGCAGAAGCGTAAGTGGCTGTTTTCATGCCAAGGAATCCGGCAAGACCGCTGAAGAAGCCTCCGGTAAGGAACGCTACAGGCACCCAGGGGTTCTGCAGACCGAATCCGTAAGCCATAATTGAGAACAGGATAACAAGTCCGATAAACACGATACCCACGATTTTGTACTGCTGGCGCAGGTAGGACATAGCTCCCTGGCGCACGTAAGAAGCGATTTTGCGCATGGTGGGAGTTCCCTCGCTCTCGCGCATCATCTGCTTGTAGAAAAACCATGCCATGACAAGCGCAAGTATGGACGCTGCCGGCACAATCCAGAATAACATTTGATCCATTGAGATAAAAATATGATTGGTTATAGATTCTCGGTGTAAACAAGGCGTTGCGCGAGTGGGTCAACCGCATGGCGTAACTCCGTTTAATCGCACAAAATTAATAAAAATACGGTTTTATACAAAATAAAAATATGCACCGGGAATCTTTTGGGCTCACAGGCGGTTCATCTCGGATTCAGATGCCGTTGCACCTTTATATTTGCTTTTGCGTGGCTGGAAATTGTATATCACGTTAAGCGACAGCCCGCGGTTGTCATACTTCTGGCGCTTGTCAACAAAAATGCCGAACGTGTTCATGCTCCATTCATTGTTTGCAGTATTGAAAATGTCGGTTGCCGATAGCTTCACAGTCAGTGTTTTTTTCATGAATGTCTTGCCAAGTGAAGCGTCCACGGTGAGGGGCGATGAGCCGAATCGGTTGGTGTGCATGTCTCCTTGTGTGTTGCCGCTTATATTTGCTGTAATTGACCATCCGCGTGGCAGGGAAAAAGTATTGTCAATATAATAAGAGAAAATAGGTTTGTTATAGTGGTTATTGCCGAGAGTTAGCCACTGGCGGTACATTCCAAGGGTGATGTTTGGCGTCCATCGTCTCACGGGCTTGCTCCATACAAGGAACATGCTCAGCGCGGAAACGTCAATGTTGACAGGATGCATCAGCAGCTGCAGGTCCTTTGCCGGATAAAGTTGCTTGACAAATGCGTAAGTGTCGAGGCTGCGGATGAAAGATGTCTGTAGCATGAATCCGTTCCACATCCCAAGTAATTGGAAATTATGCATCTTCTCGTCACGCAAAGCGGGATTACCTCCTTCAATTTCATGTTGACCGACATAGTTCAGTGCTCCCGTCAGTTGCGAGTATGGAGGCTTTACGGAGGAGGTCTTGTAAGTTAGGCTGAGTTGTGCGGAATCGTTGAAATCGTAGCTCAGGGATATGTCCGGAGTGAGCAGATTGTCACGGCGGCTCATATCCTTGTCTGCTTTTCCGTCAACTTTGAAATCATAGTCCACAAACTCATATCGTGCCCCTGCTGAAAGGCTGAATTTGCCGAACGTTCGCGCCCATGACGCAAAAAGCGCCGCCGATGTTTGCCTTGCGTCTGTCAGGGATGAAGGTATATATTCTCCAACTTGGGCGTTGAGCATACGGTAATCGAGCCGGGTGCGTGTGTAACTGTCCTGGGTTCCTAAGGTGAAGTTCCCTTTCCAAAGCGGGAAGTCCAGATATAGTTTTGCCGCTAATAAAGTTGAATTCCTCCGGTCGGTTGAGTTGACCTCATGGTCTGGAGAGTCCGGGTATGTGGTGGTCACCCTGTTGTCGCTTACCGAATGCTTGAAATCGCCGTCGAAGTGGATTTGGTATTTTTCGTTGAAAGTATTGTCGTAATATGCGGATACAAGATGGCTGTGGGCTCGGATGTGCCGGTCTATATTGCGTGTTGTTTCCGGCGTAGTGTTGAGCCATTCCGTTCCGGTATTGGCAAAATCGCCCTTTTCAGGATTATAGCGGTAGTATGCTCCTATGGACCGGGTGCGGGATGCGTAGTTCAACCCGGCTTTGATTGCACCTGTGAGCGTAGGGTATGAATTGTTCTGGCTGCTGCCTACAGTCGTTTCCTTGCCGTCATAAACAAGTGTGTTTATGGTGGTGCCTTTTGACAGTGGATTGTCGCGGTTGATGATTCCGCTCAGAAAGAAATCCCATTTTCCTGTCCGGTAATTGGTGTTGAGGTTATCCATAACAGACCATTTGCGTCGGCGTTGAACCTGAAGCTGGTCGGAAAATGACAGTCCTTGAAGAAAGTTGCGGCTTGTTGTTATTTTGAGCACTGCGCCTGTAGTGCTGGCGTATGCGGCTCCTGGTGCCATGACAAGTTCCACCTTCTTGAGGTTGGTGGATAGGATTTGTTGCAACTCATTGTCATCACGCATCGGGTGTCCGTCTATGTAGATTTCTATATTGTTTTTCCCGATTACGCTTACGGAATTGTCCTGCACCTTAATCATAGGGAGTTGCGCGAGTACATCAAGCGCGGTTCCCAGATTCGCAAGGTTTGAGCCTGAGATGGTAGACACGAGGGTAGTGCCTACAAGTTTGGTCGCGGGCTGTTTTGCGGTTACGACAACCTCATTTAATTCGCGGGTCAGGCTGTCAGATTCCTCTTTGAGTTGTGCGTGCGTGCCCATAAATGTGAGAAGCAGGGCAACGGTACAAATAGTGGTTTTTGCGTTCATATATGTGGTGTTTGTTGACGCAAAATTACCCTATCCTGTTGTTTGACTCCAAATAAAAAGCCTGACAAGCTGGTTTGTAAACATCAGCGAATCAGTGTGTTGTAGGTGACGGTTTTATGAAAAACCTGACAAGCCTTAATACAGCATGTTTTTTCGGCGTTATTGTGCAACAGATAAAATGTATCCCTTCTTCTTGATTGATGTTATCGTCACTGACGGATCAGTTAGAAGACGGCGTATATAGGTTATCTGCACATTAAGGGCAAGAGAGTTTGAATAGCTCGCGTCTCCCCATATTTTTTCAAGAATCAGATCCCTTTCTACCGGTCTGCCTATATTTTCGGCAAGAAGCTGGAGTATCTCCGCCTGTCGTACGGACAGCGAATGTGTCTCGCCATTATATGTCAGTGACGCGAGGTTGGGTCTGAAAACAGTATTGCCGATGGCATATTCAATATCCTGGGTAGTGATTAAGCTATCAAAACGCTCGTTGATTTTTGCGATAAGCTCTTCCGGGTAAAACGGCTTAGGAATATAGTCGTTGCCTTTCAGTGAAAAACCGTGCAGCCGGTCAACCTTATCAGTGCGGTCGGTAAGAAAGAAAATTATAACCCGCTTGTCATTCCGCCGTATTATCCGTGCCATTGCAAAACCATCCAGCTCCGGCATATTTATGTCAAGCAAAATCAGGTCAGGATGCGTTTCCCTGTACATTTCCAGTCCCACCTTGCCGTTGTTGGCGTATGCAACTTCAAAGCCTTCCGTTTCGATGAAGCGTTTAAGCAGCATGGAGTTCTTCATGTCATCATCGACCAGAAGTATTTTTATCGCTTTCATCATTGCGGAAGTGTGATAGTGAAACAAGTGCCCTCATTTTCCCGGCTCTCAACAGTGATTTCTCCTCCGTGCGCCTCAACAAGCAGTTTAACATAGGCGAGTCCGAGCCCCATGCCGGGCACATCCCCTGATTTTGTTTTGCCCCTGTAAAACCTTTTGAAAATATGATTCAGGTCACCAGACGAAATGCCGTTGCCATTATCGGCTATGCGTATCTTGACTGTGCCATGCGCTTCGGTTGCCGAGGCGGTAATCTCAACGCTGTCACATGAATACTTGACTGCGTTTTCAACAATATTGTTGAGAATGTTGAATAAATGTGATGGGTCAGCAGGCACTATTACTTCAGTCCCTATGTCATTCCGTATGCTTACCTCTTTTCCGGAAGGAATTGCAGTAGCCGCGATAACATTGTCAAATAGGTCATGCAGTGGTATGTTCTGGAGGGTTAAAGGTATCTGTTCGACATCATTGAAAGTTATATCCCTGAGTTTTGAAAAATATGCCGACAGATTGTTAAGTGCCATGCGTATTTCAGTGACAAGCTCTTTTTTTGTAGTCTTGTCAGCCATCATCCGCTCGTTTTCAATGCCGGAAACGCACATCTTCAATGTTGAAACAGGACGTTTAAGCTCATGAATCATGGTAGTGATGAAGCTGTTGCGCATTTTATCAAGGCGGGAAAGCTTCAGCAATGTGGTAAACTGCCATATAAGGCATATGATAAGCAGTGCCGAGATGGCGATTGTGGCAATGAGTGTCTGCCACATTGCGGGAAGCAAGTCAATGGGATTTATTGCACTGACAATGCTGACCGTCTGCCCCTCCAGTTGTGAATAAGGTATGGTCAATGAAACCTTTGGGGAGAAAAGCGAGGTATTATAATCCACCGTTACATTCCATACCATGCTGTCTGCTTTGGCGATGCATGTCTCAGCCTTGATGCCTGCGTTGCCAAGTATTGAGTCAATGCCTTCTGCGGTGAATGGGCATTTTCGTTCTGTATGGATGCTTCTTGTGGCAGACCATGCCTCATTTTCATCCTTTGCACCCGAAGCATCGAAAATGACCGAGTCTATCGGTTCTATCATTTGCTGCATCGCCAGATCCAATGCCTTCTTTTTCTGTTCCTCGCTCAGGGTGGTTCCAGGCTTTATGCCGAGCAGTTCGTGGGCTGAAAACATGTAAGTGAAGAGTTTTGCTGTGCGGATGGTCTTGACAGTGTCGTCAAAATGCTGCCTTAATGAAAATGACGGTATTGTAAATGTGTTGTCTTTATTTTTTTTATTGTGGTAGTCATTCTTTTCAGATGCCCTTTCGCGGATGGCATTATATTCCTGCACGCATTCAATAATCTTTTCGCTTAGAATGCGTTCATGTTCCTTGAGCGAGAAATGATACCTGCCGTATAACCAGTATGCCTGCATTGCGAGAAATGCGAGTATTGCCAGAATTGTTATGATATATAATATCTTGATTCTTTTTTCCATGCGGCAAAAGTACCTAAAAAGGATGAGTCCGTATCGCTTTAGCTGTGCAAATTGCGCTGCCGTAATATTTTAGTAATAATTCCATAATGTTTGAGTAACGATTATTTTGAGCCGTGCCATGCAGGGCGCTGTACCTTTGCGTCGTAATTCAAAATAAATCGAAATGAAAAGAAACATCATCCTTTTGGTTGCCATCACTGTTTTGGCAACCGCCGTGTCAGGCAAAATCGTGCGTCGCCAATTGGGAATTTATCAATCCACTGTGCCGGAGACCGAAACCATAGCTAAGGAAACAATGGAATTTGTATATGATTACCGTTTCTGTGTGGATACCACAGAGATTGCCGATGGAAATTTCTCTAATGATAATATGCTTCTGCAAATTGGTGCGGATGGTCTATCCAAATTTTCGAGCCTAAGGAACCTTACAGTTGATTCCATTATAGCGGGCTCTACTCCGGAACAGATTGCCGCAGCAGTGTATGAGGGTAAGTTGGATAACGGGGAATTCATGACAATTTACAAAAATTACCCTTCCGGCAAATTGACTCATACAGAAAAAGTATGCACGGACTGGTTCCGTTATGAAGAGGATATTCCCGCGCTTGAATGGGAGCTGACTGATTCAGTCATAAATGTGTTGGGCTATGAATGCCATGGAGCGAAATGCAACTTCCGGGGCAGGGAGTGGACCGCTTTTTATTCTGAGGAAATTCCTCTTGCTGACGGTCCGTGGAAACTGCAAGGTCTTCCCGGCTTGATAATGAAAGCAAGTGACAGGAACGGGCACTATATTTTCGAGTGCATAGGCATAAGGTCAAAAGCGGACAGACCTATAACTATATATAAGGTGTCCTATAACAATGTTGACCGGAATACGTATTATGATACCAGGCATCGCTATGAAGTAAATCCTTACAGTTATTTTGAAGCTACTACAGGCGGGCATGTTACGGTGACTGATGGATCGGGCAATCCTCTACCGGAAGCATATGACCCTGTTGAACTCCCGTATGGTTATATTGAATTGGATTGGAGAAAATGACACGTTTTAGCTTTTTCATACTTAATGTTCTGTTCGGTCTGCTGTCTGCAAAGCCAGCAGATTCGGGCGAACTGCGCGGTGTTGTGAAGGATGCCGATACCGGTGAGCCTGTCATTGGCGCAATTGTAAGGGCAAAAGGGGCTTTTGCTTCCACAAACCGTGAAGGGCGCTTTGTGCTTGCCCTGAAGGAAGGAGCGGATTCGGTGACATTCCGCTCCATGGGATATGAAACGCTTGCCCTGCCTGTGACGGCAGATGTGTCCGTTGTCCTCCTTAAGCAGAAACCTACAGTGCTCAATGACGTGATTGTAGAAGCACCGGACATCTATGCCAAAGGTGATACTCTTGTCTTTAATGTGTCGCGTTATGCCAGCGCCAAGGATAACGCAATAATTGATGTGATTAAGCGGCTTCCCGGCATTAAGGTTGAGACGGATGGAACAATCAAGTATCAAGGGAAGCCTATAAATAAATTCTATATAGATGGAAATGATTTTTTAGGTGGACAGTATGGTCTTGCAACCAATAATATTTCTCATAAAGATGTGAAATCGGTAGAGGTGATGGAAAACCATCAGCCGGTAAAGGCGCTTGAAGGGATAGAGTTTCCGGAAGAAGCCGGGATAAACCTGAAATTGAAGGATGACGCACGCAGCAGGTGGGTCGGTGTTGTGCAAGGTGCGGCGGGAGTGCAACCGCTGCTTTACGACGGTTCCCTTTACGCCATGCGTATAGCAAAGAAATTACAGAATATTGTTACGTTAAAGGCAGATAATACAGGTTGGAATCCGGCAAATGAAATACGTGAGCATGATTTCAATGATATGTTTTCAGCAGACTACTCGCAAAATCTGTGGAAGGGATACATTACGGCGGACATTGTCAGTCCTCCTCTTTCAGAAGTACGTACCCGCGATAATTTTTCCATGCTCGCCAATTCAATATCTGCATGGAAAAAACAAGACACCTCCATGCGGCTTAAATTTAACTACATGGGTGACAGGCTTGATTATAATTCAGGCGTGGTGACAAATTATTTCAGCCAGCAGATACCTGTTTTTGTCCAGAACAGCACAATGCGCACTAAAAGGCATGACCTGTCTGCTCAATTATACAGCGAGACAAACAAGCGCGGATATTATTTAAAGGATAGACTTGAGTTCAATGCAATTTTGAACAGGGTTAATTCATCAGTCGCCGGGTCATACCACATTGACCAGGCTGTGAGACGTAAATCTATCTCCATCGCGAATGATCTGAAGCTGGTTAAGCGCAATGAAAAAAGGCTTTTTTCTCTGGTGTCCCGTACCACATTCGAGCATCATCCAGAAAGGTTGCTCGTTATGGGAGCGCATGATGCACTCCAGAGTATAGGGACAACAGATTTGCGAAACACAAGTGAAAGCCGTTTCGGAAAAGTATCCAGGTTTTGGAAATACTATGTCACGGCAGGAGTTGATCTGGATTATCATAGGATGAACAGCTTGCTGTCCGGCTTGGGAGAATTTGACAATTCCGGGGTTCACCAGGCATTCCTTTCAAACATCTATGCTACTCCGCAAATTGATTATGAGCGCAATGGGTGGCGTGCATCTTTTCGTACCCCATTGAAATGGCGTCATTATTCCGTATCATGCCGTCATAATTATATTGATGTTTCGCCACGGCTTTATGTAAGGCGTCAGTTAAGTGCTAAATCAGAGGTGTCGGCTTCATTTGCCTATTCCCTTGGATCTCCGCAACCATACCTTAATATAACAGTGCCTGTGTTATCTGATTACCGTAACCTTTTTATCGCTTATAATCCTGACAAATATCACCAGAATGTATCTGCAACGCTATCTTACCGTTACCGCAATGTTATGAAATCTTTTTTCGCAAATCTATCCGCCACTTATAATTATAGCCGCAATTCAATAATGTCAAACCAGATTTTTGAAGGTGATTTTATAATTTCAACGTATGCAGACATGCCATCGTGCAACGGAACCTGGTATTTTAATGGTGGAATAAGCAAAGGGTTAGGGCATAGCAGGATGGTTGCAGGCATAGATGCAAGCTCTTCCATTGGTTCCGCTACTTCCTTGCGCGATAACGAGGCAATTCCTTACAGGCAGGTCACTTCTGCAATTAAACCATACATCAGGGGGAGCATAGTGAAGTGGTTGTCATTAAACTATGAGGCGGATTATGGAATATCGCACTATGATATTAATAAGGAGACAAATATTTACCATTCGTTAAGGCAAAAACTTGCAATGACTTATCTTCCTTATGATGATCTGCACTTCACTTTGGGCGCAGAGCATTTCCTGACACGTTTTCCGGAAGGCAACACTGCGAACCTTGTGCTGCTGGATGCATCGGCAGTGTGGGTTGCAAGCAGAAAAGTGCGTTTTTCTGTTACGGCAAACAATCTGCTAAACAAGCGTAGCTATGAGTATGTGAATTATGGTGTGTTGTCGCGTTCAGAACACAGATTCCAGATAAGGCGGCGTTCCATAACCGTCTCGCTCCAATACCGCTTTTGAGTGGCTGGAGGCGATGCTTAAAAAATGGAGAGGAAGTGGGCGGAGTCCGGTGAGGGTAGTGCTGCGATTTTTGCTTTTAGGCGTGATTTCCTTTTATATATCACATCAATGCTCTCTCCCAAGAGCAATGCGATTGTGCGGTTGGAAAGGTTGCCGGCAAGGTACACTATGAGCCTGTATTCTTCCGGTTTGATTCCCGGGTATTCCTTTTTGAGGTTGTCAAGTATTCCGTTGTTGGCATCGTTTACGCTCTTTTCCATCTCTGCGAAAAGCCCGGAATCTGATTTCAGGTCATCAATCTGCGATTTTACTTTGTCAGCGATTGCTTTTCTTTCGGTTTTTGTACCGTATGACTCAAAGTATGTTTCGCATAATTCGTCAATGATGCTGAAACGGTTTGTAAGTATGTTCTTTATTTTTCCCTGCAACTCGAAGCAGAGGGATTCGTTTTGCAATAGTCCTTTCATCAGTTGCGAGGACTCTGCAACCAGGGACTCATTTTGCATCTCCTTTATTTTAAGCCGCTGGCGTTGCCACAGGATTACTCCCGCCGCAAGGAGTAGAATGATAATGCCTGTAAAGACAATCTGCTGCTGTTTCATCCGTTCCTTGTATAGGAGGAATTCCCTCTCTTTCTGTAGGTAGAGCGCGGTGGCAAGTTTGTCTGAATTTCCGGCTGAGCGCATCAAGGCTTTAAGTTGTGACGCTTTTTTGAATTCATCGGCAAGGTTGCGTCTTCCATAATAGTCAATTGCTATGTTGACAATAGTGTCGGTTGGGGCGGAAAGGTCGTTTACAACCATTGCCTCACTGTAGAGCAACGCCCACCGTGCAATAATAGATGAATCCTTCAACTCCGACACATCCAGTTGGTTTAGTTTCGCCAATGCAGCTGTAGGGTCGCTTGACATCAGCCTCTGAGCCTCGTCAAGCTCCGGGGATGGTGCCTTTGAAAAGCTGCATGCGGTAATCACCAGCATAACTGTTATGTAAAGCAAAGCTCTCATGCCGCAAAAGTACAAATTATTCCATTAATCTTAAATAATAAACCGGGGAGTATGCTCTTCGCACCCTCCCCGGCTACTATGAAAAAAAGTTTTTTGCCTTATTATTTTGCAGCGAGTTCTTTGCTAATCTGCTTGTCAGCTTTTTCAACGGCTTTCTTGTAAATGTTGAGAGCCTTGGCTTTTGCCTTAGGAGTTTTAGCAGCCTTTACAGCATCGTAAAGCTCCCAGAGCTTGTTGTCGGCAGTAGCTTTTTTCTGAGCTTCGGTATAAGCTTTAGCTTTAGCTTCTGCAGCCTGTTCGTCCTCAGGTGAAGCGTAAGCGTGCTTGTAGCCTTTCTGGTCATTCCAATGTCCGCGTGTGAAGTCGGGGAAAGTAACAGCAGCGCTGTTATTGTCCATTGAAAGAGCACCGAGTTCGCCAAGTGAACACCATTCAGCAAGGTCGTAAACGTCCATGTCGAGGGGCAGACCGTTCTGCAGGCAGTAAACAAGACGTGCATCCATCATGAAGTCCATGCCTCCGTGTCCAAGTTCACGTCCAAGCTCACCGTATTTGGTGATGATAGGATGGGTGTACTTTTCCATGAGCGCATCATACTCAGCTTTGGGAAGGAAGCCGTGACTGCTGAGGTTGTCCATGTCGGGTTTCACTCCGCTTGCCTCAAGCTGTGACTTGTCAAGTGCGATTTCAGATTTCGGGTATTTGGTAGCGTAGCCTTTGGTACCGGTGAGTTTGAACAGGCGGTTGTAGGGCTGCGGTGTCATGACGTTGTGCTGGATTTCCACCACTTTTCCGTTTTCGGTGCGCATAAGTGTAGTGGTGTGGTCACCATTGCGGTATTCGTTGCAGGGCTTTCCGGTTTTCTTTTCAACATACTCCTTGCCGTGAACAGATTTGGTATCCATTGCAACGAGTGTTTTGAAACGGTCGCCGCGGTGAATGTCAAGGCACTGTGCAACCGGACCAAGACCGTGCGTAGCATATACATCGCCACGGTTCTCCATATTATATTTCATGCGCCATCCAAGACCGTCGGGGTCTGTTTCAGGATTTTTCCAATAGTAATCCCAGAAATCATCAAGATTGTGGATGTAAGCGCCTTCTGCACGGAGAATTTCGCCAAACACGCCTGCCTGAGCCATTTCGAGTGCATTGAGCTCGTAGTAGTCATAGCAGCAGTTTTCAAGAATCATGCAGTGGAGGCGGTTTTTCTCAGCAAGGTCGATGAGTTCCCAGCACTGTTCGAGGTTCATGGCTGAGGGCACTTCAATAGCGGTGTGCTTGCCGCCTTCGAGAGCAGCTTTTGCTACCGGGAAGTGATGATCCCAGTCAGTAGCTACATAAACGAGATCAACGTCCGGACGGGCGCAGATTTCTTTGTAACCATTCTCACCGAAGTAAATGTCGGCAGGAGCAAGACCTTTTTCACGAAGGTATTTCTGGCTTTTCTCTGCGCGTACAGAATCGTAGTCGCAAAGTGCAACGATTTCTACGCCGGGAATGTTGGCGAAACGGTTCACAGCCCAAGGACCGCGCATTCCGAGTCCAACGAATGCCACGCGTACATTTTCAAGTTTCGGAGCTGTAAGACCGAGAACGTGCTCTTGACCGGCAGGTCTCTCAGGTGTTTCAACTACGAGGGTCCCTTTGTCCCAATGTGTCTTAGTGGAGGGAGAAAGCGACTGTGCTTTCACCTGCATTCCTAAAGTTAAAATGACAGCAGATGCTATCGCAAATCCAAGTTTTCTCATTAATTGTGGTATTATAATAAGTGATTGTTAATGTTAGCTTTAAGGTAAAAAGAGGACTGGATTAATAATTGGTTGTCAAACAATATTCCCATAGCTCTCCTAATGTTGACAAAGTTACTAATTTTTTGGAATGTAAATGGCTCGTCTAAATTTTTTTAACGTTATTTCCTATATTATCCCGGAACTACTGCATAAAATTATGGTAGGAGATGCCTTAATAAGGGTTGGCTTGCGAGTTTTGCGTTTTCTAATTTTGCAGCTGTGAACCTATAATTAAGAGATGAAAAGAACAGTCATTCTTATTGTTGCAACATTAGTTTTTATTATGGCACAAGGGCAGACAAAAATGTATATAAGCGTAGGTAGCAAGTCATTGACGGCAACCCTGGTTGACAATGAAGCTACGCGTAAACTTGTTTCGATAATGAAAAGCGGCGCCGTAAAGATTGAGATGGAGGATTACGGCGGTTTTGAGAAAGTAGGGAGCCTCCCGCAATCTCTCCCAACATCCAATACACAGATTACCACTGCTCCGGGTGACATAATGCTATATCAGGGGCGGAACATGGTTATCTTTTACGGCACTAATTCGTGGAGCTATACCAGGCTTGGCAAAATTGACGGAGCAACAGTGTCAGGCATGAAGGAATTTTTTGGAAGCGGAAGTGTTTCAGTCACTTTGTCGCTTAATCCTACCTCCGCCATAACCGATATCCGTTCCGATGAAGCAAAGGAGGATGTTGTGTATGACCTAAAGGGAAACCGTGTTACCGGTAGCCCCCTCGCTCCCGGCATTTATATTATAAACGGCAAGAAAACGCTCATCACCCGCTGATTTGGTTTAATTTCCCTTACGATTATGTTTTGGGGTGCAATTCCTCACTCCTAATCATTGGAAACTGTTGAAGAGGTCAATCAGCGAGCGAGCACAGGCGGTGTTGGTTAGCATGCTCCTTACCGCAAGGCATCGTTTATTAAGGGTGTCGTAGGTGTCAATCATTGTTTTAAGGTCTGTCGCGGTCCAATTATCCTTGACTATTCCGAGTCCGTGTTGATTGATAAAATTGGCGGAAGCAGGGATTGTGTTTGTCAACACCGGAGTACAAGCACAAAGCGACTCGGTTATAGAAACCATATTCAGGTCTTTGTGCGTGTGAACGAGGAAAGCAATTGATTGTGCTATTTCTTCAGCAAGTTCCTCTTTGTCCAGATAACCGGTGAAACGGACTGCATTTTCTATGCCGAATTCTTTTGCAAGTGCGCGCAATGATTTCTCCTCTTCACCGCCTCCGGCAATTACAAGTTCTATGTCCTCATAGCCCGGCAGTGTATGGAACTCTGCAAATACTTTGATTATATCATCAATGCCTTTTCTTTTTATGAGTTGCGATGAAGATATGACCTGGCGTCTTTTTAATGGCGAAGGTTTGAAAACCGATGAATTGACACAATTGTCAACATGTATTGTTGACACGCGTGGGTGATAGCGGCTGATGAATTGACGGGCGCTTTCAGAGCGCGGTACTATCCCGGATATTTTGCGGAAGGCAAGAGGCACCACTATATTGTGCCAGAATAGACTCGGCATTTTCAGCAGAATCCTTTGATGACAGTTCATCTCCTGCCAGATGATGGTTTTTGACGGAGCAGCTATTGCAGCGGCAAGAGAATAGAACTGAAAAATCTCGCTCACGATAATCAAATCGTAATCCATGTGTTTTTTCTTCAGATACCGGAAGAATTCTATTGATAAAGGTATTCTGTCCGGTAACGCTATGCTTTTGAGATTGCCCTTGAAAAAAAGCGTTTTATACGGATAGTCATCATTGTTGTGAGCTGTTGGTCTGAAATCAGATGCCGTAGCAAGTGTTGTTTCATGCCCAGCATTCACGAATCCCATGCAGAGAGTATGAATCATGGTGGTGCTCAATGGTGCCTGAACGTGTTGACCGCCACGCTTCTCTATAGTAGAAAGTATAGGATTGACAATTAAAACTTTCATATAAGTTTAATGTGTTGTCGCATTATTTTGAAGGAGAGGAAACAAGCTGTCATTTACAATATTACGCCATGAGTTTGAGCTGACGGAATCTCTCAGGGCTTTTTCATCAATACTTTCTCTCTTTTTCATAAATTGTTCTAATCCTGCGCAAAGACTTGCCGGATTATCCTTAATCACTATGCCGTTTGATTCCCTGATTATCTCTTTGTTTGCGTGGGTGCCGGTTGCTATGCAGAATAGCCCGGCGCCTATATATTCGTATGTTTTGGTAGGAGGTTGATGATCATAATACTCCGTGAGCGGAATGTATGTAATTCCGACATTGCATTTGTCAAAGAAAGGAGATAGCTGCGATGTGTGTATGAATCCATGGAAACGGATATGCTTGTCCAATTCCCATTTTTTTGCACAATCCTCAAGTTTTGAGAAATCTCCGCCTATTCCGTCACCTACAATATCTATAGTTATGCACTCTTCCGGGTGTTTTTGATGAAAAATGCCGAGTCCTTCTATCATCTCATGGATATTTCGGTTTACGAGTGTGCCCACATACAATATGTTCATCTTCCCGTGGTAGTCTTTCGGGCGCGAAGGGGTCACGGTGTAGCCTAACGGCAGAACAAAAGTATTGCTCAGACCCAGTTTGTCCTTTACCCCCGGAGATACAACCGTTACCTTTTCAAATTTACTTCCATCGCTCCTTATCTTGTCGTCAAACCGCTTGCGAATGTTCCTGTCGCCGTCAATCGAGAGGGTTCTCACATCCATTATCATGTTTTTTTTACCGCACAGGCACGGTAGTATGGAGCATCCCCTGAAGTGTTCCACTATTATTGCCTGATTCCGTCGTTTCCATATCTGCATCAGACACGTGGTTATAAAAAACACTCCTCTGAGTAAAAAGCATATTCCTGAGAATGGAACATAAATCACTTTCACGCCCGGAGTCGCAACTCTACTGTGTCCTTCATCTGCTGTAATCACGGTTATGGTATATCTGTCGCGAAGCTCAAGACACCAGTTGTATGTGTCAGTGACATACCCGTACTGTGTCTTGTCAATTATCAGGAGTCTCGGTTTTCTGTTATTCTTATCCGGCATCATTATTCTGCAAAGTTAGTGATTCCATATTCCTGATGCGGAGCGGCTGACAATTTTTCTGATCTGAATGACAGGAATGAAATTACCGGCGAACAGAAGAACCGTCAAGGCAACCGGTACCCCTGCGACACCTATTGATCTGCTCATCACCAGGGCAAGCGGTATGAATACTATCGCCTGGATGATGGCTACCGATACTTGCAGGGTCAGTTTGCCGGTTCCCGCGAGAATATGTGCATAGATATTTGTCCAGTTATAAATGCAAGAATATAATGCGCAGGCGCAAGTCAGATAAATACTGAAGCCGGTATCGCTGCCAATCCATATCCTGTAGGCAAACGGAGATACTGCTGTCAGTGCCATACCTGCTAAAAGACTCCATAGCCAAATGATATTGAGTCTTTTAACAGTCTTTTTTATCCAGAGGCAATCTCCTTTGGCAAACGCGTCAGTCACTGCCGAGCAGAAAGGTACTAGTAGTATTGTGAAACTTGTGGTGAGCAGAGATGTATATTTGACGGCGATGCCGTATGGTGTCACTTCTTCGGGACCAAACCAGCGCGATATGATAAGATTTGAGGTCATAAAGAGAACGATAGCTGTAATCTGCAGGATAAAGAATTTAAATCCGAGAGATACGACCGGGGAGATGTATTCCTTTCGAGCATATCTTAGCCCCGGCATCAGATGCCGCTTCTGTAGGAATGTTACTATGCAGGCAATAAGATACACAGCGGCGGGAGCAGTGGTAAATATCACAGCTACATAGAGCAACGACCCTGCTGTTGATGATTTTGACAACAGATAAATAAGCACAAAGGATATTAAACTCGATATGCAATTGAGTGACTCGGTCACGGCTGGCAGCTGCAGCGACATATACACTACACCCACCAGACGGAAAATAAAGCCGATGGCAACAAGAATAACGCTGCAATTAATGATGAATCTCAGGTCGGGCACCATGGAGGCATTCACATTAAGCAATCCGTACCAGTCAATGAATGGAGATATACAGCAGAATATTATGCAACCGGTTGTGATGATTGCCGTGATGGAAAGAAACGCTATGGTAATATAACCTCTGGCGGTATGGAAATCTTTTCCGGCGATTGCCTCTGTGAGTTTTGTGCGTAGTCCGCTGTTGATTCCCACATCCATTATGAATATCCACGACAGAATCGAATTCAAGGTGAGCCAGATACCGTACTCGTACTCATTGAGATAGTCGAGAGTTACTGGAACACAAAAGAAAGAGATGAGAATAGCCGCACATCTGGCAACTATTCCCACTCCTATGTTTTTAGCCGCAAGTTTGGTCCGGTTATCGGACAATATGCTGTGCAATCCGGTTGCGGATAATACTTTGTGTATTTCGACTTTCATTATTGTATGCGGTTCATGACAGCGCGCATTTTTGCGGCTATTTCGGCATTGCAGAGATTGCCGATTGAACCTTCGTGGGTGTGGTGTACAGATTTTGTCGGAGTATATTCTCCGTTCTGCACCTGCATGCCGATTGTGCGGTAAGCTTCGCGGAACGGCATTCCTGAAAGCGCAAGGCGGTTGACATCCTCGACAGTGAAGAGATAGTTATATTTCGGGTCGTCAAGTATATTGTCCTTCACCTTTATGTGCGCAAGCATGAAGTCGCACATATCCAGGCATGAGCGCAACTCGGCGGTTGCAGGGAAGATTATGTCCTTGAGAAGCTGGAGGTCGCGGTTATATCCGAGGGGGAGATTTGCAGTGAGAAGCGCGATTTCGTTTGGAATAGACTGCAATCGGTTGCATTTGCCACGCATAATCTCAAATACATCCGGATTCTTTTTGTGCGGCATGATGCTGGAGCCGGTCGTGAGTTCGTCCGGGAAAGAGATAAAACCGAAATTCTGGCACATCCACATGCACACATCCATAGCGAAACGTCCGAGTGTGGATGCAATAGCGGCAATAGCCATGCCCACAGCACGCTCTGTTTTGCCGCGGCTCATCTGCGCTGCGACAACATTATAGTGCATAGTTTCAAAACCGAGGAGCTCTGTGGTCATTGTGCGGTTCAGCG
>DAAJ01000057.1:18372-46314 GCA_001701115.1 Bacteroidales bacterium GP2
CAGCCGCGGAGCCGAGGGGATTCTGGTTGGCGATATTGTAAGCTGCCGACACAAACTGCATGTCGTCAACGAGAGCTTCAGCGTATGCCCCGAACCAAAGCCCGAAAGAGGATGGCATTGCTATCTGCAGATGGGTATAACCCGGCATGAGCACATCCTTGTGCTGTTCGCTGAGATGCTGTAGCCGGTCGAAGAGGTGGTTGACTGATTGCGCTGTTTTTTTTAGCTCGTCGCGCAAGAAAAGTTTGAGGTCGACAAGCACCTGGTCGTTTCGTGACCTGCCGCTGTGTATCTTCTTGCCGGTGTCGCCAAGGCGTTGCGTGAGCAGGAATTCAACCTGTGAGTGCACATCTTCCACTCCCGGCTCAATCGTAAATTCTCCGCGCTCAATCATTTCGGCAATGTCCTGAAGCGCGTCAAGGAGTGTGGCAAGTTCTTCTGAGGTAAGCAGACCGATGCTTTCAAGCATCTTAATATGTGCCATTGACCCTTGCACATCGTAGCGCGCGAGCTGCAGGTCAAGTTCGCGGTCTGCGCCGACGGTAAATTCCTCTATCATTTTGTCGGGCTCGAAGCCCTTGCTCCAAAGTTTCATTTCAAGTTTTTTAAAATGTTCATGTATGTGTTTATTCCCGCAGTTATCTCCTCGATTTTGATGAACTCGTCCGCAGTATGGCTGCGGGAAGATTCTCCAGGTCCGATTTTGAGGGTAGGGAAGCCATGCATCACCGCCATATCGCTCATGGTAGGTGAAACGAATGGTTTGAGCCCCATGCCGAGGCAGACCTTTACCAGCGGATGTCCGGAGGAAATCACACTTGCCCTGAGCCTGGTTGAGCGCGGATTTGCTTCGGAAGTGATTGCTTTTCGGATAATATCTACGGTTTCTTCATTGGTGTATGCATCAGTAGTGCGCACATCAACGACAAAAGTGCATTCATCTGGCACAACATTGTGCTGTTTGCCGGCATTTATCTGTGTTACAGTGACAGATATCGCTCCAAGCACTTCAGACTCTTTTTCAAATCTGAGGGAACGAAGAGAGTTTATGTCATCAATCGCTTTGTATAGCGCATTGATGCCTTCTCCACGCGCGGCATGCCCAGCTTTCCCTTTGGCAATGCAGTCAAGCACTACGAGTCCACGCTCTGCCACTGCCGGCTGGAGCGATGTGGGCTCACCAACAATGCCCATGTCAATCTTGTAACCGCATTCGGCAAGATGGGGGAGCATTGCGCGCATACCTTTTTCGCCGGTTACTTCTTCTTCCGCAGTGAGTGCAAGGATGAGGTTGTAAGGAAGCGGAGCATTTTGCAGTTCTGCAAAAACCGATGCCAGGGATACCGCAGACGCTCCGGCATCATTGCTCCCGAGCCCGTACAATTTTCCGTTTTCAATAGTAGGTTCAAACGGGTTGCGGGTGTAGCCGGATGCAGGACGCACTGTGTCGTGGTGGCTGTTGAGGAGAATAGTCTGTTTATCGGGGTCATAACCCGGCGCAACCGCCCACACATTATTATAATGGCGGCGCGGCTCAACTCCTTTTTGTCGCAGCCATTCACAAAGGATGTCCGCAGTGCCGTTTTCCTCGCGTGAAACCGAGGGGGTGGCAATTAGACGTGAAAGGAGGTTTATTGCGCTATCGGTCATGCGGTAATGGTTGTACCTCTTGTGTTTAGCAGATTGTCAGAGTGCTTGATTGTCACCGATTCCACTCCAGCGGCAATAGCAGCAAACGCGTTGTCAATCTTAGGAATCATACCTTTGTTTACAACACCGCCCTCTCTAAGTGTGGTATATGATTGAGGAGTGACGGACTCAATCAGTGAGCCGGGGTTATCAACATCAGCAAGCACTCCATCTTTTTCAAAACAGAATACAAGCCTGGCGGGTGCAATGCGGCTTGCCGCAACAGCAATAGCGGAAGCAACAGAATCAGCATTGCAATTGAGCAAAGTGCCATTGCCATCGTGCATTATTGCGCAGAAAACAGGGACAATTCCACTGTCAAGGAGAGTTGCAAGTAATGCAGTGTTTATTTTTGCCGCGTCAATGTCTCCAACAAAGCCATAATCCACCGGAGTTGCAGGACGACGGTTTGCAGGAATAATATTGCCGTCTGCTCCTGACAATCCTATAGCGTTGCAACCTTTGCTCTGAAGCGCACTGACAATGCGCTTGTTTATGAGCCCGGCATAAACCATGGTTACAACATCAAGGGTCTCTCGGGTCGTTACCCTGCGACCGTCAATCATGGTTGTGGGTATTTCAAGGCGCGCACTCAGCCTTGTTGCCTCTTTTCCACCACCATGGACAAGGATTTTAGGACCCTTCAATTTAGAGAAGTCGCTGACAAAACGGTCCAGAGCCTCGGGATTGTCAACAACATTGCCGCCGATTTTAACAACTGTAATCATCAGATACTTTCAAGCATACGTTTAAGGACGGTCTGTGCTGAAATCTCCCTGTTTGCAGCCTCAGGTATGACTATGCTTTTTGGTGATTCAATCACATCGTCAGTAACAATCATGTTTCTGCGCACAGGCAGGCAATGCATGAAGAAAGCATCATTTGTCAGTGCCATTGTATCAGTGTCGACAGTCCATTCCCGGTCTGTTGAGAGGATTTTGCCGTAATTAGGATCGGCAAATGCCGACCAGTTTTTAGCATATACAAAGTCAGCACCTTCAAATGCCTTGTTGCGGTCGTACTCTATTGTCGCTCCTTCGGTAAACTCAGGTGCAAGCTCATAGCCATGGGGATGAGTGATAACCACATCATATCCCGCCGCAACGCTCCACTGGGCGAATGAGTTCGGCACTGCCTGAGGTAGCGCACGGGGATGGGGTGCCCATGTCAGCACCACTTTGGGGCGCTCTTTGGTTTTATATTCCTCGATAGTGATTATGTCGGCAAATGCTTGCAGGGGATGACCGGTAGCGGCTTCCATGCTGAAAACAGGCTTGCCGGAATAGTCAATAAACTGCGAAAGAACTTTTTCGGTGTAATCCTCCTCTTTATTCTTGAGTCCGGCGAAAGAACGTACACCGATAATATCACAGTAGCTTGCCATTACGGGGATAGCTTCAAGCAGGTGCTCGGCTTTGTCGCCGTCCATAATCACCCCGCGCTCGGTTTCAAGTTTCCATGCGCCCTGGTTAACATCAAGCACCATTACATTCATGCCGAGGTTCATCGCAGCTTTCTGTGTGCTGAGCCTTGTGCGCAGGCTTGAGTTAAAGAAGAGCATAAGCAGAGTTTTGTCGCGTCCGAGCTCTTTAAACGCAAACCTGTCTTTTTTTATATTTCTTGCTTCCTCCACAGCAGCGTGGAGATTGCCGATGTCGGTAACAGAAGTGAATTTTTTCATTACGCGGATTTTTGATTAACCACACTTTTAAATTCCTCAAGGAATTTATCTGCCTGTTCTTTGGTAATGCAGAGCGCAGGGAGAAGGCGGACGGTGTGCGCTCCTGCTCCTCCGGTGAATATATTGTGCTCAAAGAGAAGCTTTTTGCGTAATGCAGGCGCATCACCTTCAATCTCAACTCCAATCATAAGACCTCTACCCCGCACTTCAACGAGACCGGGAATCTTTTTGAGTTCTTCAATGAGGTAAGCACCTACTTCAGCAGCATTTTCAATGAGTTTTTCCTCTGCCATTACATCAGCAACGGCGATAGCCGCAGCGCATGCAAGATGATTTCCGCCGAATGTTGTGCCAAGCATGCCTTTTTCAGCCTTAATATGTGGAGCAATCAGCACAGCGCCCATCGGGAATCCGTTGGCAATACCTTTTGCCATAGTGATTATATCAGGCTTTATTCCAGAACGCTGGTGGGCGAAATAATCACCGGTACGTCCTGTGCCGCTCTGGATTTCATCAAGAATCAGCAGAGTGCCGTATTTATGGGTGAGTTCACGCAACTGGCGCAGAAATTCATCAGATGGCTCGTGTATTCCTGATACCCCCTGGATGCCTTCTATAATAACTCCGGCAAATTCGCCAGTGGAAAGCGCTTCTTCCACCGCCTCAATATCGCCAAGTGGCGCAAACTCCACATTTGGCGTGGCATTGAAAGGGGATACTATCTTTGGGTTGTCAGTAGCAGCAACCGCTCCGCTGGTCCGTCCGTGGAAGGCTTTTGAAAATGCGAGTATTTTTTTTCGCGAAGTTGCAAAGCTGGCGAGTTTCATAGCATTTTCATTTGCTTCAGCCCCGGAGTTGCATAGGAATAGACGGTAGTCGGGATACCCGGTAAGTTTTCCGATCTTTTCAGCAAGAACGGTCTGGAGGGAATTTTGTACAGAATTTGAGTAGAACCCGAGTTTTGCAACCTGTGCAGCAACTGCTTCCACGTATTTGGGATGCGCGTGCCCGATTGAAATAACCGCATGACCACCATATAAATCAAGGTACTCTGTTCCGTCAGCAGTGTAAACGTACGAGCCTTTTCCTGATACTGGCTCTATATCATATAATGAGTATACGTCGAATAGTTCCATAATACGTATTTTTTACGCAGTTAATCAGAATGCGGAGGGTTTGAGGCGGAGACCTGTGCGCTCATCCAGCCCAAACATGATGTTAAGGTTCTGGACAGCCTGCCCGCTTGCTCCTTTAAGAAGATTGTCAATGGCAGTTGTGACAAGCAATTTATCGCCATATTTTTCAACTCCGATAATTGCCTTGTTGGTATTAACAGCCTGCTTCAAATCCACAGCTCCCGGTGAGACATGAGTGAATGGCTCTGATGCGTAGTACTGCTCATAAATTTCCTTAGCTTGCTGTGCCGTAAGGTCAGTTTCAAGCCATGCCATCACGAATATCCCTCTGGCGAAGTTGCCACGCACCGGCACAAAATTGAGGTCAACAGGTTTTCCATCCTGGATCTTTTCAAGGGTACGCTTTATTTCAGCGAGGTGCTGGTGGGTAAATGGCTTGTAGACTGACAGGTTGTCGGAACGCCAGCTGAAGTGTGTGGTACTTCCCGGTTTGACACCTGCTCCGGTAGAGCCAGTGATTCCTGTAATCTGCACCGGGGAATTAAGTTTTCCTGCAGCTGCAAGGGGGAGTAGTGAAAGCTGTATTGCAGTGGCGAAACATCCGGGATTTGCCACAAGGTCCGCAGACGCGATTCGCGAGCGATTCGCCTCAGGTAGACCATAGACATAGCCGTCAGATTCATCACGATAGTCCTGCGCAAGGTCAATGACTTTCAGTCTGTCCGGACGTGGATTTTCTGCCCAGAACGCTGTGCTCTGACCATGACCGGAGCATAGGAAGAGCACGTCAAGGTCCTCCAACGGATGAGTGTCGGAAAACTTCAAGTCAGTTTCTCCAAGAAGCCCTCCATGCACTGCCGTAACAGGGTTTCCAGCATTGCTTGTCGAATGCACGAAAGCAATCTCCACTTCAGGGTGATTAATGAGCAAGCGGATAAGTTCTCCGGCAGTGTAGCCGGCTCCGCCAATTATTCCGGCTTTCATTCTGATTTGCCGTTGCGTTTCTGCACGTTATGGTATATTTTCATCTGGTTGCCAAGGATTTTCGTGAATCCTTTGACATCGTCTGCGCTCCATGCCTTGTTGACTTCGCCGTATTCACCGAAATCAGTCTTCATCAGGTCAAACGGAGAATCAACACCTACGAGGGTGTAGGTATATGGACGCAGGAGCACCTCAACAGTACCGGTGACATTTCGCTGAGATGATTCAAGCATTGCCTCCATGTCTCTCATCACCGGTTCAAGGTACTGAGCTTCGTGCAGGAACATTCCGTACCATGTGCCGATCTGGTCTTTCCAGTATTGCTGCCACTTGGTGAGGGTATGCTTTTCAAGCATCTTGTGTGCGGCAATTATGAGGATAGGTGCCGCAGCCTCAAATCCTACGCGTCCCTTGATACCGATAATTGTATCGCCGATGTGCATATCGCGCCCTATGCCGAATTTAGCGCCGATTTCTTCTACCGCACGGATTGCTTCAATGCGGTCAGTGTATTCTTTGCCATTAACTCCGGTGAGTTCTCCCTGAGTGAAAGTGAGCTTGAGTGTTTCAGGCTCAGTTGCTGTAATCTGGCTGGGATATGCGCTTTCCGGCAGTGTCTGTTCTGATTTGAGGGTTTCTTTGCCTCCGATGCTCGTGCCCCATAGACCTTTGTTGATGGAGTATTCCATCTTCTTGAAGTCAGCCTCATAGCCGTGCTCCTTGAGGTAATTTATTTCATAGTCACGGGTAAGTGTGAGGTCGCGTGTAGGAGTGATTATTTCAATGTCCGGAGCAAGAATCTGGAATGTGAGATCGAAACGCACCTGGTCGTTTCCGGCTCCGGTAGAGCCGTGGGCAACAGCATGGGCGCCAATTTTCTTCGCGTGCTCGATTGTGGCGATAGCCTGGAAAATTCTCTCGGAAGATACACTGATAGGATAAGTGCCGTTTCTGAGGACATTTCCGGCAATCATATATTTTATGCTTTTGTCATAATAGTCCTTGGTTACATCAAGGGTAGTATGGGATGCCGCTCCGAGCCTTGCAGCCTTATCGGCAATCACTTCAAGTTCTTCGGGGGAGAAGCCTCCGGTATTTGCGATAGCGGTGTGCACCTCATATCCGAGGTCCTCACTGAGGTATTTTACTGCAAATGATGTGTCAAGACCTCCACTGAACGCGAGGAGCACTTTCTTTTTCTGTTCCATAATTATGTTTGTGCTGTTTATTTCTTGAGATGAAGCATTTTGCTGATTTTGTTCTTAATCAGCATAATGTATGGTGTTGATTCAGACGGTTTTGCAGCGGGAACCTGCGGGTCGTAAAGCATGCCGGTGCATAGGCACATGCGACGGTTGTTACGCTGCAGGATATCATAGTTCTTGCATCCCTGGCATCCCTGCCAAAATTCATCATCATTGGTGAGCTCAGAAAAAGTGACAGGGCGGTACCCCATGCGGCTGTTGAGCTTCATAACCGGGAGAGATGTAGTGATACTGAATATTTTAGCGTAAGGGAATCTCATTCTTGCGAGTTCAAATGTTTTTTCCTTGATCCTCGCAGCGAGACCGTTATGACGGTACTCTGGGTCAACAATCAGACCTGAAGTGGCAACGAAATCCCCGTGTCCCCAACATTCTATGTAGCTGAATCCAATCAGCTTGTCACCGTCAAGAGCCACAACGGCTTTTCCGCCGGTAATTTTAGCAGAGATATAGTCGGGTGAGCGTCTTGCTATGCCGGTGCCTCTCTGAAGTGCCGATTCGTATATCAGATTGCATATCCGCTCAGAATGGATGGCGTGTTCCGGACTGGCAAAAGCCACTGTAATCCTGTCGGTATTCTTATTGTCCATTTCTTGTTTTTAGTTCTATTGAAAATAAACCGTTATTATATTAAATAGGTGTCTTATAAAAGACCTTGTGTTTAATTGAGGCACAAAGTTACATAAAAAAGTGGATATTCATACAAAATGCAGGAAAAACCTTTGAAATAGTGGCAAAAAAGAAGAAGATGCGGCGATTAGAGCCGCATCTTCAATCAAATCTATGCTTTAAAGTATTATTTCTTTTTGTCGCCAGCGAGAACAACGTCAATGGGGAGCTTTGTGTACCAGATGTTGTAGCTGTAGTGGTTGTTGGCGCTTTCTTCTGTAAGGATGCCGATGCTTCCGTCAGGAAGGATTGTCATTGAAGAGTATGCGCTGGGAAGGTTTACAACGGTCTTTTTGATAGGCCATGTTTTGCCACCATCCTCGCTGACATAGATTGCAACATTGTTTCTGCCTTTGGGGTCTCCGGGAAGTGACTGGAGAAGGAGGTCCTTGCCATCGCGGTTGTAACGGATAATGTCACCGTTGCAACGGGGGTCGGGGAGACCTTCGATGGGCACGGGTTCGCTCCATGTTTCGCCATTGTCCTTAGAGTAAGAGAATTTGCGGAGAACACCGCTACGGTTGCGGATGCTCATGATGACAGTGCCGTCGGCAAGCTGCACCACTTTGCTCTCGTCGCCGTCTGTAGTAGCAGGATTTTTAGAAACTTTCCATGTTTTGCCTGCATCGTCGGTATAGATGGCGTAAACCTTGAATTTGGGGTTGCCGTCTTCTCTAACCACGAGAGGGAATATTATTCTGCCGTTTGCAAGCTGGGTGGCTCTTCCTGAAGTAGCGAATGCGCTTGTGCATTTGATAGGCTGTTTGCCATTAGGATCGGTAGTGAGAATCTGCGGGTTGATGTCAACCATTTTGCCCCATGTCTTTCCATTGTCAGTGCTTCTGGCAACGCTGATGTGAGCAGGTTCTTTCTGCCAAAGTCCCATTCCGTGGCTGAATATAGCGAGGATGTCGCCACTCTTTTCGTCAACTACGAGTGCAGCGTCGCCACAACCGCCAACTTCATCATGAGCGGCAACAGTAACATATTCGCTCCATGTTTTGCCGCCGTCAGTGCTTCGGCGTGAAACTATGTCGATTTTAGCGGGGAGGTCTCCATTGTGTTCGATTCGTTTGTCAGCAACAGTCACAAGTGAGCCGTCCTTTGCTGTAACGATAGCGGGGATGCGGTAGAACTTGGAGTCAAAGTCGCCGGGGCAGTAAACGAGTGAACGCTCCACTCCGTTAGCCCATGTTTCGTTGTGAACCTGCTGAGCCACAGACGCAGCCGGCGCAATGATAGCTGCCGAAAGAACAGAAGCGCAGATTACGCGCTTGAGGTTTGATGTTGTCATGCTGTAGGTATTAATAATTTAGGTGTAATTCTATTCGTATGCTTTATGTTTACAAAAATAGTTTTTTTTATCCGATAAACAATTGTTTTCTCGCTTTTTATATGTTTTTTTTATGAATGTATAAAAAAATCGGCACCTGTTAGGGCGCCGATTTTGTTCTTTTGGTAGTTGATTTTCTTATTAATGACAACCGCAACCCTCGCTGTGATCGCATCCGCAATCATCGCCGCATGAGTCATGGTCACATCCGCAACCGCATCCGTGAGCTGGTTGCAGTTCCTCGGGGGTGGCGTCACGCACGGCAAGGATTTTTCCTTTGAATCGAACATCTTTTCCGGCGAGGGGATGATTGAAGTCCATTTTTACATCTTTGTCAGTTACTTCGGTGACAATGCCGGTGATTTTGTAGCCGTCAGCTGTCATCATGGGAAGTGCAGCTCCGGGTTTGATGGTGTTTTCGTCAAACTTGCCATCAACTTCAAAGATTTCTTTTTCGAGGGTTACAATCTGCTCCGGGTCTTTGGGTCCGAAAGCTTCCTCAGCTTTTACAGTCACATCAAATTCGCCGCCGGCTTCCAGTCCGTCAATAGCGATTTCAAGAGGACGAATCATGCCGCGGGTCACTCCGAAGATGATTTTTTCAGGGTCCTCAATATCAGTCTGGTGAACGAGCTTTTCACCGTCCGGGGTTACTTCATAAAGGTCATAACCCAATTCTACATATTTTCCTGGTTGAATTTTTTCCATATTGTAATTGTTTTTAGTTTATGATTCATTCAGCAAAAACCGTGCCAATTACCACCCCATATAGGAGAAAGCGATTATTCCAGCCGCAATAATAATCAAAGTTATGATTATTGCAGCCCAATTGCGCTTTGGGGAGTCAGGCGGATAAATGGATTGCTGGTCTTTGTCAGTGTTTTTGTCAGTTGTAGCCATGATACTTGAATTTTAGATAGTTTGTTTACTGATAAAACAATTACATGGCTATAAAGTTTGAGCCATAGCTTGTGTGACAGTGTCGTAAAGGTTCAGGCAACCATCCTGAAGCAAATCCAGCACGAGTTCAAATCCTTCGGCTCCCTCATAGTAGGGGTCAGGGACGTAATCGTACCTTGTAGCGAGGTTGAAAAACCGTGCCATGGGTATGATTTTATTTTCACTATCTGCTGTAGGTGCAATTGCATGCATGTTGCGCTCATTAGAAGAGTCCATCGGCACTATAATGTCGAAGTCGAAGAAATCGCTTTGTGTGACTTGACGGCACCTGTGGGTGAGGTTAAGCCCTCTCCGGCGGGCATGGGCTCTCATGCGGGAGTCGGGGAGGTCGCCGATGTGGTAGTTGCCTGTTCCTGCGGAGTCAACCGTCCATTTGCCAGTATCGTGATGCTCCGCAATAATTTCATCAAGCACTCCTTCTGCTGCCGGGCTACGGCATATATTGCCGAGGCATACGAACAATATCCGAGGATGACCTGACGCAACGAGCGGCGCAATTGCAGGGATGAGTTTTTCTATAATCATTGTTGTGTTAAATCGGTAGTTATTACTGATGCGGCTCTTGCTGCTGCACCGTGTTCCCCGAGTTTCTTCCTTATAAAGGCATATCCGTCAAGCATATCTTTTCTTCCGTGCTGTCCGGGGAGGATAGCGTTGAGTTCAGCATCAACACCCTCAACGGTGCAGAGATGCACGAGCATTTCCGCAATGACACGTTTGCCTGCTATAAGGTTTGGCAACGATACGAATGGGATTTTGAGAATCATCTTCATAAGGTTGTAACTGAGGCGGGAGGCATTTGCCCGGTAACACACAACCTGCGGAGTATTTGCAAGGGCGCATTCAAGGGTGGCAGTACCTGATGTGACAAGTGCTTCCTCGGCAACTGCCATAAGGTCGAATGTGCAGCCATAAAGGACCGGAATGCCTGGCGCAACTGAATAATCCGTTTCGCTGCGTCCTGGCGCTCCGGCGATAACAGGTTGCAGATTCGGATGAAGTGCAGCAACCTGTGCCATAACCGGGAGATTGTTTTTTATTTCCCCTCTCCGACTTCCTGGCACAAGGGCGAGTATGGGGCGGGAAGGGTCAAGACCTTTTTCACGGCAAAAAATATCTTTAGATGGAGCATTTGCAAGGCGTTCGTCTATCTCCTCCAATGTGGGATTTCCAACATATACCGCCTTCATACCGTGTTTTTTATAAAATTCCACCTCAAACGGGAGGATGCAAAGCATCTTGCGGACATATTTTCGTAAGGATTTCACCCGGTACTCTTTCCATGCCCATACTTTCGGGGAAATATACCAATAAACCGGAATGCCGAGTTTTACCGCGTGGGCGGCAAGCTTAAGGTTGAAACTCGGGTAGTCCACGGCGATGAAACAGTCAGGGCACGAGTCTGCAAGAGCTTTTTTGGCGACTTTTATGTTAGCGGAGATTGTGCGTAGGTTGCGCAATACTTCGCTGAATCCCATAAACGCCATGCGCGAGTAGTGGATAACCGGGGATGTTGCTGCCGCCGACGCCATCAGGTCGCCTCCAAGAAATGTGAAGCGAGCCTGTGGGTCGTCTTTTTTTATTGCCTCAATGAGTCCGGCGGCATGAAGATCGCCTGAGGGTTCACCTGCGCAGATGAAATAATGCATGCAATCAGTTAAGTGTTACTTTTCCTCCAGCTGGAATCTTGACCTTGCGGGCTTTGCCATTATAGTTGACAGTAGTTGACGCTCCATTTTCAGATGTGAGGGTTGCAGAGGTGATTTTTCCGTCTTTCCAGTCCATGTCAACTTCAATTCCTCCACGTGCGCGGAGTCCTTTTACACTTCCGTCCGCCCACTGTTCAGGGAGTGCGGGCAGGAGTGTTACAGATGTGGGTGTGGACTGGATGAGGATTTCGGCAACGCCGGCTGTTCCACCGAAGTTCGAGTCGATCTGGAAAGGTGAATGTGCACCGAGAAGGTTTGGATATGTGCCGCCTCCTCTCCTTGCGTCCTTGCCTCTGTAGTTGTCGGGACTTACATATTTAAGGAGCGTGCGGTAGGTCTTGTATGCTTTTTCTGCGTCAAGAAGCCTTGCGAACAGGCTGATTCTCCATCCGGTGCTCCATCCGGTAGTCTTGTCGCCTTTGATTTCGAGAGTACGTTCTGCCGCTTTGGCAAGTTCAGGATCAGATGCAGGGGTGATGTGGCGTCCCGGATATACACCGAAGAGATGGCTCTGATGGCGATGGGTCGGTTCCGGATCTTCCCAGTCGTAGTACCATTCCTGTAGATTGCCTTTGGCTCCTACGGTGTACGGGTGTAGCTTCTTAAGGGCTTTGTCGATTCTTGCGCGGAGTTCCTTGTCTACTCCAAGCACAGCTGCCGCGTCACGTGCATCGGTCAGGCACTGGCGTGTCATGGCAAGGTCAGCGGTTCCTCCGTAAAGTGTTGCGCCTACATATCCTTCCGGTGTCCTGAACAGGTTTTCGGGTGAGGTGCCTGGTGAGGTAATGAGCTCGCCGTTTTTCTCGATAAGCCAGTCGAGGCAGAAAAGCGCGGCTCCTTTAAGCGCATCGTAGTTTTCTTTTAGATACTCCTTGTTGCCTGTGAATAGGTAGTGGTCCCAGATATGGGTAGCGAGCCATGCGCCTCCCATTGTCCAGTTTGCCCAGCATGGGTGACCAACATTCAGTCCGACAGGGTTGGTGGTAGCCCAGATATCTGAGTTCTGTCCGAGTGACCATCCGCCGTTGTCAACACCGTAATAGCTTTTGGCGGTAGCCTGTCCTGCGTTCTTTGATGAAAGATTGCGGATGAATGAGAGGAGAGGAGTGTGCAGTTCGCTTAGGTTAGTGACTTCTGCCGGCCAGTAGTTCTCTTCAAGGTTGATGTTAGTGGTATAGTTTGAACTCCACGGGGGCAGGATGTACTCGTTCCACAGACCCTGAAGGTTTGCGGGCACCCCAGGAGTGCGTGAGCAAGATATGAGGAGGTATCTTCCGAACTGGAAGAAGAGTTCTTCAAGGTCGGGATTTGTCATTGCTGAATCGGTGTAAAGCAAAAGCTGCTCATCGGTTGGCAAAGCGGCGATTTCAGGTGCTGTAGTGCCAAAGTCAATGCTTACTCTGTCGAAAAGGTTCTTATAGTCGGCAATATGGCGCTCCTTGAGTTCAGAATATGTTTTTGCTGAAGCAGCGTTGATGCGGTTCTGTGCAAGGGTTTTGTAATCTTTGCCCTGTGTTGCAGGATTTTTGTCAAAGCCATTGAAGCTTGTTACATTGGTCAATAGGATTGTCAATGTTTTTACTCCTGTGGCTTTAAGTTGTCCTGATTCAGTTGCGGTAATAGAACCGCCCTGGTTTACAGCTTTGGCAATTGTGCGGAAGCGGGTGCCTCTGTCAGGATCATAAAAATGTTTCGGATTTCCACCGTTGTTATAATATACAGGCAGGGATGAGTATGCGGCGTATCCGGTAGAAATAAGCTCATTGCCTGTTGCTGTAACAGAGTGTGGCAACTGGCTGTCAAGAGATATGACAGCATCAAGCCCCGCGGGATCGGCGGTAGTGATACGTACCACAATAAGTGAGTCTGGTGCGGATGCAAAATATTCGGTGTTTACTGGATATCCCGCCGCTGTATAGCTCGCTTTTGCAAGTGAACTGTCAAGGTCAAGTGAGCGGCGATAGTCAGACGGCAATTCGTTGGGTCTGTTGAGGTAGTCAATCTTGAGGGTGCCCAGAGGCTGGTAGTTGTCTGTGTAATGACCCTGTACTTTCAGTTGAAGTGAGTCAGCAGCGCGGTAGTTTTCTGCGTCCAATGCAGCGCGGATTTCCGGAATGGCTTTGAATGCGTCCGGTGTTGTTACTCCTTTTTCAGGTTCTCCGGTCCATAATGTTATGTCATTGAGGGAAAGTCTTTCTCCTCTCTGGTCGCCATACACAATAGCTCCTAATGTGCCGTTGCCTATCATTAGCGCTTCTTCAAAGAAGTTTGCTGGGCGATTGTACTTGAGCACATTTCCAGCTGTTGCTGCGAATGCAGTTGCGCAGGCAACTGCGATTATTGCTGTTTTTTTCATGCCTTTTAAGGTAGTGGTTAGGTTATAGTGACAAAAGTACATAAAATATCCTTGTTTTTATGTACTTTTGTATCATAATTATAATTGACAGATAAAATTATGGGTGAGTTTTTTCAGGTGTTGAAGCGATTTGTGCCTCCGTACAAAAAGTATCTCACACTCAATATCATCTTCAATTTCCTTGCGGCTTTCCTGACCCTGTTCTCTTTTGCGGTGGTCATGCCTATCCTTGAAATGCTTTTCGGCATCCGCGAAAAGGGTTATGAATATATACCTTTGAGCGGAATAAAAATCGGTGAACTTGCCGATGTGGTTGTAAATAATTTTTACTATGCAACCCAAATTGCGATAGATTCATGGGGACCGAGCTGGACATTGGGCGCTCTCGGTTTACTCCTTATAATAATGACAGCATTAAAAACGGGTACTACTTATCTTGCCTCCTATTTTATCATACCTCTGCGTAGCGGAGTGGTGAGGGATATAAGGAATTCTGTTTATGACAAGATTGTGAGCCTGCCTATAGGATTCTTTACTTCGGAGCGCAAAGGCGATGTCATGGCGAGGATGAGCGGAGATGTTGCAGAAATAGAAAATTCCATCATGTCCTCGCTTGATATGATGTTTAAAGACCCTGTAATGATAATAGTGTGCCTGCTGATGATGATTTTTATCAGCTGGCAGCTCACCCTGTTTGTGCTGGTGCTTCTTCCTATAGCCGGCTTCGCCATGGGTCGAATTGGCAAAAGCCTTAAGCGCAAGAGCCTGGAAGGACAGCAGCAGTGGGGCAAGATTATGAGCTATATCGAGGAAACTCTTGGAGGGCTCAGGATTATCAAGGCATTTAATGCGGAAGTGAAGGTAGAAAAGCGTTTCCATGAAGCTACCCAATTGTATTATAAGCTAAACAACAGGGTTATGCGGCGTCAGGCGCTGGCGCATCCTATGAGCGAGTTTCTCGGCACGGTAACTATCGCCATAGTCCTGTGGTTCGGAGGGTCGCTGATTCTGCATGGCACCGCCGGTATAGATGCACCCATGTTCATCTACTACATGATTATCTTTTACAGTATAATCAATCCGGCAAAAGATTTAAGTAAGGCGATGTACTCGATTCAGAAAGGTCTTGCCTCACTTGAAAGGGTTGATAAGATTTTGTCAGCACGCAATCCCATTGCCGATCCGAAGCATCCGGAAACTTTGCCCGCTGATTGCGGTGAGGTGAGGTATGAAAACGTCACTTTCGGATATGATCCCGAAGTACCGGTGGTTAAACATGCAGACCTTGTTATACGTCCTGGAGAGACTGTCGCGCTGGTTGGACAGAGCGGTAGCGGCAAATCCACTCTTGCTGATTTGTTGCCGCGTTTCTATGATGTGAACGGAGGCTCTATTAAAATAGGTGGAACGGACATCCGTGACCTGAAGGTGCATGATCTCCGCTCTCTCATGGGGAATGTGAACCAGGAAGCGATATTGTTTAATGACAGTTTTTATAACAATATCACCTTTGGTGTAAAGGACGCTACAATGGAGCAGGTAATCGAAGCGGCAAAAGTTGCGAATGCCCATGATTTTATAATGGCGTCTGAAGACGGTTATGACACAAATATAGGTGACCGCGGTTGCAAATTGTCCGGTGGACAGCGTCAACGCATATCAATAGCGCGCGCAATACTTAAGAATCCTCCTATATTGATTCTTGATGAGGCAACCTCCGCCCTTGACAGCGAAAGCGAGCACCTTGTTCAGCAGGCGTTGGACCGTCTGATGCGTGACCGAACGACACTTGTTATTGCTCACCGCCTGTCAACAATTAAGAATGCAACCCAGATTTGCGTCATGCACGAAGGGGAGATAGTTGAGCGTGGCACCCATGAAGAACTTCTTGCCCTTAATGGTTTTTACACAAGACTGGTTGAGATGCAGAACGTGAACTCATGATGCTTTAGTCTATGGGTGAAATTAAGCGGATATTCTTTTTTGTATTTATCGCGGTGGAAATCACCCTCTGCGGATGCCAGAGCGCTAAGATGAGCGTCGCAGACGGGCAGATGGAGCGAGGTGAATACTTTGATGCTGCTGCCACATACCGCAAGATATATAATAACCTGAAAAAGCCTTCTGAACGCACGTTGCGTGGTGAAGTAGCTTATAAGCTCGGCATTGCACACAGCAAGCTGAACCAGAATGCCCGCGCGGCAGGCGCATTCAGAAATGCACTCCGCTATGGTTATCCGGATTCTCTGCTATACCGTCATATAGCCAAGGCGCTTCATGCGGAGGGACGTTATGGGGAAGCGGCAGAGGCATACCGTCAGTATTTGATGATGGCGCCGGACGACGAGTCTGCAAAGACAGGACTGAGGGGAGTGGTGTTGGCGGAGGAACTGCGCCGTAATCCTACGAGATACAAAGTCGCCAATGCAAAACTTTTCAATTCCCGCCGTAGTGATTATGCACCTGCGTTGCTTGGTGACAGGCTTTATATTACTACCACCAATGAAAAAGCTACCGGAGCAACACGTAGTGAGGTTACCGGCATGAGGAGGGGAGATGTGTGGGAAGTAAACAAGGATGAGCAGGGAAAGTGGCAACGCCCCGAGCCGGTAAAGGGTGAGCTTAATACAGATGCTGACGAGGGAATAGTCTCGTTTTCTCCAGATGGCAGGGTGATGTACCTGACCAGAGCGAAAAGGCGGACAGATGCTGATACAAAAGTAGAGATTGTCACGTCATCGCGCAGTGATGCATCATGGAGCGCTGCAAGAAATCTTGACCTTATAGAAGATACTGTATATAATTACGGGCATCCCTCAGTTGATCCTTCTGGACAATACCTATACTTTACATCGGACCGTCCGGGTACTTATGGTGAAAGTGATATATGGCGTATCCGCCTAAACGCAAAATCCGGAGCTGTGCCGGAAAATCTTGGACCATCAGTAAACACAGCCGGCAGGGAGATGTTTCCTTATGCTTACAGTGACAGTATAATATATTTTTCTTCGGACGGATTGCCGGGAATGGGCGGACTTGATATTTTCAAAGCAGTACTCACACCCTCGGGAGTATGGAAAGTAACAAATATGGGAGTCCCGGTAAATTCTGCTGCGGATGATTTCGGCATAACTTTTTATCCGGGCAGAGAGGCTGGCTTTTTCAGTAGCGGCAGGGGTGATGCGAGGGGATATGACCATATCTATTCTTTTGAATTGCCTGATTTGAAGATAACCATCAGTGGCACTGTTACAGATTTTGAGGAAGAACCCATTGCAGGGGCAAGGATAAGGATTGTGGGACGTGACGGCTCAAACCGACGTGCCGTGAGCCGTGATGACGGCACTTTCTCTTTTGACCTTGAGCGCGGGGTGAGTTACCTTATGCAAGCGGGTGCAAAAGGATATTTGAATGCAAAGCAGGAATTTATGACCGATTCTGTGGAACAGGATGCAGAATATGAGGTGAATTTCATGCTCGCTTCACTGATTGTGCCGAATGTAGTTGAAAATATTTTTTACGACTACAATAAGGCGACACTTAGACCTGAATCGGCAGCGGCACTCGATTCGCTTGCCCAAATTCTGAAAGATAATCCTTCGATAACTGTAGAAATGTCGTCCCACACTGATAGAGTTGGTTCGGATGCTTATAATAACCGTTTATCTGAAAACCGGGCAAAGTCTGTGGTTGATTATCTTATCTCAGCAGGCATCCAGCCGGCAAGGCTTAAATGGAAAGGTTACGGCAAATCTCAGCCTAAGAAGGTGACAAAAAGAGTAGCACGGCTTTACCCGCAGTTCAAGGAGGGACAGGTTCTTGATGAGGAATTTGTCAATACCCTTGGCGAAGAGGAGCGTGAGGCGGCAGATCAGATAAACCGTCGCACCGAGTTTAAAGTGACTTCAACTGATTTTGAATCCCAAATGTGATGGCAGAATTTAGAACACCGGTCGCTCCTTTGTGTTATGTGGGAACCCTTTCCCATACCACCCCTCTGCTTCTTCTTGGCAGTTGTTTTGCAGCTAACATAGGTGCAAAACTTGAAAAAGATTTCTTTGATGTGACATTAAATCCTTTCGGCACCCTGTACAATCCTGCAAGCATTGACGCAGCTTGCGAGCGTATTGCAGAGGGTAGGCTTTTTACTGAGGATGACATTACGGAACGGGATGGTCTTCTTCATTCATGGGATTGCCACTCGTCACTGTCGTCATCTTTGTCAGACCGTAAATCATTTCTTGGCACTCTTAATGGAATGCTTAGTGATTTACGTAAAAAAATAGCTTTGGTGGATACGGCTATCCTTACTTTTGGCACGCGACATGTTTTCCGTTTGAAAGAATCCCGGCGTGTAGTGGCTAATTGCCACAAATTCCCGGCGGCTACATTTATAGAGGAGGATTTGGATGTGGAACAATGCACGGCAATGATTTCCTCAGCAATCGGGCATTTGCGGCAGATGAATCCAAATATGCGTGTGATTCTTACCGTCAGTCCTGTCAGGTATGTAGGTGAAGGGCTCCATAACAGCACTCTCAGTAAATCAACCCTCCTTCTTGCTTGCGATGCTGTATGTAACTCCTGCAATAAAACCATATATTTTCCCTCGTATGAGATTTTAATGGATGACCTGCGCGATTATCGCTTTTATGCAACCGACATGAAGCATCCGAGCGAAGTTGCAGTAGATTACATATATGAAATTTTCTCAAAGTCTTTTTTTGACAAGAGGACAATGGAGATAGCAAACAGGTGCAGGCGTCTGGCTGCAAGATTCAATCATCGTCCGATAACAGGTGCTAAGGATGAGGCGTTTGCAATAAAAAACAAGGAACTTGCAGCTGACATTGCTGCGGAATTTCCTGAAATTTCCACAAGAATAAATAAAATCATCACCCAATGATATACACAGTTGAAGAAATCGCCGCAATTATCAAGACTCCGGCAACGGTAAATCCTAAAGCTGAGATTACAGTGCTGCTTACCGACAGCCGCTCACTTACATTTCCTGAACGCACGTTGTTTTTCGCGTTGGAAACACGTAATAATGACGGACACCGGTACATGCGGGACCTATACGATAGGGGAGTGAGGAATTTTGTAGCGAGGTATGTGCCGGAAGACATGAAAGATGTTTCGGATGTGAATATATTTGTTGTAAGTGATGTTGTCCGTGCGTTGCAGGCAATTGCCCGTACCCATCGCAAGCGTTTTGATGCGCCTGTTATTGGAATCACCGGAAGCCGTGGCAAGACAACGGTCAAAGAATGGCTTTACCAGCTTTTGGCAGACGATTTCAACATTGTCCGTAGTCCCCGCAGCTATAATTCGCAGATAGGAGTGCCTCTTTCTATTTGGGAGATGAATGAAGATACCACGCTCGGTATTTTTGAGGCGGGAATATCCCTACCTGATGAAATGACTTCGCTCCAGTCAATAATTAAGCCGAATATCGGAATAATAACCAATATCGGCTCAGAGCATACAGATGGATTTGTTTCCGACAGGGTGAAATGCAGTGAGAAGGCGATCTTGTTCCGTGATTGTGACTGTGTGATTTACTGCGGGGATGATCCGGTTATTAGCGAAGCGGTAGCGGAAGCGTGCATTCCTGCTNNCCTGCTAAAGAGATAGCATGGTCTACTGTAGACAGTGACCGTCCTCTGTTCATTTCAACTATCACGCGTCATCGTGAGAACACACGCATTGACTATTCCTACTTACGGAGGGATGGGTCTGTTACAATACCGTTCACTTCAGAGGCTGATATCCAGAATGCAATCCACTGCCTTGCGGTGATGCTGTACTTGAATCGCCCCGCAGATGTTACGGCAGCCCGAATGGCTGCTCTGTCACCTGTAGGCACAAGGATTCAGGTTATGGAAGGTGTCAATAATTGCCTTGTGATTTACGATGCATACACCTCCGATCTAAATTCCCTCTCTCCAGCACTTGATTTCATGGCTCGCCGCCGTACACGCTCAAGGACTACAACGGCTATAATCAGCGATGTCATGCATGAAACCCTTGAGCCGTCAAAGCTTTATCGTGAGGTGGCTTCGCTCCTTGCAAACAAGGGCGTTGAAAGGGTTATTGGCATAGGGGAGGAAATTAGCCGTCATAGCCGGTATTTCCCGGCAGATAGCCGCTTTTTCCCTTCAACCTCGGCGTTTCTTGCCGAGATGAGCGCAGGTGATTTTGAACGTGAACTTGTTCTGGTGAAAGGTGCGGCACAGTTCCATTTTGACCTTATCGCTGAAATGCTTGAAGCACGCCAGCATGAAACCGTACTTGAAGTAAACCTCGACTCGATGGTGCATAATTTCAATACTTTCCGTGCTATGCTTCGTCCTACAACCGGTATTATCTGCATGGTAAAGGCTTCCGGTTACGGTGCCGGGTCCTACGAGCTTGCAAAGACGCTTCAGAGCCAGGGAGCGGCATATCTTGCCGTAGCGGTTCTGGACGAGGGTGTCGGTCTGCGACAGGCAGGAATAACAATGCCGATTATGGTATTGAATCCGAGGGTAGTGAATTATAAGACATTGTTCGCATATAACCTTGAGCCTGAAATATACAGTTTTGAGATTTTGCGTGAGATAATTGCGGAAGGTGAAAAATATGGTATGGTTGACTATCCGGTGCACATCAAGCTCGACACAGGTATGCACCGCCTCGGCTTTACCGGAGCTGACCTCCCCGAACTTATTTCGCTGCTGAAACATCAAAAGGCGGTGAAACCTGTTTCCCTGTTCAGTCATCTTGCTACTGCGGACTGTCCGGATCTCAATGACTACACGATTATGCAACTCACCACTTTCGACCAATGGTGCGCTGCAATAGAAAAAGAATTTAACCACAGGATAATGCGCCATATCCTTAACTCGGCAGGCATTATCCGTTTCCCGCAATACCAGTATGACATGGTGCGCCTTGGCATTGGTCTTTACGGCATTCCGGTGCTCAATGACGGTTCTGAGGATTCATTGCGTCAGGTGTCATCGCTTCACACTGTCATTATATCTATTAAGGAGTGGCAGGCAGGAACTAAAATAGGATACGGCAATAAAGGATGTGTCGACCGCTTGTCACGTATCGCAACATTGCCTGTCGGGTATGCTGACGGAATAGACCGTCATCTCGGCAATGGTGTGATGAAAGTGTGGATTAACGGTCACCGCTGTCCCACTATTGGCAATATTTGTATGGATGCCTGTATGGTAGATGTGACAGACGCCGACTGTGAAGTCGGCGACCGTGTAGAGATTTTTGGTGACAATGTGCATGTTTCGGAATTGTCCGATGCCCTTGGCACTATTCCGTATGAGATTCTCACTTCTGTTTCAACCCGCGTCAAGCGAGTTTACTTCAGGGAGTAAGATGGGTACGCAATCAGCGCATTCTGTCGTATGAGCGGAGGAGCTTCTGGTCAGAGCTTACACCACGGTAAGCGCCAAACAGGGCGATTTCAGCTGCAATAAGGAGCAGACCGCCGCCACCCCATACGGTACGGATTGCAATGTCGGGATTTGTGTCGGAGTATCCTGCGCTAAGGTAATAGATAACGACTCCGATGCATGCGCCGATAAGGAGTGCAGAGAGACCAATCAACGCTTTCTGTCCTGAAAGGGACTTGAACGAGAAGATTGCGATTGCCATTGTGAGCAGTGACAATGATACGGGGATAATCAGGCTAAGCCCCTGGTTAAGTCCGGTGAGGCTTTGCTCCATTACCGCATTGGATGACTTTACAGTGTCGATGCTGTAGCCGAAAGGCACGAAGAAAAAGGCAACCATAAGACCGATTGCGATAATCAGGTAGAGGGTTTGAATACGTTGGATCATAGTTGAAATGATTAAATTTTGATTATGTTTCTACAAAGATAAACAAATAAGCCGCGCAAAATGGACATTTTTTCTACTTTTGTAGATGCACTTTTAACATTTTAAAGCATGAAACAGGTTAAGCCGCTCATTTTTATAAGTAATGACGATGGAGTAGAAGCCCCGGGGCTGCGTCACCTCATCGAGTGTGTAAAGGATATGGGAGAGGTTGTGGCGGTAGCGCCATCGGCTCCTCACTCGGGAATGTCGTCGGCAATAACAGTTGACGCGCCTCTGCGCATAAAAAGGTTCCCTGATATTGACGGCGCAAAGGTTTATTCCGTGAGTGGTACTCCTGTGGACTGTGTTAAGCTCGGTCTCCATGCAGTTGTCGACCGTAAGCCTGATATTATGCTGTCTGGTGTTAACCATGGGTCAAATTCCGGGAATTCCGTGATTTATTCAGGCACTATGGGCGCTGCGATGGAGGCATGCATGGTGGGAATACCTGCGGTTGGCTTTTCCCTGCTGCATCATTCGATAGAAGCGGATTTTTCCCATACCACACCTTATATAATAGACTTCACCCGTAAGGTTCTTGAAAAAGGTCTTCCGGAGCAAGTGTGCCTTAACGTGAATATCCCCGCACAATGCGTTCCTAAGGGGTTTAAGGTAGTGAATGCTGCACGAGGATATTGGACTGAGGAGTATGCCGAGTATAAGGATCCGCATGGAAATCCATTTTACTGGCTTACCGGTCGCTTTGTAAACAGTGAGCCGGACAATGAGGACACCGATGAGTACTGGTTGCAGCGTGAATATGTCACAGTGGTGCCGGTTCGTCCGGACCAGACCTGCACATCTGCTATTTCGGAAATCAGCGATATCCTATGCCGGTAATCGAAATAGCATCCTTGGACAATCCATGTCTGGCAATGTTTGCTTCTATGACAGAAGCGCAGTTGAGGGCGAGTGTAGATGCCTCCAACGGTATATTTATAGCTGAGAGCCCTAAGGTCATAGCTACCGCGCTATCCTCAGGGCATAAGCCTGTTGCGATTTTGTGTGAAAGGAAGCATATCGTAGGGGATGCAAAGGATATAATTTCGCGATGTGGTGATATTCCGGTATATACCGGTGATAGGTCCCTGTTGTCTAAACTTACTGGATATACTCTAACCCGGGGTGTGCTTTGCGCCTTTGAGCGTCAATCTGCTCCAGCGGTAGGTGATATTTGTGCCGGTGCCTCAAGGGTTGTTGTAATTGACGGAGTTTGTGATACCACAAATATAGGCGCGATTTTCCGTAGTGCTGCTGCGCTTGGAATAGATGCGGTGCTTCTAACTCCTTCATCATGCGACCCGCTAAACCGACGTTCCATAAGAGTTTCGATGGGGTCTGTGTTTCTGGTGCCTTGGGCGTGGATTGATGACCCGCAGCAACTGCAGGCTCTCGGTTTCAAGACGGCAGCAATGGCTTTGCGCGAGAAATCAGTGAGCATTGATGACGCGAAGTTGTGTGCGGAGCCGAAACTTGCAATTATAATGGGCACGGAAGGGGATGGTCTTGCCGACAACGTTATTGACACATCGGACTATGTTGTGCGCATCCCTATGTCGCACAATGTTGATTCCCTCAACGTCGCTGCGGCTGCGGCAGTGGCTTTTTGGCAATTGCGTGCACGGTGAAAAAAACGGATGCCTTGTGACGGGCATCCGGATATATTTTATATGTTTGTCCTCTAATATGTTATGCTCCGGGGGTCAGGAAAGAGGTCACCGGAGTAATGTTCTCATTGCGAGGTGTAGTTTTAAGCACATTTCCGGCAGGGGTTATGTAAACATAAATGTCATTGCTGGCGGGGCTTTCGAGTTCCACTACATAAAATGAAATGTCAGGACGTTCATAGAAATCAATGTCATCCACAGTCCATGTGCCGTACTCGCTGCTTGCCTTGATGGTATTCACAACCGCTTGTGGCAACTGGTTGACATCCTGGTTGAATTCTGTCTCAGTCATTGCCCATTTGGCGTCGGTTGTAAACCACACTTCAACATCATATTTGCCGTCTCTGCCCTCAGCAACGATATAATTGTTTTTCTTCTCCCAGCTGACTGATTTGAGATTTGGTTTTACACTGGCAAGTGCCTGGGTAAATGCCGGGTCTACTTTCTGAACATTATCGTCATCATCGCCGCAGCTCTGGAAGCCACAGAAAGATACAAGGGCGCACAGCGCAAAAGCTAATTTCTTATACATATTACATGATTTTAAATATTCATACCAAAATATCCCCGGAGCATCCGTTCCGTGGCTGTATGAATAACGAACAGGGTGCAACTAAAGTTTGCGCTATGGAGAAAAAATAGTAAATTCGCGCATTCAAAATACTTTACACATAATTTTATGGCAACCACATTAGTCAAAACCGACTACAAATTCCCCAACCAGACAAGCGTATATCACGGCAAAGTGCGTGATGTGTACGATATCGACAATGAAATCCTTGTCATGGTAGCTACTGACAGAATCTCCGCTTTCGATGTTATCCTCCCCGAAGGTATTCCTTATAAAGGGCAGGTACTCAACCAGATTGCTACATATTTCCTCGAAGCTACAGAAGACATCGTTCCTAACTGGCGCCTTTCTACTCCTGACCCAATGGTTACAGTGGGCTACAAGGCTGATGGTTTCAAGGTAGAGATGATTATCCGCGGCTATCTCACCGGCAGCGCGTGGCGTGACTACAAGGCTGGAGTGCGTTCTATCTGCGGAGTGGCGCTTCCCGAAGGCATGAAAGAGAACCAGAAGTTCCCCGAACCCATCATTACTCCTACAACTAAGGCGGATGAAGGGCACGACGAGAATATTTCCAAGGAGGAGATTATTGCGCGTGGCATTGTGAGCGCAGAGGATTATGCCATTATGGAGGACTACACACGCAAGCTCTTTAAGCGCGGCACTGAAATGGCTGCTGAAAAAGGTCTTATCCTCGTTGATACAAAGTATGAGTTCGGCAAGTTGGACGGCAAAGTGGTCCTCATTGACGAAATCCACACCCCTGATTCCTCTCGTTACTTTTATGCAGAAGGCTACGAGGAAAGATTTGAAAAGGGTGAGCCTCAGAAGCAGCTCAGCAAGGAATTTGTGCGCCAGTGGCTCATTGACCATGGATTTATGGGACGGCACGGACAGGAAGTGCCTGAAATGACACCGGAATTTTGTGAAAGCGTGTCGGCACGATATATCGAGCTTTACGAGAAAGTTACAGGACAGCCTTTTGTTAAAGCTGACGAAAGCGACCTCAACCGCAGGATTGAGGTGAACGTGCTTGACTGCCTTGCAAATTTCAGCCTCTGATTCGCCGGAAGTGGATTGTGAGGAAATAACCCCGTATAGCGATCGGCGCGATAAAACCGGACAGGTGAGGGAGATGTTTGACAACATCGCCCCCGCCTATGATTTTATGAACCGTGCAATGACGCTTGGAGTGGATAAGCGATGGAGAAAGGCTATGGTGAAAACCCTTTCAGCCCACGGCGCAAAAAACATCCTTGATGTGGCAACCGGCACGGGAGATGTCGCTATCCAGATTGCCCGCACTATTCCTGGGTCAGAACTCACAGGAATAGACTTGTCGGATAATATGATCGGCATAGGACGCCGCAAGATTGAAGATGCTGGGCTTGCTCCCCGAATAACTCTTGTGCAGGGGGACTGCCTCGATTTGCCTATGGCTGATTCCACCTTTGACGCCGTCACTGTGGCATACGGAGTGCGCAATTTCCAGAACCTGCAGAAAGGGTATGAGGAGATGGCGCGGGTGCTCCGTCCTGGTGGTATGCTTGCCGTGCTTGAGCTTTCAACTCCGACCTCTTCGCTGGTGCGTCCACTTTATAATATATATACAAGGTGTGTCATTCCGGCAGTGGGCAGGATTATTTCAAAAGACTCCAGTGCCTATACCTATCTGCCCAAAAGCATAGAAGCAGTGCCGCAAGGTGAAGAAATGCTTCAGATGATGAGAAACGCTGGGCTTGGCAATGCCGTGTGCCGGAGATTTACATTCGGAGTGTGCAGCCTGTACACAGCCGTTAAACCACAGTAAATTAAAAAACTTACTTATAAAATGAAAACAACTAAATTTGCATTCGTCATGGCAGTGGCACTTACTGCAACGGGCGTGGCTTCTGCTCAGGAACACCTGAAAAGCCTTGACCCGAAAAATTTTGACAATACTGTGCCCGCAGGCACTGATTTTTACCAGCATGTAACCAAAGGATGGCAGAAGGCTCATCCCCTCACTGCTGAATATGCGAGATACGGACAGTTTAATGTGCTCAGCGATTCCTCTGAGCAGAGAGTGAAAGATATTGTCCTTAACCTCGGCAGTTCTAATCCGGAACCGGGGAGCGTCGCATTCAAGGTCTCAACTATCTATAACCTTGTTTTTTGAATGCCTCACGCACCTCTNNTCCGCAGGAATGCCGAAGGCGCTAAGCCCATCCTTGCAGACCTCAAAAAAATTGAGGAAACACCTGAAAGCGGAATGGAAGACCTTTTCATGTGGATGCATGGAAATTTTGCAAGTCCTTTCTTCAGTGCAGGCATCCAGGAAGATCTTGCAAACTCATCCCAGTACGCCATGTATATCGGTGGAGGCGGCATGTCGCTCCGTGACCGTGACTACTACCTGAAAGATGACGCGCGTAACAAAGAGGTGCGTGAGGCATTCAAAAAACTCGTTGACCGCCAAATGCGTAATGCCGGTTACTCCAAGAAAGATGCCGCGAGGATTGTACGCAATGTCATGAAGGTTGAGACCGCGCTCGCTGATTCTGCATTTACAAGAGAAGAGAGCCGCAACCTCCTTGCAATGAATAATCCCCGCACATTCGCGCAGCTTAAGGAGATGTATCCCGCAATCAACTGGGACCGTTTCTTTGTGGAAACAATGGGTATCCAGTCTCCGGAAAATGTTATTGTCACTGAAATTAAGTCAGTTAAACGTGCCAATGACCTTCTCGGCGAGCTCACATCCCGCGAAATCAAGGATTACTACCTCTGGAAATATGTTTCTCAGGCGGCAGGTGCACTTAGCGATGATTTCTCTGACGCGGCATTTGAGTTCAATAAAGTGATGAGCGGTGTGCAGGAGCAGCGTCCCCGCTGGAAGAGGGCGCTTGGCGCAACCGAAGGGGCAATGGGTGAAGCTGTGGGTCAGCTGTATGTTGAAAAATATTTCCCCCAGTCCTCTAAGGATTATATGCTCGGTCTCGTTGAAAACCTCCGCACTGCGCTTGGCAAGCATATTCTCAATCTTACCTGGATGAGCGATGAAACAAAACTCAACGCTATCAAGAAGCTCAATGCCTTTACTGTGAAAATCGGATATCCCGACAAATGGAAAGATTATTCAACACTCGTTATCGATCCCAATCTCTCATATTATGAGAACATGCACAATGTGAGCATGTGGCACCAGAAGGAGTCATACTCAAAATGGGGCAAACCCGTTGATCGCACTGAGTGGGGCATGACACCTCAGACCGTCAATGCCTATTATAATCCTCTTGCAAACGAGATTGTGTTCCCTGCTGCTATCCTTCAGGCGCCTTTCTTTGACCCGGAGGCAAGCGATGCTGAAAACTACGGTGGTATCGGTGTTGTAATTGGTCACGAAATGACTCACGGGTTTGATGACCAGGGACGCCATTTTGACGCTGACGGCAATATGACCGAATGGTGGACCCCCGAGGACGGTGCGGCTTTCCAGGCGCTTGCAAACGGGCTTGTGGAGCAGTTCAATGCTGTTGAGGTGCTTCCCGGTCTTAACGCTAACGGTCAGTACACTCTCGGTGAGAACATTGCAGACCAGGGTGGTCTCCGCGTGGCGCTTACAGCATTCCTTGATTCACAGAAAAAGAAAGGTGTTAACATAGAAGAGGTGAAAATCGACGGTTTTACTCCAATGCAGGTATTCTATCTCAACTATGCAAACCTTTGGGCGCAGAATATCCGTGAGGCAGAGATGCGCTCTCTTACCCAGGGCGACGTTCATTCTCTCGGTTCAAACCGCGTGAATGTTACTCTCCGCAACCTCCAGCCTTTCTTTGAAGCCTTCTCGATAAAGGATGGTGACAACATGTGGCGACCCGTTGAGGAGCGTGTTGTAATATGGTAATAGCATAATTTTTCCGGAGAAGGGAGGATATTTTCAACCTTTTCCGGAAAAATTTAACTGTTTTTCCATAAAATTTTGCACGAGTAAAAAAAAGTGCCTATATTTGCACTCGCTTTTGTGAAGGCCCATTCGTCTATCGGCTAGGACGC
>DAAJ01000057.1:46451-46704 GCA_001701115.1 Bacteroidales bacterium GP2
AACCGCTACTATGCCAAGACTGCCCGCAATGCCGTGCGCAATCTTCGCAAGATGACCGACGCTACTGCTGCTGCAGAAGCTTTTGTTAAGATTACCAAGATGCTTGACAAGCTCGCTGCTAAAAAGACTATCTCAAAAAACAAAGCCTCTAACCTCAAGAGCAAGCTTGCTCGTCATATCAACAAGCTCGGCAAGTAAAAGAGGCTGCCGCCATAACTCATAGCGGGCCCATTCGTCTATCGGCTAGGACGCA
>DAAJ01000074.1 GCA_001701115.1 Bacteroidales bacterium GP2
GAGGACGCAATCCTCCAACCAATCAGAGCATCGGAGATGCGATGTTATCGTGATATTATAGGCAAAATATTTTTTTTAAATTTTGGAGCTTGTTATCCAGTATCACTATCTGGTTCCAGTTTCCGGCACCATAACCTATGAGTGACATATGAAGTACCTCACCCGGTTGAAGGAACGGGCATCCTATTGTTGACGGTGTGTTTCTTTGTTATATGGATTATTTGTGTTATCTTTGTGTTATGCAGAAGGTAATCACATATTTTTCTGTCGTTCTTTTTATCGGTATCGCGGTATATATCTTTTATATTGTGGTGACGGGCAGGGGAGAAACAGTGCTCCCTCAAAGCATTGACAATTATCAGGTCAAAGGTGTTGACGTGTCTTCGCATAATGGTGAGATAGACTTCAATATGCTTGCAAGCCAAGGAATTGAGTTCGCATATATAAAAAGTACAGAGGGCACGGATTTCAAAGACCAGAAATTCCATTCCAATTACCGTAAGGCAACCGGCGCAGGATTGAAAGTAGGGGTTTATCATTTTTTCCGTTTTGACACACCCGGATATATGCAGGCTCTTAATGTGATCAATTCCCTGAGAGGCAAGAAGCTTGATTTGCCGGTGGCAATAGATATTGAGGATTGGACAAATCCTTCTGGAGTAAAAACAGATTCAATTGCCAGGCAGGTTGAGGTAATGGCAGATATGCTTGAAGAACAGGGGTATAAGGTGCTTATTTATACTAATAAGGACGGTTATGCCCGTTATTACCGCAACCGTCTGGAAAAATATCCCCTATGGCTTTGTTCTTTCACTGACATTGATGACAAATATGGCTGCGTGTTGTGGCAATATTCTCATCGTGGCAAGCTGAAAGGGGTTGAGCGACTTGTGGATTTGAACCTTTTCACCGGTAATGACTCGTTATGGCGCGAATTTTCAACCCCGATGCAAATCGCAGTGCAATAATAGGGTTATGTATTCGTTAGGATAATGCAATGACTTGGAATACTGTTAACAGGCAAATACATATCCTTATATTTTTAATTACGGCTATTGCTGCAAATGCGCTTGACCTGTCCGGTTATGCTGCATCATCGCGTTTAGCCTCAGGTAAATGGCGCAGGGTCAGCGTGAGCGAGTCCGGCATGCATTTTATCAGCAAGGCGCAGCTTAAGTCCTGGGGATTCAACGACCCGGCAAAGGTTATTGTTGCAGGATATGGCGCAGCCGGTATTCCGGACCTTCTTTCGGCATCTACTTATATAGATGATCTGCCGGAGGTGCAGTGCGAGTACACTCCAGACGGCATATATTTCTATGCGGTAGGACCGCAGATGGTAGCAAAAGATGAGGCGGGACATGTTATTGGTTCCCTTAATCCATACACATCAAAGGGTTACTATTTTATAGGCGAGGGCTCTCCGGTTAGGGAAATTCCTATGGAAGGAAGGGGAGAGATGGCGGAAGATGCCTTGACAACCTATACCGCATTGGTGCATCACGAGGTTGACAGGGTCAGTTATGGCAATACCGGAACAAGTTTTTTCGGTGAGGATTTCCGTTTTACAACCGTTCAGGATTTCCCTTTTGCGCTTAAAGATGCTGTGGATGGTACAGACGCATGGGTATATGCTGCCGTTGCGTCACGTTCGGCATCAAGGACAAGCTATTCCCTGACCGCCAATGGCGAGAGCGTTTCAGTCGCCCTTAATGCAACCCCGGGAGCAGATTATGGTGTAGTCGGGAGTGTAGAAAAAGAATTTCCATTGAAAGGGGAACAGTTTACCCTCAGGCTTGCCTTTAGCGGCGGAACTAATCTGAGTGCGGCAAATCTTGATGCTATCAGCATAAACTATCTCCGGCATTTAAAGCTGAACGATGGCATCGCATCGTTCAGTGTTCCCTCAACAGCTGTTGCACTTGGGGGTGCTGATGAATCTACCCGTGTCTGGGATGTGACGAATCCTCTGAGTATCATCCGTATGTCTGTGAAAGGAGATGGAGCTGCGGTTTACTGGATTAATGATTACACCGGGCAACGCAATTATGCTGCATGGAATAGCGGGGCTAAACTACCGTCAGTTGTTGACGAAGGTATTGTGCAAAACCAGGATATTCATTCGCTCCAAACCCCGGATATGGTCATTATCACCGTGCCTGAATTTGCTGCAATGGCGCGTCAGATTGCTGAATTGCATGCAAAGTGCGACGGCATGAAGGTGGAGGTTGTGATGCAGCAGGATATTTTTAATGAATTTGGCTCAGGTGCAACTGATCCCGGTGCGTTCAGGCGTTTCCTCAAAATGCTTTATGACCGGGGAGCGGATGGAAATGTGAAACTGCGCTATGCGCTTTTTTTAGGACGCGGCACATTTGATATCCGAGGCGTTACACCCGGAGGGGCGGCAATGGTTGAGCCTGTTATGCCTGTGTGGCAGTCGCCTGAGAGCCTTTCTGAAACAGTTTCTTTTACCACAGATGATTATTTCGCTTTTCTGGAGGACAATAGCGGTGTGCGTCCTGGCGCAGACAAATATTGCATAGCTGTCGGGCGTATTCCGGCGCGTAACAGGGAGGAGGCGCAGGCTTATGTTGACAAACTGTTAGGCTATGTAACGGCACCCCCAGCCGGAGAGTGGCACAACCGGGTGATTATGACCGCAGATGACGGTGACCGGGCGATACACATGACTCAGGCAGATGAACTTGTTGAGGCGATGAAAGGCAATCCGCTTGGACGCAATATGGTGTATGACAAAGTGTATATTGACGCTTATCCGCTTGTTGGCGGCGTCTGTGAGGAAGGGCGCGAGAAGCTGCACCGCCTGCTGGATTCCGGTGCGTCGTGGTGGAGCTACACCGGGCATGCAAACAAGTATTATCTTACCGGACAAGGCATTCTGACGCTTAATGACATTAATGCAATGTCAAATCGCTATCTTCCGGTGTTTTTTGGCGCAACCTGTTTTTTCATGCAGTGGGATGGATTTGAGCAGAGCGGTGCTGAAAAAATGTTTTTTCGCCCTAAAGGTGGAGTCATTGCTGCGATTACCGCCACGCGTCCTGTTTTTATTTCAGAAAACTCTTTGATGAGCCGTGCATTAGGGCGTGAGGCGTTTGCAACTGATTCCGATGGTAAGCCATTGGCTATCGGAGATATATTGCGAAATGCAAAGAATCGTCTTGGGGCTCAGGCAGGCACGTCAAATACCAATAAACTGAGGTATGCGCTCATGGGTGATCCTGCAATGAGGGTTGCATCAGGGAGCTATCATGCTGCTGTTACTGAGATTAACGGATTGGATGTGAATAGCGTGGTTGAGGACATTGTGCTAAGTGGTCGTGAGAATGTGCATGTAAAAGGAAGGATTGAAAATGCGGAGGGCAAGCCTGTGAAAGATTTCGACGGTACTGTGCAGCTCACACTTTACGATGCAGAAACAAGCGTTACGACTATTGGTAGGAATATTGACAATACGAGCGGTCTGTCGATTGTGGTTGATGAGCATGGCGAAAGACTGTTCTCCGGACGCGACTCCGTTATTGCGGGCGATTTCGATATCCGCATAGCAATGCCGGCGGAACTTGCCGATAATTACCGGAATGCACTTATGAGCCTTAATGCCCGCTCGATATCAGGTAGTGATGCTGTTGGCACATTCAACGACTTTTATGTGTTTGGCTCTGATGAGAATGCACCGGAAGATACTATTCCTCCGGTCATATCCAAATTTTACATCAATCATCCCTCATTCGTCGACGGCGACAGGGTTAATGAATCTCCGGTAGTTTTTGCTGAGGTCAGCGATAATATCGCGGTAAACCTTTCTACGGCAGGAATAGGCAGGGCTATGACCTTGAAGCTGGACGGAGTTACAACTCTTGGCAATGTGGCTAATTATTTCACACCCTATGCTGACGGCACTCCGGGTGGCATTATTGCTTATCCGCTTTCATCTCTCTCCGAAGGAAAACACGACCTGTCTTTAAGGGTATTTGATACGTCCGGCAACAGCACTGAGGCAACTATAAACTTTATTGTTGACCCTCTTGCCGAGCCGGAGATTTATGATGTGTACACAGACGCCAATCCTGCATCAATTGAAGCAAACTTCTATATAAACCATAATCGTCCGGATGAAATTCTAACGGTCACCTTGAGCGTTTACAACCTCATGGGTAGCCTTGTATGGAGCAAGACAGTGACGGATCGCAGCGATATGTTCACCTCCGCGCCAATTACCTGGAACTTGCATGACCTGGCTGGACATAGAGTCACGCGAGGCATTTACATTTATCGTGCAGATGTGAGTGTTAACGGTGCAAGGCGACTGTCAAAAGGTCGCCGTCTCGCCGTAACCGGCAAATAAAATTCATGCAGCGCGGAGAATTGCACTGCATGAATTTGATAAGGCGTAAAATTAGAGAAGGGGACTGGAATTATCGGTTTTTGTACATGTCATCGTAGTACTTTTCATAGTCTCCGGAGGTGATGTTGTCCATCCACTCCTGATTATCAAGGTACCACCGGACAGTTTTTTCAATGCCTTCTTCAAATTGAAGCGAGGGTTCCCAGCCGAGTTCTTTCTGGAGCTTGCGTGAGTCTATTGCATAGCGTAGGTCATGTCCGGCTCGGTCGGTAACGTATGTTATCAATTCGTCTGAGTATCCGTCGGGATTACCGAGGAGACGGTCTACTGTCTTGATTATCACCTTTATCAAGTCAATGTTTTTCCATTCGTTGAATCCGCCTATATTATATGTGTCGGCTACTTTTCCTTTGTGGAAGATAAGATCTATTGCGCGGGCATGGTCCTCAACAAAGAGCCAGTCGCGCACATTCTCTCCCTTGCCATATACAGGCAATGGTTTGCGGTTGCGGATATTATTTATAAATAGAGGAATTAACTTCTCAGGGAACTGGTAAGGACCGTAGTTATTTGAGCAGTTGGTCACTAAGGTAGGCATTCCGTATGTGTCATGGTAAGCCCTGACAAAATGGTCGGAGCTTGCTTTTGATGCGGAATAAGGAGAGTGGGGATTGTATTTTGTCGTTTCAAGGAAGAAGTCAGTGCCGAATGCAAGATGATGTTCCGATGAGGATGCAGTGGTGGTGAAAGGCGATTCCACACCTTCCGGGTGAGTCAGTTCAAGGGCACCGTAAACTTCATCGGTAGAGATATGGTAAAAAAGTTTGCCGTCATATTTTTCCGGCAGGCTTTCCCAATATTCTTTTGCCGCCTGTAATAGCGCGAGGGTGCCCATCACATTTGTGCGTGCAAATGTGAACGGGTCTTTTATGGATCGGTCAACATGGCTTTCAGCCGCGAGATGAATAATTCCGGTAACCTTATGTTCTTTGACTATACGGCGCATTTCGTCGAGGTCGGCAATATCCGCTTTTACAAACGTGTAGTTTGGTTTGTCCTCAATGTCTTTTAAGTTTGCGAGATTTCCGGCGTATGTGAGTTTGTCAAGGTTGACAATATTGTATTCTGGGTATTTGTTTACAAAAAGCCGGACAACATGGCTGCCGATAAATCCGGCTCCACCTGTGATGAGTATGTTTTTTTTCATTTTCCGGTCAGGTTTTTAATACATGTTTTAAGTGAATCTTTCCAATATGGGATCGCGATATGGAAAGTGTCTTTGAATTTGGTTTTGTCAAGCACCGAGTAGGAAGGTCGCACTACAGGCGAGGGATATTCGCTCGACCGGCACGGTTCGATTTTACATCCAGTATGACCTGACAGTTCAGCAATTTCCTTGGCGAAATCGAACCATGAGCACACACCTTCATCCGAGTAGTGGTAAGTGCCTTCATTTCCGGGGTATTTATTGTTGTCAATAATATCTACGATGGCAGATGCAAGGTCGCGTGCATAGGTCGGTGTCCCTGTCTGGTCAACGACAACTTTCAGTTCCGGCTTTGTTGCTGTAAGATTTAGCATAGTCTTGACAAAATTTTTGCCAAACTCTGAATATAACCAAGCTGTGCGTATAATGATGGCTTTGCAACCGGAGTCAGCAATTTTTTGTTCTCCGCGCAGCTTTGTCAAGCCGTAAACTCCTGTGGGATTGGTTGGTTCATCCTCATTTCTGGGAGTATTTCCTTGATTGCCACCAAAAACATAATCGGTGGATATTTGAATCAGCGTGCAATTGTTGTCCTTGGCAGCTTTAGCAAGATACCCAACTGCTTCTACGTTAAGCTTTTCAGCAAACTCAGGTTGCTCTTCAGCTTTATCCACGTTGGTATATGCAGCACAGTTAACAATCAGGTCAAAATCGTTGCATCCTACTCCGAGCGCAACTGCTTCGGGATCGGTAATGTCAATGTCATCGACATCGGTAAATATATAGTTGTTTTTAGAATTTTCAGATGCTATTTTGAGGCAGGTGCCAAGCTGTCCATCCCCGCCAGTAACGAGTATTCTCATTTCTTATAAAGATCAATTTTAAAATCAAAAGGTGTATCAAACTCGGCAAACATCGGATGATGCTTGTCTTTTTCGGAAAGGATTGCATCTTCATACGATACTTTCCAGTCAATGCCGAGTGAAGTATCAAGGATAGATATTCCTCCGTCCGCTTCCGGATGGTAGAAGTTATCGCATTTGTATTGAAACACAGCAATTTCGCTAAGCACAGAGAATCCATGTGCGAATCCTCTTGGCACAAAAAGAGCAAGATGGTTGTCTTCAGTGAGTTCAACCGCTACGTGTTTGCCAAATGTCGGGGAATTTTTGCGAATATCAACGGCAACATCAAGTACCGCGCCTTTAACGCATCTGACAAGTTTTGATTGCGTAAAAGGGGGACGCTGGAAATGAAGTCCGCGAAGCACACCTTTTGCCGAACAGCTCTCATTATCCTGTACAAAATCCACCGGACGCACTTTCTCGTCAAATTCCCGCTTGGAATAACTCTCAAAAAAGTAGCCTCTGGCATCATTGAAAATACGTGGTTCTATTATGACCACATCAGGTATATCGGTATGGATAACGTTCATAGTCACTCGAGATTTTTAAAACCTGTGCGGTCAATCTCCTCAACCACCTTGATGAGGTATTTGCCATATTGGTTCTTGAGCATTGGTTTTGCCAGTTCCCGCATCTTTTCTGCGGAAATCCATCCCTGACGGTATGCAATCCCTTCAAGGCAGGCTATCTTGAGCCCCTGGCGTTTTTCAATGACTTCAACATAAATAGATGCCTCGGCAAGGGAGTCATGTGTACCAGTGTCAAGCCATGCAAATCCTCTTGGCAGAGTCTGTACTTTTAGTTCGCCGTCTTTCAGGAATTCCTGGTTTACTGTTGTGATTTCCAGTTCACCTCTTGCAGATGGTTTTATATTATGCGCTATTTCAACAACCTTGTTTGGATAAAAATACAGTCCGACGACCGCATAGTTGGATTTCGGGTGTTCCGGTTTCTCTTCGATAGACAGGCAATTTCCGTTATTGTCAAATTCCGCAACACCATAACGCTCCGGGTCATCCACCCAATATCCGAATACTGTTGCTTTTGAATTTTTCTCCGCATCTTCAACGGCTCCTTTCAGCATCTGGGAAAATCCTGCCCCGTGGAAGATATTGTCCCCAAGCACCAGACAAACGTTGTCATCTCCTATAAAATCCCTGCCGATAATAAATGCCTGGGCAAGCCCGTCAGGACTCGGTTGCTCGGCGTAAGTGAATTTTACACCGTAATCGCTTCCGTCACCCAGCAACCTTTTGAAGCCCGGCAGATCCTGTGGCGTGGAAATAATGAGAATTTCCCTGATTCCGGCAAGCATCAGTATGGAAATCGGATAATAAACCATAGGCTTGTCGTAAATAGGCAAGAGCTGTTTACTGACTCCCTTTGTAATAGGGTATAGGCGTGTGCCGGACCCACCGGCAAGTACGATTCCTTTCATCGGCAGATAGTTTATTATACAAAGGTATAATATCGGTGGATAATGGGATACAGCAGCGCTTTTATTTGACAAATATTAACGCTTTGGAGCGAGGAATGATTTTATTTTCCTGATTGAAACAGCCAATGAGGTTATAAAAATGAGGGACATTAGTGTATATGCAGGCACAGTGGGCAGGAAGGAAGCTCCAAAAGCAGCAATTGTAAGTATAGATGTAGTAATGATACTCGTGACAGTGGAGCTGTTTAACCGGAATGAATATAATTTCCGGTCTATGATGCAGTCTGTGGCTATGCCGATAATACCGTCGGCAATAACAGCAACGCCGAGTCCTATCAGACCCCAGTAGTAATATGCGCAGCAGGATAACAATAGATTGACTATATTGTAGAAAACGACTTCAGTCCAGATATACACCTTTTTATTGTCCTTTGCGAATGTAATATAACCGAGAGGATAGTTGATAGCCTTAAACATAACGCCAAGTCCCATCCATCTTATAAGTTCAGTGATATTTTCAAATTCTTTGGTGAGCAGGAGCCGAATAAGCAGCGGTGCAGAGAGAATAAGACCTGTTACAAGCGGAGCAACAATGTAAGCAAGAACAGTGATCTGCCGGTTTGCGAGCTCGGTGACATATCGGTTATCTTCAATTTTTCTTGTAAGCCTTGGCAAGTAGTCTACCGCCATAGCTGCGAAAACCATTCCGAGGTATTGCATGGTGATGGAGTTTGCAGCCTGAAAGTATCCAACATTCTCAACATCACCGAAAGTGCGGATAAAAAGATTAATGATATATGTAACCGAAGTGGTGACAAGGTTGCCGAGGACAAGGATAAATCCGATAGACAGTATTTTTTTCACCAATGGCTTGTGGGAAGAGAAAGAAACAGGTTTTTGAAGCGGCAATTTGCATCGCTGAAGGGTGAATGAATAGAAAAAGTACATTGCCGCTGTGACACAGATAATTGCCGGAACAATGCCTTTTACCCCGAGGAAATAATATAGAGGGACTCCTATGAGTAATCCGGTGAGTGCTCCTACAAGAGAGGCACGTGAGAGTTTTTTTACCTGATGCAATCCCTGGAGTATAGAGAGTTTGCCGGCAGCAGCAATGGAGAAGAAGAGTGAGATGGATAGAAACATGAACGGCACGGTCTGCGCATAACTGCCGAATGTAACGCGGCTAAGCACCGGAGCAAGCAAAAAGCATACAAGCGCTCCAAATATTGAACTCCAAAAAATCAGGCGCAGTGCTATTGCCGCTGTGGCAGACAATTGTGTCGGATTATCCCGGCTTGAGGAAATTTCTTTTACAATAGCAAGATTCAATCCAAGCGAACCAAATACATATATTGTGCTCTGCGCAGAGGAGAAAAGGGTATTTATGCCCATTCCTTCCGGTCCAAGAATCATTGCAACGAATTTCCCCCTGATGACGGATACAATCATCTGGATTACCTGGACACCGCCAAATAATGAAATGCCTTTGAGGATGCTCTTTTCACTATTGTCAATCGGCTCTTCCATTTATAGATTGGGATTCCAGCGGTTAATAACCGAGACGATTTTATGTGCTTCATCATCGGTCAGAACCGGTGAGATTGGCAAAGAGAGTTCCAGAGAATGAATATATTCAGTGACAGGGAAAGAGCAATCATTCCATTGCGGGTAGCACTTTTGCTTGTGTGGAGGGACAGGGTAGTGGATAATGGTTTCAACTCCGTTGCTATATAGATATTTTTGGAGTGAATCGCGGTTCTCAGCCAGTATCGGGAAAATGTGGAAAACATTTTGACCATGCGGCATTGCTTTAGGCAAAGTGACAGCAGGATTTTTTATTCCGGACGCATACATACCGGCAATTTGCGCACGCCTGGCATTTTCAGAGTCGAGGTATTTTAATTTTATGTTGAGTACCGCAGCTTGTATTTCATCAAGACGTGAATTCCTTCCGACAAAACTAAAGAGGTATTTTTTCTCAGATCCATAATTGGCAAGCGCGCGTATGGTTTGCGCTAGTAGCCTATCGTTGGTCGTGACTGCTCCTCCATCACCAAGCGCACCCATATTTTTCCCGGGATAGAAACTATGGGCAGCCGCATTGCCAAGGCTTCCAGTACGTCTGCCTTCATAGCAGCATCCGTGAGCCTGTGCATTGTCCTCTATAAGTATAAGATTGCAAGCATCGCAAATTTCTGAAATATCGGGTGAATATGCGCATCGTCCGTAAAGGTGCACAATCATTAGAGCTTTTGTGCGTTGAGTGATAGCTTCCTTAATCTTAACCGGATTAATCTGCAAGGTGTCAATATCTGGCTCGACTAAAACAGGAACAAGTCCGGCTTGGGTTATCGAGATGATTGAGGCAATATAAGTATTTGCCGGAACAATCACTTCGTCACCATGCGACAGAACTCCAAGCTCAATATATCCACGCAGGATGAGATATAGCGCGTCAAGCCCATTCCCACATCCAATGCTGTATGTGGTGCCAATATAAGCCGCATAGTTTTTCTCAAACCGAGCGGTTTCTTCTCCAAACAAGTATTGCCCGGAGGAGATTACACTTTTTATTGCCTCGTTGATTTCACCGGCGTGCAACTCATTGATTTTTTTTAAATCAAGAAATTTAATCATTGCACATAGTCATATTACGAAAATCAACAAATTCATCATAATCGCGAATATAGTCTTCGTCAGAATAAAGTTCGGATGCAAGAACCATGCATATAGCGTCCGGTGTAAAATTATCCAGTGTGTGCCAGATGCCGGCTTCTATATTGACAGGTTTACTGTCCGGAACAAGAATTTCCGTTTTTATCTTCCCTCCATTATCAGATGTCACCGAAAAAGCCCCTTTTACCGCGAATATTGTTTGTGCCGTCATGCGGTGTGCATGGCTACCGCGAGTCTGTTTCTGAGGAATATCTGTGATGAAGTAGACCCTGCGGATGCGGAAAGGCGTTTTCAATTTTTTTTCTTCCAACTCATCGACCGGGGCTGCTGAGAGGATAATGATTTCATTCCCGTAGCCATACATATCAAATTGATATCCTGGTGGCACAATATATCCTTGTTTCTCACCCGGAACAAGAATGAATGCGTCTGCGGGCACGGTTATCTTTGAGCTTTCCAATGGCATCTTGTAAACCGAATCTATTTTGAAAGGAATATGTTTTCCCTCCTCGACATAGGTGAGGGCACCTCGATTGTCAAGAAATTCAGGCAAGTTTACAAGTACCGGTTTATCCATATAAATAATATGACCTGACAATATAACGTTGCCAGGTCATATTTATTATAGTTTGTTATCCTTACGCTTTGTAGGCGTCAATCTGTTCGGGCTTGAAGTTGGCGATGAAGTCAGCATGTTTTGTAACTTCAGCCTGTGCGAGTTTCGCATACACTTCAGCAGAGTGTGTGAAAGAATCGTTGCGTGTAGCATCGCCGAGAAGGAGGTAGCTCATGATGATAACACCAGCCATTTCAACGAGGCGGCGTGCCATGAAGTCAGAGTAAGCGTTGTCGTTTGCCTCTGTTACAGTCTTGACAGATTCTTCATAGCGTGCAGTCATTGCAACGAGTGCATCATGAATCCACTGGAGCTCGGGCTTAACTGCCTGTGCTTCGTAATCACGAATCATGTTGAGGTAGGTACCAGTGGTGACGTGGCGGATAGCCGCAACAACCTGGAGCTGGGTTGTACCTTCATAGATAGATGTGATACGTGCATCGCGGTAGATGCGTTCACAAGCATAATCTTTCATGAATCCGCTACCACCGTGAATCTGGATACAGTCGTAGGTATTCTGGTTGCAATATTCACTACCCATACCTTTTACCAGAGGAGTGCAAGCGTCAGCAAGTTTGCTGTACATCTTAGCTTCTTTTCTTTCCTCGGGTGTGAGGGTGCGCTCTTTTGCAATGTCATCATATATTTTGTAGATGTCAACAAAGCGTGATGTTTCATAGAGAAGCGCTCGTGAAGCATCAAGTTTTGCTTTCATTACAGCAAGCATTTCATATACTGCGGGGAACTCAATGATTGCTTTGCCGAACTGCTTCCTGTCCTTAGCATAAGCGAGTGCTTCACGATAAGCCCTTTCGCTAACACCAACACTCTGAGCAGCGATGCCGAGGCGTGCGCCGTTCATAAGAGCCATCACATACTTGATAAGACCGAGTCGGCGCTGTCCGCAGAGTTCCGCGGGTGCGTTCTTATATGTGAGTTCGCATGTGGGGGAGCCTTTGATACCCATCTTGTTTTCGATGCGGCGAACATCAACTCCGCCGTTACGCTTGTCATAGATGAACATTGAAAGACCACGACCGTCTTTTGTGCCTTCCTCAGAACGTGCAAGCACGAGGTGGATGTCACTGTCGCCATTTGTGATGAAGCGTTTTACGCCATTGAGCACCCATGTGCCGTCCTCTTTCTGTGTAGCTTTGAGCATAACACTCTGGAGGTCAGAGCCAGCATCTGGTTCTGTAAGGTCCATTGACATTGTTTCACCCTGGCAAACGCGGGGGATATATCTCTGCTTCTGGTCTTCGTCAGCAAACTCATAGATAGTCTCGGCGCAGTCCTGCAATCCCCAAAGATTCTCAAAACCGGTATCTGCACGGCTAACGATATCCGCAGCCATGATATAAGGGGTGATGGGGAAGTTAAGTCCACCGAGGCGGCGAGGCATAGCCATGCCCATAAGACCAGCTTTTCTGCAAAGTTCGAGGTTCTCCTGGGTGCCGGGAGCATAAGTTACACGACCATTTTCCACCTTGGGACCATCGTGGTCAACTCCTTCAGCATTTTCTGCGATTTTACCGCCGCAGATGTCTCCGACTATTTCAAGGACTTTGTCGTATGAGTCCATAGCGTCCTCAAAGTTAACCGGTGCATAGTCGAATTTTTCGGCATCGGTGTAGTTGCGCTCCTTGAGCTCAACGATCTTCTGCATCAGGGGATGAGAAAGATGATGCTTAAGATCTGGGTTGTCTGTATAAAAATTAGCCATTTTGCTTCTTTGATTTTGTTAATTTTCCGAATCGCCCGATATTACTTGGAGTTTTTCTTGTAATACTTGATGAGCTTGGGAATAACATCTTCGGCGTTACCGGTGATAACATAGTCGGCAATGTCGTTGATAGGCGCATTGGGATCATTGTTGATAGAGATAATCATAGCGCTATCCTGCATTCCGGCGATATGCTGAATCTGACCTGAGATACCGCAGGCAATGTAGAGTTTGGGGCGTACAGTCACGCCGGTCTGACCAATCTGGCGGTCATGTTCGGTGAATCCGGCATCAACGGCAGCACGGCTTGCTCCAACCTCAGCACCGAGAGTATCAGCAAGTTCAAAAAGAAGGTCGAAATTTTCTTTAGAACCCATTCCGTAACCTCCGGCAACAATGATAGGTGAGTTCTTGATGTTTACTTTTGATTTTTCAATGTGACGGTCGATGATTTCAACAACGAAATCCTCGGGCTTCACATATTTCTTAACATCAAGGTTTACAACTTTGCCTTTATGATTCTTGTCGTGAATCTGTTTTTTCATGACACCCTCGCGGACAGTCGCCATCTGGGGACGGCATTCAGGATTCACGATAGTAGCAACGATATTGCCGCCGAATGCGGGACGGATCTGGTAAAGGAGGTTTTCGTACTCTTTGCCGGTTTTGGGGTCTTTGTGGTTGCCGATTTCAAGTGCTGTGCAGTCAGCGGTGAGTCCGCTGTGGAGGCATGATGACACTCTGGGACCGAGGTCTCGACCGATGCAAGTTGCACCCATAAGGCAAATCTGCGGCTCAATTTCCTTGAAAAGGTTAATAAGCACTGCAGCATGTGGATTTGAAGTGTAAGGATAGAGCTTTTTGTCCTCAACTTTGTAAACAGTGTCAGCACCGTACTGGATAATTTCTTTTTCAATATCCTTGAGGTTGTCGCCGATAACCACAGCTTCGAGTTTAACCCCGAGGGTATTGGCGAGCTGGCGTCCTTTTGTGAGGAGCTCGAGGCTCACATCGGCGATTTTGCCGTCCTCATACTCACAATATACTATAAGATTGTTTTTGTCGCTCATAATGATGCTTGTTAAATGATGAGGCGATTAGCCGATAGTATGGTTAGCAAGGAGTTCCTTAACGAGGTTTTCGATGGCTTCATCGTTATCCTCAAGCCGAAGGTTTTCCTTAGCGGTGAATACAACATTTACAATATTTTTCACCTTAGTGGGTGAACCGGGCATGCCTATCTGTTCAGGATCTGCTTCAACATCTGCTGCGCTCCATTCCTGTATGTGCAGCTCGGGACGGCGTGCATAGATTTCCTTAGCGCTCTCGCTGAGTGCAGCTACTCCAGAGGGGGAGGTTGCATGCTTGTATTTCATTACGCGCATGGCGTTTCTGGGACGGCATTCAGCAGCAGAACCGTTTACAGTTACAACGCAGGGGAGGGGAGCCTTTACGGTTTCAACTCCATTTTCAAGACGGCGCTTTACAGTCACTTTACCGTCCTTGATGTCAAGGATCTCCTCGGCGTATGTTACCTGAGGTATTCCAAGCTTCTCAGCAATCTGGGGACCAACCTGCGCGGTGTCGCCGTCAATAGCCTGACGTCCGCCAAGGATAATGTCAACTTTGCCGATTTTCTTGACAGCCTGGGCAAGTGAATAAGAGGTCGCGAGTGTATCAGCTCCACCAAGAACCCTGTCGGTAAGTACGATGCCGCCGTCAGCTCCACGGAAAATAGCTTCACGGATAACCTCGCTTGCCCTGGGGAGTCCCATAGTGAGGACAGTTACAGTAGAACCGGGGTTAGCATCCTTGATGCGGAGCGCCTGCTCAAGTGCGTTAAGGTCCTCGGGGTTAAAGATGGCTGGAAGTGCGGCACGGTTGATAGTGCCATCCTCTTTCATTGCATCTTTGCCCACATTTCGGGTGTCAGGCACCTGCTTTGCGAGCACAACAATGTTTAGACTCATATTTAAATCTTTTAGTGATAATTTTCTTTCAGATTGCAAAGTTACGCATTTTCAGCGAAAAACCAACTCAGTCGTAGCTACTTCCGTCAAAGCAATGGGTGCAAACTTTACATTTAGGCAATCCAATCGACTGAATGACGTTTTCAATAGAACTAAATTTCAATGATGTGATTTTGAGCTGTTCCCTTATCTTTTCCACCATTGCCTCGTATCTGGGGCTTCCTGTGGTAGCGTATTCGTCAAGATGGGCATCGTTGCTGCCTTCGAGTTCTTCGATTACTCTCCTTGTGATAAGTTCCATTTCGCTCTTTGATGCAGTGAAATTCAGGAATTTACATTGGTAAATAAGCGGGGGGCAGCTTATGCGCATGTGCACTTCTTTCGCTCCGTTTTCAAAGAGGTCAGTAACATTGTCTCGCAGCTGTGTTCCCCTTACAATAGAGTCGTCGCAGAAAATGACTTTTTTGTTTTTCAGGAGTGCTTTATTGGGTATCAGCTTCATTTTGGCAACGAGTTCCCTGCGTTCCTGTGTGCTGGGTGTGAAACTTCTGGGCCATGTGGGGGTGTATTTCACTATAGCTCTCTTGTAGGGAACTTTCTTGCCTTCGGCATATCCGAGTGCCATGCCAATGCCAGAATCAGGTATTGCGCTCACATAGTCGGCGTTTGTCTCATCCATTTCGCCCATAGCGCATCCGCAGGCGTATCTCATTTCATCTACGTTGCGTCCTTCGTATTCACACACCGGGTAGCCATAATATGTCCAGAGGAAAGCGCATATCTGCATCTGGTCGCCAGGGGCTTTAAGCTGCTTCATTCTGTCAGCAGAAAACTCCACAATCTCTCCCGGTCCGAGGTTGTACTCAATCGTAAATCCGAGGTTGGGGAATGCGCAGGTTTCAGAGGTAGCGGCGTGGGCTCCCTCTTTTTTGCCGATTATAATCGGTGTGCGCCCGAGCTTGTCTCTTGCAGCAATGATACGGTCCTCAAGAAGCAGGAGCATAGAGCAGGAGCCTTTTACCCTGTTATATACATTCTGGATTCCGGACACAAAATCTGTGCCTTCGCTAATGAGGGCGGCAATCATCTCGGTAGGATTGATGATGTCGTAGCTATGCTCGCAGAAATGGTGCCCTTTTGCCAAAAGCTCCTTTTCAAGCTGTTTGATATTGTTGATACGCGCAACTGTTACGATTGCGAATTTACCGAGATGACAGTTGACTATAATAGGCTGAGCATCGGTATCACTAATGACACCGATGCCGCAGTTGCCTGAAAATTCGTCAAGATCACCTTCAAATTTTGTGCGAAAATATGAGTTTTCGATATTGTGTATCGAGCGGCTGAAAATACCGTCGTGGCATGTAGCCATACCGGCACGCTTTGTGCCCATGTGGCTGTTATAGTCAACCCCATAGAAGAGGTCGTTGACGCAACGGTCATGTTTAGCAACTCCAAAAAATCCTCCCATACGTTTTGCTAAATTTAAAGTTGTTTATTTGGTGGTTTTGTGGGCTTCAATCCATTTACGGGCGTTGATGAAAGCATCAATCCAGGGTGTTACTTCATCGCTCTTGCGGGATGCAGGATAGTATCCGCATTGCCATGGGAAAATGGCTCTTTCGAGATGAGGCATCATAGCGAGATGGCGCCCGTCATCAGAGCAGATTCCGGCAACCGCGGAACGGCTGTCGTTGGGATTGGCGGGATATGCGTTGTAGCTGTACTTTGCCACAATGTTATATCTGTCGAGAGGCAAAGGCAGGTTGAATTTGCCTTCACCGTGTGCCACCCAGATGCCTGTTTTCATGCCGGACAAGGGACCGAACATAACAGAGTTGTTCTGAGGAACAGTGAGACCGAGGAAGTTGCTTTCAAACTTATGGCTTCCGTTATGCTCCATCTTAGTGCGCTTCTCGTGGTCCGGATTAATGAGGTTCAGCTCAATCATAAGCTGGCATCCGTTACAAATACCGAGGCTAAGCGTGTCGGGACGCGCATAGAAGTTTTCAAGTGCCTTTCCGGCTTTTTCATTCCACTTGAAGCCTCCAGCCCATCCTTTTGCCGAGCCAAGGACGTCGGAGTTGGAAAATCCTCCGCAGAACACAATCATGTTCACATCTTCAAGGGTTTCCCTTCCGCTCATGAGGTCGGTCATGTGGACATCCTTGACATCAAATCCAGCAAGATATAGCGAGTATGCCATTTCCCTGTCGCCATTTACACCTTTTTCGCGGATAATTGCCGCACGTATGCCGGATTTGTCATGCTTTCCAAGTGTTATGCCGCGTGAAGCGAGTTTGCCATCGAAACCTTTGGGGAATCGGTAACGTATAGGCTGCTTTTTATAGTTTTCAAAGCGAGCCTTAGCATGGGCTTCCCCACTCTGCTCACAGTCCATGAGATACGATGAGCGGTACCACACATCACGCATGTAATCAATGTCGATAAGGCGTTCTGTACCCTCATGGTTCACCATAAGGACTCTTTCTGCACTTGTCTTACCGATGATTTTTGCGGAAACACCAGCATCCTCAATAACTTTGAGGGCGCTTTCAACGCTGCTGTCAGCAACCTGAAGCACAATAGCAGGGTTCTCAGCAAAAAGAATCTTAACGAGGTCGTTCTGCCCTTCAGCGACAAATGCGTCAGTATTGAAGTCAATACCTCCATTGGTGTTGGCAAATGCCATTTCAAGTAGAGCTGTAACAAGACCTCCGGCGCTTACATCGTGTGCCGCGAGGATAGACCCTCTCTTAACAAGACGCTGCACCGCACCGAAAGCAGCCGCAAATAGGGTTACATTCTTGACTGTGGGAGCGTCAGAACCAATCTTGTTAAGGCTCTGTGCAAATGCGCTGCCTCCGAGACGGAGCTCATCGCCAGAGAAGTCTATATATAATAATGTGGAGTTCACGTTACGCAGAACCGGAGATACAGTCTTGCGGATGTCGCTAACCTCGCCCGCAGCTGAAATAATGACTGTGCCGGGTGCGAATACCCTGTCATTGCCATATTTCTGGGTCATTGAAAGAGAATCCTTGCCGGTAGGTATATTTATGCCGAGTGCGCAGGCAAAATCGCTGCAAGCTTCAACAGCACGGTAAAGAGCGGCATCCTCACCGGGATTCTTGCATGGCCACATCCAGTTTGCGCTTAGCGAAACAGAACTTAGACCATCTTTGAGTGGAGCGCCGACAATATTGGTAAGTGCTTCGGCAATAGCAATGACTGAGCCTTTCGCAGAATCGGCAAGTGCAACCTGGGGCGCATGACCGATAGAGGTTGCTATGCCTTTGCGTCCACGATAGTCAAGCGCAACTACGCCGCAGTCGCTCAACGGCAACTGAAGTTCACCCTGGCACTGCTGGCGTGCGACCTTGCCTGTTACTGAACGGTCAACTTTGTTAGTGAGCCAGTCTTTACATGCCACCGCTTCAAGGCTTAGCACATCACGGAGGTATTCTTCTATCTTAGAGTCGGCATATTCTACATTTTCGTAAGTGAGAACCTGCGTGGTATCTGTCATTACAGTTTTTGGAGAGTTGCCGAACATATCAGCCATAGCGAGGTCAATAGGACGGACACCGTCTTTCTGCTCAAAGACAAATCGGTCATCACCGGTAGTTTCTCCAACAACATATAACGGGCTGCGTTCGCGGTCAGCAATGCGGCTTACATATTCTATATCTTTTTCGCGGATAACCATGCCCATTCTTTCCTGGCTTTCATTGCCTACAATCTCTTTTGCGGATAGGGTGGGATCACCAACAGGAAGAGATGCCATGTCGATTTTTCCTCCGGTAGCTTCCACGAGCTCTGACAAAGCATTGAGATGTCCGCCAGCTCCGTGGTCATGGATAGAAACGATAGGATTGTTATCACTTTCGGCAAGTGCCCTGATGACATTGCTTACTCGTTTCTGCATTTCAGGATTTGCCCTCTGTATGGCATTCAGCTCTATTGAGTTGTCATAGCTTCCGGTCTCAACAGATGACACAGCTCCACCGCCCATGCCGATACGGTAGTTATCGCCACCCATAATGACAACTTTTTGTCCTGGTGCAGGCTCTCCTTTGATAGCATCCTTCTTGGCTGCAAATCCAACACCTCCAGCAAGCATAATAACTTTATCATAGGCGTACATACGTCCGTTTTCGTCGTGCTCGAAGGTGAGCAGCGAGCCACAGATAAGGGGCTGACCGAACTTATTACCGAAATCAGATGCTCCGTTTGATGCTTTTATGAGAATTTCGGCGGGTGTCTGATAGAGCCATACTCGCGGGTTCATCATGAGCTCCCAACGATGGTCGGGTGACATTCTGGGATATGAGGTCATGTAAACAGCTGTACCCGCGATAGGAAGGCTTGCCTTTCCTCCACCGAGACGGTCACGGATTTCACCTCCGCTGCCGGTAGCTGCACCGTTGAATGGTTCCACTGTTGTCGGGAAATTATGGGTTTCAGCTTTCAGTGAAATGACTGTGCGGACAGGTTTTACGTCAAAATAGTCGGGGCGGTCGGGATTAGTGGGATAAAATTGGTCGATTTCAGGACCCTTTACGAATGCCACATTATCCTTGTAAGCGGATACAAGCCCATTTGGGTTGACTTGTGATGTTTTTTTAATGAGTTTGAAGAGGCTTGAGGGTTTTTCTTCGCCGTCTATAATGAATGTGCCGTTGAAAATTTTGTGGCGGCAGTGCTCTGAGTTTACCTGTGAGAAGCCGAAGACTTCACTGTCAGTGAGGGGTCGTCCGAGCTTTTCAGCAAGGTTGCGAAGGTAATCTTCCTCTTCGGGGCTGAGTGCAAGCCCTTCTGCTTTATTGTACTCAGCGATATCTTCAATGTAGACAATAGGCTCTGCAGTACGTCCTGCATTGAATATCTGTGAATTAAGTCCATCATAGACCCTTTCAAGCATTTTATCGTGCTTCGGAGGATTCTCTTTAGCAAGGTTATATTGCTCTATGCGGGTAATTCCATGGATGCCCATATTCTGGGTGATTTCCACCGCATTGGTGCTCCAGGGCGTTGTCATTTCCTTTCTCGGACCTACAAAAAGCCCTTTTACAGATTTGGATACGAGAGGTTTAGCTCCATCAAACAGCCAGGATAGCTTTTCGTTTTCCTGTTCTGAGAATTTGTGGTCGGTTTCTACGGCGATGACCGTTGAAGTTCCCTTTTTGAAGAATACTACCATTCTGTGTAACGATTGGTGATAGGGTTGATTTGAAAATGCAAAATTAATCAAAAAATAGCGGAGTGGTGCGACTTGTAGCCATTTTGTTTGTCATATATTTCAGTAATTGCGCTGCGTGGGATGATTATTCCTACAATAGGGGAGGCTTTGAGTTCAATAATCCATCCATCGCTTCGCGGCGCGACTCCACAGACCTGTTCCCATGGAATTGTTTCGGAGGAAACAGGTTCGCCTTCCTCATTTACATAAGTCACAGTTATTTTGTCCCCCGGAATTATATGCATCTCTTTAGTGAGCACAGCGAGGCGTGCCTCACGCGTCAACAACCGGGAGAAATATGCATGGGCGACAAAAAACGGGGTGATCAGAAAAAGAAATATAAGCGCGACAAAGAGCCATTTTAAATCAAGCAGCATAGCGAGTATGCAGAATGCAAGGACTGGGAGTGCTATTATCCACCACCATTTAAGGGCGACTTGCTTAAGGGCAGTAGCTGTGTAAGCCGCAGACGAGGTTTTGAACGGAGAAGTCACAATGACTTTTCCGTGATTAACAAAATCCTCCGTCGTGCAGATGCAGACGGAGGATGCGGCTGTATTTTCAGGCTCAGTTTTCAAGTTTGTGGATAACGAGCCCTGATCTGAGTTTAGGTTCAAACCAAGTGGTTTTCGGCGGCATGATGTTGCCTGAGTCAGCAATATCCATCAATTGCTTCATTGACACGGGATATAGTGCAAGAGCCATTGCCATTTCCCCTGAGTCAACTCTTCGCTTGAGTTCACCCAGCCCGCGTATGCCTCCGACGAAGTCAATTCTCTTGTCACTGCGTAGGTCATGTATGCCAAGGATGTCTCTGAGGATTAAGTCACTTGAAATTGTAACGTCAAGCACTCCAATGGGGTCGTTGTCGTCATAGCGTCCTTCGCGTGCAGTGAGGCTGTACCACTGTCCCGGCAAATAAAGTGAGAAGTTGTGGAGCCCGGTGGGAGTATAGATTTCTTCTCCGGCTGCTTCAACAATGAAGTCTTTTTCAAGAGCTGCGAGGAACTGCTCGGGTGTAAGCCCGTTGAGGTCTTTTACAACTCTGTTATAGTCGATAATCTTGAGGTGCGATGCCGGGAAAGCAACAGCAAGGAAGTAGTTGTACTCTTCATCTCCCTTGTGGTTGGGATTGTTTTTAGCTTTCTCATTTCCTACGAGTGCCGCAGCTGCAGTGCGGTGATGACCGTCAGCGATATACAGGTAAGGTATTTTTTCAAATTCCTTGGTGATTTTGTCGATGGTATCGTCATCGTCGATTACCCAGAAATGATGCCCGAATCCATCAGGTGCGGTGAAGTCATATTCCGGTTCTCCGGCAGTAACTTTTTTGATGATGTCTTCAAGAACTTCATTGTCCGGGAATGCAAAGAAAACAGGCTCAATGTTGGCATTGTTGATTCTCACATGCTTCATCCTGTCCTCCTCCTTGTCTCGGCGTGTAAGCTCATGTTTCTTGATGCGCTCGTTCATATAGTCATCCACATTTGCCGCAATGACAATGCCGTACTGTGTGCGACCGTCCATTGTCTGGGCGTAGATGTAGTAGTGCTCTTTGTCATCTTGCACGAGCCAGCCGTTTTTCTGGAAAGCGTTGAAGTTTTCAACAGCTTTGTCGTAAACTTTAGCATCATGCTCGTCGGTGCCGGGTTCAAAGTCGATTTCGGGCTTAATGATATGGTACAGCGATTTGGGGTTGCCTTCAGACTCAGAGCGTGCCTCTTCAGAGTTAAGCACGTCATAAGGTCTTGACGCAACTTCTGTTACCATTTCTTTCGGGGGACGAACTCCCCTGAAGGGTTTAACTTTAGCCATAGCTCAATGTTTTTAGTGGTATTGATTATAAGGGAATAATTATTTGTTTTCTCTTTCAATGGTCTGCTCCCTGTCCGGACCAACGCTAACTATAGTAATAGGTGTAGCGAGTTCTTTTTCAAGGAAAGCGATATAGTCCTTGAATTCTTTGGGGAATTCAGTTTCACTTTTCATTTTTGTCATGTCGGTTTTCCAACCGGGCAATGTGACATATACGGGCTTGATTGTTTCGCTTTCGATCGAGTAGGGGAAGTCTGTAACCTTCTCGCCATCGATTTCGTATGCGACGCAAGCTTTAATTTCATCGAAATCGTCAAGCACATCGCTCTTCATCATGATGAGTTTTGTCACTCCGTCAATCATTATAGCGTAGCGGAGAGCTACCAGGTCAATCCATCCGCAACGGCGTTCCCTGCCTGTAACCGCGCCGTACTCATGTCCGAGGTCGCGGATCTTCTTGCCGGTAAGCTGAGGCTAAATGGCTGGAAGCNNAATCTGTAGGGAAAGGACCGCTGCCGACTCTGGTGCAATATGCCTTGAATATTCCATAGACATCTCCAATTTTATTAGGTGCGACACCAAGACCGGTGCATGCTCCTGCCGCAACAGTGTTTGAAGAGGTAACAAACGGGTAAGAGCCAAAATCTACATCAAGGAGTGTGCCCTGAGCGCCTTCGCAAAGCACCTTTTTGCCCTCGGAGAGTGCGCGGTTGATGACAAATTCACTGTCAACCAGGTCGTAAGTTTTGAGATATTCGATAGCTTCCAGCCATTTAGCCTCAGCTTCAGCAATATCAGGAGTTTCACCCATGTTTTTGAGTTGGGCGAGGTGCTTGTTTCTTGCAGCCTCATAGCGAGCCATGAAGTCCGGTGCGAGGGTGTCACCGAGGCGCAGACCGTTTCTGCTGATTTTATCGGTATATGTGGGACCGATACCCTTGCCGGTAGTGCCGATTTTCGCTCCACCTTTAGCTTTTTCATTTGCCGCGTCAAGCAGACGGTGAGTGGGGAGAATAAGATGGGCTTTCTTTGAAATCTTGAGAAGCGGCCGGATATCTACTCCAGACTGGAGAAGGGCTTCAGCTTCCTCTTTGAAAAGAACCGGATCAAGCACTACGCCGTTTCCTATAATATTGGTGCGCCCTTTCTGGAAAATTCCAGAGGGGATTGAACGGAGAACATATTTCTTGCCTTCAAATTCAAGGGTGTGACCAGCATTCGGTCCGCCCTGGAAACGCGCCACAAGGTCATAGCGCGGGGTTAACACGTCTACTACTTTTCCTTTTCCTTCATCGCCCCACTGGAGGCCTAATAACACATCGACTTTCATAATCACTTGTGCTGTTTTTTAGCGGTATTTTTATTAGTTTGTGTTGTTTTATCGGCTGTTGCGCGACTCTTTCTTGCGCACCTTGAGCATACTCCATATATGTACAAATCGGCATAAGCCGGTCGGAATGTGCCAAACCGAAGTGAGGAGAGTATTGTGTCTATAGCTGAATCTTTTATTCCCTCGACCTTGCCGCAACGGGTGCAAACAAGGTGATGATGATTTGTCAGCCCGGCTATTTTTTCATATTGCGCAGGCTGCCTGCCAAACGTGCGCCGGCGCACCAATGCTGCTTCGGCAAGAAGCTCAAGGGTGTTGTAAACAGTAGTGCAGCTGACATGATAGCCGTCGGCATGGAGCGCGGCATGGAGCGACTCGACAGAGAAGTGATCGTTTATGTCAAAGACTTTTTCCAGTATAGCGTAGCGCTCCGGTGTCTTACGCAATTTGTGTTGCGTAAGATATCGGGTAAGCGCACCCATAGCGGCTGTTTTAATCTTGTCGTCGCTCATCGCATACAAAGGTATATATTCCCCTTGATTTCCCCAAATTATTTGAGGTTTTCACGCACTCTTCCCAGATAGGCTTTCATAGCCTCGGAATCACGGGTGGCGACAATCTCTTTCAGCCGTGTCAGTTGGTCGGTTATCCGGTCAAGCTGTTCGGGAGTATTTGGGTTAAAAAGGATTTCGCTCAGCAGGAGTGNNCAGCAGGAAGTCATCTTCCGACATCAATCCTTTTGCTATGTTCATGTGGCGCTTGAAAGTAGTGCCGGGTGCATCCTGATGCTTCATTATCGATGCGAAGACAAGGGTGGATGCGAACGGAACGGACAGCGAGTATGCTATCGTAAGGTCATGCTCCTCAAAAGTGTACTCCTCGATATGAAGTCCAAGACGGTTGTAAATGTCTTTGAAAAAAACTTTACCGAGGCAATCGCCTTCGCTGATGATGATGGCGTTTTCATTTGCAAGATTGCTCAGTGATGCAAATGTGGGACCAAACATCGGGTGGGTGCTGACAAATGGATGACCGCAATTTGCATAAAATTCAGGTAATCCGGTTTTCACGGAGGCAATGTCAGAAAGAATGCAGTTAGGGCTTATGTGAGGCAGAACAGCCTTAAAGGCATCAATAGTATATTTTACGGTGGCTGCATTAATTACCAGATCGGGATTGAAAGCATCGACCTCATCAAGGCTTTCAAACCTTAGGGCGTGATATGCGAAACGGAGTCTTTCGGGAGACGGGTCATAGACAGCGACTTCATGGTCAAAGGAGAGGAGGTCGCTGAAAAATGAGCCCATCTTCCCGGCTCCCATAATGAGTATTTTCATTATTTCTTAATTCTGTCGTTTAGCACTTCTATCTGCTGGCGAACTGATTCGTCATGGATAGCAAGGAGTATTGTTTTCATGAATTCGGCGCTCATGCCCATCTCCTCGCCTAGTTTTACACGTGTACGGATAATATCGTTGTAGCGGTTTGCTTGCACAACACTCATGCGGTGCTCCTTTTTATATTGTCCGATCTCGCGTGAAATTCTCATTCGGTGGCTGAGTATTTCGAGAAGGTCATTGTCAACCTTATCAATCTGCTGGCGGAGAAGAGTCAGGTTTTCCGTACTCTGTTTTGAATCGCGGATAACAAGTGTGTTGAGGATAAAGTTAAGAATCTCAGGTGTCAGCTGCTGTGATGCATCGCTCCATGCCTTGTCCGGATCACAGTGGCTTTCAATAATAAGCCCGTTAAAGCCCATGTCAAGCGCTTCCTGGCAAAGAGGTGCAATCAGTTCTCGTTTGCCTCCAATATGTGATGGGTCACAGATGATAGGGAGGTTGGGGAAACGGAGGCGTAGTTCAATGGGAATGTGCCAGTTAGGCATATTCCTATAGAGGTGCTTGCCATAGGTGCTGAAACCTCTGTGGATAGCGCCAAGCTTTCTTATGCCGGCATTGTATATTCTTTGCATGGCTCCAATCCAAAGCTCTAGGTCCGGATTTACCGGGTTTTTGACAAGGACTGTCACATCAGCATTATTTTCTTGTAGAGTGTCGGCGATCTCCTGCATTGCAAATGGGTTGGCAGATGTGCGGGCTCCAATCCAAAGAATGTCAATTCCGGCTGCAAGTGCTTCCTCCACATGCTGCTTTGTTGCCACTTCTGTAGCGGTAAGCATGCCTGTGGTTTCTTTTACTTTCTTCATCCATTCGAGTCCTGGCGCGCCTACGCCTTCAAATCCTCCTGGTTTAGTTCTGGGTTTCCATATTCCGGCTCTGAAAATGCGTATTCCGTTATCGGCGAGTTCGCGGGCGGTGCATAATACCTGTTCTTCTGTTTCGGCACTGCAAGGACCGGCAATGATAAGAGGACGGTCAGCGGGGAAACCTTCGGGTATGATTGACTGTAAATCTTCCATGTTGTTTTTATTTATTTGTTGTTGTAAGTTACTTTATAGTGAGATTGGCTTCTTTCAGGCGCTCCAGTGCACGGCGCATGTTTTCTTCCGTAGCGCAAAGTGAAATACGTATATACCGGTCGCCGTTTGAGCCGAAAATAAATCCAGGGGTAATGAACACATGTGCTTTGTACAGGGCTTCATCTGCAAGTTTTTCTCCTGATTCGCAGTTGTCCGGCACTTTAGCCCAAAGGAATAACCCTTTTTGGTTAGGGTCAAAAGTGCAACCGAGTGCTGTTGCAATATCCTCAGTCGCTTTCCTGCGCTCTGCATACACTTTGTTAAGTTCATCATACCACTCGCTTCCGCATTCAAGTGCCTTAACAGCGGCGAGCATAAGTGGTTTGAACATTCCGGAATCAATATTGGATTTAACCTTAAGAATCCAGTTAACAAACTGCGGGTTACTTGCCAGCATGGCAATTCTCCATCCTGCCATATTATGGCTTTTACTCAGTGAGTTGAGCTCAATTGCGATATCTTTGGCACCAGGAACAGAAAGAATGCTTGTGGGATTGGAATTAAGAATGAAACTATATGGATTGTCATGCGCAATGACAATATTATGTTTCTTTCCAAATTCAATTATTTTGGCGAGAAGTTCCTTGTCTGCGGGTGTCCCTGTTGGCATGTGGGGATAATTGACCCACATTAATTTTATCTTATCGAGTGGAAGTTTTTCGAGTTCGTCAAAGTCGGGCTTCCATCCGTTTTCTTCCTTGAGATCATAGGTGAAAATCTGAGCCTGGGCAAGATTGCTTACGGAAGTATATGTGGGGTAGCCGGGATTGGGCACAAGCACTCCGTCACCAGGGTTAAGGAATGCAAGTGAAATATGTAGAATTCCTTCCTTGCTGCCAATCAGAGGCTGGATTTCGGTATTTGGGTCGAGTTCCACATTATACCATTTCTTATACCATTCGGCAAAGGCTTTTCTAAGTGCCGGTATTCCAACATAAGGCTGGTAACTATGGTTACCCTCTTTCGCCGCTTCTTCAGCAACGGTATCGATTACTTCTTTTGCAGGCATACGGTCCGGACCTCCTATGGCAAGTGAAATAACATCGAGTCCACGGGCATTCATGTCGGCGACCTCGCGAAGTTTCCGCGAAAAATAATACTCTTTGACAGAAGAAACTCTGTCGGCAGGTGTGATAGTTGGTTCAGATTTCATTTTTACATTCTTTATATTCTCCAAGCACTTTGAAATCATTCAGTAGTGGACGCACAGCATCCAGTGCCTGACGGTATCGGACAAACGAATCAAATGTTATGTCGACATAAAACCTATACTCCCATTCTCTGCCTATTATTGGCATTGACTGGATTTTTGACAGGTTCATATCATAGAAAGTGAATATGGTGAGGATTTTTGAAAGTGCTCCTTGGGTGTGAGGCAGGGTGAACACGATAGATGCCTTATTCAGTTCTTCATCCTTGGGCTTGAGCTCCTGTGCAACGAGCGGGTCAGCAAGTATAAGAAACCTTGTGAAATTCCGCTTGTTGGTCTCTATTCCTTTTTCAAGGATGTCGAGCCCATATAATTTTGCCGCAAATTCTCCGCAAACTGCCGCATGACCCAAAAGGGATTCCTCTGCAATGTCCTTGGCGCTTCCTGCAGTATCAGTCTTTTCAACAATCCTTAGGTTTGGATGTCGGCGAAGATACTGTTCGCACTGCATCAATGCCATAGGGTGTGAATTAACCTCTGTCAGTTGATCAATGCGTTGTCCCGGCAGTGCAGCGAGCACATGTGAAATCCGCATCTTGTGCTCACCGATAATAGTCAGGTTGCTTTTCCTGAGAAGCTCGTGGTTTTGCAACAATGCTCCTGCGATAGTGTTTTCGATGGCAAGAATTCCTAAAAGAGAAGCATCAGTGTCGAGTACCTCAAACATGGAGTTGAAGGTGTCACATGGCACAGTGTCTATTTCCTGCGGGAGGAAATAAGCCCGTGCAGCAGCATCATGATAGCATCCGGCTACTCCTTGTATAGTTACTTTTCGTCTCATTTTAATTCATGTGGCATAAAAAATCCCGTCGTCAAAAATAGGCGCCGGGATTTTATCATGTTGTTTACTTATTTAGTATCCAGTTAATGGTTCAGGCACATAAAATCCCGTTTTTATTTTTGGTAAAATAAAAATAATAGTAATAATATGTGCTAAATCGGTTCATCTGTGAATGTTTAGATATGCAAATGTAGTGATAAATTTCTAATTGCAACCAAAAATGCAGGAAAAAGTTATGATTTGTAGCTTTTTTGTTGCAAAAGTCACATGTTTCCGATTATTTTAACTGCTTCCTCTGGCGTAACGAGCGTTTGGGTGCCTTCCGCCATATTTTTCAACGTCATTTTTCCCTGTGCCATTTCTTCTTCTCCCACAAGCGCAACGAATGGAATGGCACGGGCATTGGCGTATGTCATCTGCTTTTTCATTTTTGCGGCGTCCGGATAAACTTCACACGCAATTCCTGCATCGCGCAATGTTTTCAACATCTTCATCGCAGCAAGGGCTTCTTGTTCTCCAAAGTTGGAGAACATCACAGTCGGAGCTGATGTGACAGTGTCCGGGAAAAGATCCAGTGCAGTCAGCACATCATATATTCTATCGGCACCAAATGAAATGCCAACTCCACTTAGTCCGGGCATTCCGAATACTCCGGTAAGGTTGTCATATCTGCCGCCTCCGGAAATACTGCCGATTTCAACATCGCGTGCCTTGACTTCAAGTATTGTACCGGTATAATAATTCAGACCACGGGCAAGTGACACGTCAAGTTCAACTTCAGCCTGAGTGCCGAGCTGTGCGGATGCATCGAGCAAAGTTTCGAGTTCTGCAACTCCCAGCAAACCTGTTTCACTGTCTGCAAGCATTGTTTTCAGCTGGCTTAGGCGTTCAGGCGCTGTTCCTGAAATAGTCAGGACAGGCACAAGTTTTTCAATGGCATCTTCCGGCAGTCCTCTTTCTGCAAGTTCCGCTTTTACATTGTCAATGCCGATTTTATCTATTTTGTCTATAGCAACAGTAATATCTGTAAGCCTTTCGGGGGCTCCGATGATTTCAGCTATACCGGCAAGGACTTTACGATTGTTCAATTTTATAGTTACCCTTATGCCAAGACGATTAAAGACTGAATCAATCATCTGGATAAGTTCTATCTCATTGACAAGTGAATCGCTGCCGACAATGTCTGCATCACATTGGTAGAACTCACGGTATCTTCCCTTTTGCGGGCGGTCAGCCCTCCATACCGGTTGAATTTGGTAACGCTTGAATGGCAAAGTCAAATCATTACGATGCTGAACGACAAATCTGGCAAAAGGAACTGTCAGGTCATAGCGCAGACCTTTTTCACTTACTTTTGAAGTGAGTTTGGCAGAATCAGCCGCAGTGAAAGTTTCTCCTTCAAGTTCTTTTAGCCATTCACCTGAATTAAGAATCTTGAAAAGAAGTTTGTCACCCTCCTCTCCATATTTTCCCATTAGGGTGGAGAGGTTTTCAATAGAGGGTGTTTCGATGGGAGAAAATCCAAAAAGTTGAAATACCTCCCTGATTGTTGAGAAAATATAATTACGGCGTGCGGTTTCGATTGGACCGAAATCGCGTGTGCCTTTAGGTATTGATGGTTTCTGTGCCATTGTAGTTACTTGGTAAGTGCCTCTATAGCTTTTGTTAGGCTTTCGATTTTTGCGTGTGCGTCTGCAAGTTTTTTACGTTCAGCTTCAACAACTTGCGCCGGTGCATTAGCAACAAATCTTTCATTGGATAGTTTTTTCTGAACGGAAGCAAGGAATCCCTGGGTATACTCAAGGTCTTTATTCAGCCGGTCAAGCTCGGCAGCAGTGTCAATGTTTCCGGAAAGAGGCACATTGATTTCCACGCTTCCTGCTATAAATGACGCACTTGCAGCATCCTTTTCAGCATTCTGCTTGATTTCGGCGACATTTGCAAGTTTAGCAATAATAGCATTCTCGCTGTTATCCCAACTGCCAATTACGTTTACTGTAATCTGTTCGCGGTTCGGAATATTCTTTTCTGCGCGGATGTTGCGAAGTCCGTTTACCACTTCTTGTGCATGCGCCATTATGCTTATTATCTCTGAGTCGGTATCTATAGGCTGCGGAATCTGTGCATACATGATAGATTCTCCTTCGCGGCGCTCCTCAAGATGCTGCCAAAGTTCTTCAGTGATAAATGGCATGAAGGGGTGAAGCAGTTTCAGGAGTGAGTCAAAGAAGCCAAGTGTGGTTTTGTAGGTCTTGGCATCCACCGGCTGCCCATACACAGGTTTAGCCATTTCGAGATACCATGAGGAAAAGTCATCCCAGAAGAGGCTGTAAATTACTTTAAGAGCTTCGCTGATACGGAATTTTGAGAAAAGGTCGTTTACCTCTTCAATGGACTTTGACAATTTTGCCTCAAACCATTTTGCTGCGAGCTGTGCGGCTTCGGGTACAGGAGCCTCAGTGCTTACTTCCCATCCTTTTACAAGGCGGAATGCGTTCCATATTTTGTTGCAGAAATTTCTGCCGGTTTCACATAGCTTTTTGTCAAAGAGAATGTCGTTCCCGGCAGGAGCACAGAGCATGAGCCCGACACGCACGCCGTCAGCGCCATAAGTGTCTATTAGTTCAAGCGGGTCAGGAGAGTTGCCGAGCTGTTTTGACATCTTCCTGCCTATTTCGTCGCGCACAATGCCGGTGAAGTACACATTATTAAATGGTTGCTTTCCGGCAAAGTGATAGCCAGCCATAATCATGCGCGCAACCCAGAAGAAAATGATATCCGGTCCGGTAACAAGGTCTGCCGTGGGATAATAGTATTTCATCTCCTCGTTATTCGGGTCAAGTATGCCATTGAATAGGGAGATAGGCCAGAGCCATGAAGAGAACCATGTGTCAAGAGTATCTTCATCTTGACGAATATCCTCGGCTTTAAGTTCAGGGTTGATAGCTTTTGCTTTTTCAAGCGCTTCTTTATCGGACTCCGCAACAATGATTTGTCCGTCCGGCAGATAATATGCCGGAATACGATGTCCCCACCATAACTGGCGTGAAATGCACCAGTCACGAATCTCTGTCATCCAGTGACGGTAGGTATTTATATATTTTTCCGGAATAAATTTTACCGTGCCGTTTTCAACGCCTTCCAGTGCAGGTTTTGCGAGTGATTCCATTTTAAGGAACCATTGGTCGCTCAGTCGAGGCTCGGTGACAGTGTCTGAGTTACGCTCCGAGTATCCCACCTTGTTTTCATAATTCTCAATCTTTTCAATGAGACCGGCTTCTTGTAAATCTTTTGCAATCTGCTCGCGCACAGCAAATCTGTCCATGCCTACATACATTCCTGCGGCGGGTGAAACAGTTGCATCGTCATTGAAAATGTCAATTGATTCCAGATTATGTTTCTGACCCAACATGTAGTCATTCGCATCGTGTGCAGGAGTGACTTTGAGGCAACCGGTTCCAAATTCGATGTCGACATACTCATCCTCTATAACAGGGATTTCCCTGCCTACGAGCGGAACAATTACACGCTTGCCTTTGAGGTGGGCATTCTTAGGATCATTAGGATTGATACACATTGCTGTATCGCCCATGATTGTTTCCGGGCGGGTTGTTGCAACAATTGCGTAGGTGTCTTCACCTACTACTTTATATTTAAGGTGATACAGTTTGCTATGCTCCTCCTTATATATTACTTCTGCATCGCTAAGGGCAGTTTTGGCTTTCGGGTCCCAGTTAACCATTCTCTTGCCACGGTATATCAGACCCTCATTGTACAGGTCGATAAAAACTTTTATAACACTTTTGCTACGGATTTCATCCATTGTGAATGCAGTCCTGCTCCAGTCGCATGAGGCACCAAGGCGGCGAAGCTGTTTCAGTATGATGCCACCATAAGTGTTAGTCCAGTCCCATGCGTGCTCCAGGAATTGCTCACGGGTCAGTGAACTCTTCTTGATTCCTTCTTTTGCCAGCTTTGCAACCACCTTAGCCTCGGTAGCGATACTTGCATGGTCAGTGCCGGGAACCCACAATGCATTTTTGCCGGTCATGCGTGCGCGGCGCGTAAGGATGTCCTGGATAGTATTGTTGAGCATGTGCCCCATGTGCAGGACTCCGGTGACATTTGGAGGAGGAATAACAATGACAAACGGTTCGCGGGCATCAGGCACACTCCTGAAAAGCCCTTTTTCCATCCAGTAATCATACCATTTCGCCTCCACATCGGCAGGGGAGTACTTTGTAGGAAGTTCGCTCATATCTTTAAATATTCTGGTCTTTCAAATAAATGAATTGAAGTGCAAAAGTAATAATTTTTCAGCCACCCATATATATAATAAGGTATATTTCTTAGTGGTTCTTATCGGATTGCGTTGAAAATAGGCAAGTTAGCGATATGAGAATAATAGCCAAATGTGAAATTTTGTAAAAATATCGCAAGGGGTATTGCGTATATCAAAAAAGGTTCCTACCTTTGCATCGCTTTTGAAAACAATCGGGGTGTAGCTCAGTTGGTTAGAGTACGCGTCTGGGGGGCGTGAGGTCGCTAGTTCGAGTCTAGTCACCCCGACAAAAGTTAGAGCGATGAGATTTCTCACCGCTCTTTTTTATTTATTTATATGTGAAAAACCGGAGTAGCCTCTTGGGGGTCAGTTGCAAATGAACTGCACCCAAAAGTTGAACAATAAACTTTTAGAGTGCAGTCCACAAGTTTAGGCAGCCTCTCTACTATTTTGGAGTATTAGGTTTATTCTGTTTTTAGAGTGAGGGTTGCAGCCTTCAATCCAGGTGCCGTAGCTTTAAGGGTGATGTTTCCGGGCTTAGTGTCAGTCCTGACAATAGTTGTCAGTTCTCCGTGGAAAGCTTTCATGTGCGGTGCCTGGAATGATTCAGTGGATGCCGAATTGCCGTTTGCAGAGGCATGGTAGGATCCTGCACCGCTAACACTGAAACGGATATCATTTTCTGCATCAGGTACAAGATTGCCATCCTTATCCACAACGCTTACACGCACAAAAGCAAGGTCTTTTCCGTCAGCCTTGTAGTTTTCGCGGTCAGCAGTGAGCACAATGTGGTGTGCTTTGCCAGCCGTGTGTATCTCCTTTTCGGCAACAGCTTTTCCATCCTTGTCGTAGGCAACAACCTTTACTGTTCCAGGTTCATACTTAGTATCCATCCACATAAGGCGGTATCTTTTCTGGCGTTCAAAAGATGCACGAGCCTCCGGTGTATATGTACTATCAATGTCGATAGAAAGGTCTTTGGTGCGTCGTCCCTGGCTTACTCCATTAATGAACAGTTCCGCAGATGGATAATTCGTATAGACAAAAATTGGTGTTGTTTCTCCTTCACGACCATGCCATGTCCAGTGGGGAAGAATGTGGAGCGTTTCCTCATCAGGATTCCAATGGCTGCGATAAAGGTAATAACGGTCTTTAGGAATACCGGCAAGGTCTACAATACCGAACAGGGAGCTATGGCTTGGCCAGTTGGTGTAATACGGAGTGGGTTCTCCAAGATAATCGAACCCGGTCCATACAAATTCACCCATTGTGTAAGGCAAATCCTCCTGCATGATGAAATCATCTTCAGGTAGATTCGACCATCCGCAGTGCTCGACATCATATGAGCTGCTCTGATGATCATCGTATGTTGCCATTGATTTACGTTCAACAGGGAATTTATACACTCCACGTGAGCTGACAGTGGATGCGGTTTCACTGCCAAGAATAAGTTCTTGCGGTAATTTGCGATATGCTTCCGGATATTTGAACGGGCGATAATTGAATCCGGGGATATCCATTACAGCGGCGAAATTATTGTTGATGACCGCATCGGGAGCATCCATGCCTTGGGTTACCGGACGTGTCGGATCCTCTCTGTGGCAAATGTCCTGTAACCAACGTGCTATACGAGCTTGCCCTTCTCCCCATTGGTTTGGAACTTCGTTTCCAATACACCACATTACAACAGATGGATTGTTGCGGTAATTGTGAATCAGGTTTGTAAGGTCTTTTTCAGCCCATTCGTCAAACAGGAGGTTGTAGCCGTTCTGGCACTTCGCCATATTCCATTCGTCAAAGCTTTCTGCCATAAGCATCATGCCCATCTCGTCACAGGCTCTTACAAGTTCAGGAGCCGGCATATTATGGGATGTCCTGATTGCATTTACGCCCATGTCTTTCAATATTCGTATCTGGCGTCGTATTGCCGCATCATTTACTGCTGCTCCAAGCGGACCGAGATCATGATGGTTGCATACGCCTTTGAATTTTATTTTCTCTCCGTTAAGGAAGAATCCTTCGTTTGGTTTTACTTCTATAGAGCGTATTCCAAATGGGGTTGTGTAAGTATCTTTAAGTTCATTGCCTTTGTACAGTCGTGTTTCCGCAGTGTAAAGTGCAGGGGAGTCAGTTGACCACAATTCAGGGCTATTAACGATAATGGACTGAACAGCGGCACTGTCATTGTAAGCATATTCCTTCAATGAAACTTTATCTATTGCAACCTCATTGCCTTTAGGATCAAGAATAATTGTTTCTAAAGCATAATCGGCAGGATCTGCTCCTTTTGGAAGCTCAGGAGTGGTGCGGATATTCACTTTTGCCCATTCCTTGTTTATGTTAGGAGTAGTAATGTAAGTTCCCCATACCGGAATATGTGCATCTTCGGTTACAATCAAATGTACATTCCTGTATAATCCTGCTCCCGGATACCAACGCGAGGACTCAGGAAGGTTTTCAAGGCGAACCGCAACGATGTTCTTCTCTTCAGGGTTAAGATAGGGTGTTATGTCGAAATGGAATGAATTATAGCCGTAAGGCCAGTATGCCGCCTCTTTGCCATTTACATATACTTTTGCGTGGCTCATGGCTCCGTCAAAAAGCAGAGTAGCTCGTTTCCCATCTGTGATGTCAGATGCATCTATTTCAGTCCTGTACCAACCGGTTCCAACGAAAGGCAGTCCGCCTGTGCGTCCGGCGTGTTCCATCGCCTCTTTCTGCCCGTCCTGTGTTATTGCCACGTTCTGACGGTCATTGTCCCAACTGAATGGTCCGTAAATAGCCCAGTCATGCGGCACTGTCACAGATTGCCATTTTGAGTCATCAAATTCAGGCTTGACAAACTCCGGACTGTCTTCGCGGGTAAATTTCCATTTTTCAAGTAAAGTCTCTTTCCGTGGCTGTTGCGCCCAGGAGGCTAATGCACTCATCAGCATTATTGCACATATTGATGCTAAAGCTGTTTTTTTCATGGCATGTACTGTTAAATGATTTGTTGTTATTG
>DAAJ01000069.1 GCA_001701115.1 Bacteroidales bacterium GP2
TTATTTTATGTATAAAATTGAAATTTTGCGGCTCGAAACGGGCGGTATCGGGCAAGTATTTTAATTATGCCGCGAAAATTGCTGTGGTTGGGGGAGTTGCAGTGATTGTTGAAAACTTCTGATATTTATTTTGTAAATTTATTGGCATTTGTAAATTGTTTGTTGTAACTTTGAAGTCCAAACAAATAGTCATATTTATAAACTGCTGCAACGCACTTAACACACACAATCAATTATGGAGAACTATCACAAAGAACCGGAACCATGCATAGCCGCTAAGGGTGGCAAGCTTGATGTGGTTAACACAAAGTCAATTGTTACAGGAGATTACGCTCGTCCGTCTATGGAAAAGGCGGATGGAATCTTTTTCTTAAATGACACGATAGGGAATACGGAGGACGAGATTTACTTAATTTCGGAGGGAAATTATGCCGTAAAACGCTCCCGTACAACTAAATAATATTTTGTCATGACACCAAGAGAGTATGAAAAATATGTTGGCACAATTTATGCCAAGAAAGGTTATGACGTTTCTGTCAGTCCTTTATCTAACGATTGGGGTATCGATGTGATAGCTGTAAAAGGCGATGAAAAGATTGGAGTGCAGGCGAAGATGTATGGCAATATCAATCGAAAGGTGAACCGCCGTGCAATTATGGAGCTATATGGCGCAGCCGCATATCAGGATTGCACCAAGGCTGTACTTGCTACCGGTGGTGAGATTCTGCCGGATGCTAAAAAAGTTGCGGAAAAACTTGGCATTGAGATATTATACATATCAGCGCCAATCGAGATGCAGCGCATTGAACTCGTTGCGGCTGCGGGGCTTTCAGGGTCAGAAAGGGAAATACCGTCATTTTATGAGGCTTGGGAAAAATATATCTTTCCTTTAAAAGGTCAGACGCTATACAATTCCCGTGGGAGCAACAGTATTTTAGATGTTGACTGGGGCGGAATAAGACGCAAAACAATCAATGGGCGGACCCATAAAGTCGATATTGAGGGTTTCAGGCTGGCATATAATGATTTGGTAAGGAACAACGGCATCATTACCCGCGACTATATTGACCAGCAATATGACCAGAAGTGCTCTTCAATCATAGTGGTAGTATTGAGCCAAATACCATATGTTGACAAAACATCATCTCCCATAGGATTGAGAATTAATAAGGAATCATTAAAACACTAATAGCCATGCGTTACAAGTATTGTCCGGAATGTGGAAAAAAGCTCATAGACAAGGCTGCCGGTGATGATGGATTTGTGCCGTATTGCCCGGAGTGCAACAAGTATTGGTTTGATGCTTTTGCAAGCTGTGTCATTGTTATGGTAGTGAATGAATTAAACGAGATTGCGTTGCTCCGGCAGTCATACATCTCTGATGAATATGAAACCTTTGTCGCGGGATTCATGACTCCTGGAGAGACAGCGGAGGAGGCTGCGAAAAGAGAAGTGAAAGAGGAACTCGGGCTTGATGTTGAGAGGCTCGAATATGCAGGAACCCATTGGTTTGCAAAGCGGGAACAACTGATGCACGCTTTTATCGGCTACGTTGAAAAAGCGCCTTTCTGTTTATCAGGAGAGGTGGACAGCGCATCATGGGCAAGCATTGATGACGCACCCCGGAGAATGTTCCCAGACCGCGCGGGCAACACTCAGCATATATTGTACCGGCAATATGTCCGGCATCTGAATAACCCTGATTGGTATTTTAGGTAAAGGAGGAGGAACGGATGTGGAACATGAATGACAGTCACCGGCAATATGTGGCAATAGACCTGAAGTCATTTTATGCTTCAGTGGAATGTGTTGAGCGTGGACTTGACCCTCTTGACACCTGCCTTGTGGTAGCCGATGCATCGCGTACCGAAAAGACTATATGCCTTGCTGTGTCACCCGCGCTGAAGGTGTACGGGATTGGTGGCAGGGCACGGTTGTTTGAGGTTGTGCAGAAAGTAAGGGAAGAAAACCGTCATAGGGGCAGGGCAGGCAAATCGTATTCAAAAAAGGTGTTGGATTCTAATAACGATGTTGCGATAGATTACCTTGTAGCAACTCCCCGCATGGCTCACTATATTGAGTACAGTACCCGTATATATAATGTGTACTTGCGTTACATTGCACCGGAAGATATCCATGTATATTCAATTGATGAAGTTATAATGGATGTGACGGCATATCTGGGCACATACAAAATGACGGCGCATGAGCTGGCGAAGAAGATGATAAGGGAGGTGCTTGCGGAAACAGGAGTGACTGCCACTGCAGGAATCGGCACTAATATGTATTTATGCAAGGTTGCCATGGATATTGTGGCAAAGAAGATGCCACCGGATGAGGACGGCGTGAGAATCGCCGAACTTGACGAAATGAGCTACCGGCGCGAGCTATGGGAGCATATCCCTCTGACAGACTTCTGGAGGGTGGGGCGTGGTATCGCTAAACGGCTTGCCCCATACGGCATATTGACTATGGGTGATATTGCCCGATGGTCAATGCATCATGAGGATTTGTTTTACCAGATTTTCGGGGTGAATGCGGAGTTGCTGATAGACCACGCATGGGGATGGGAGCCGGTGACTATGGATATGGTGAAGGCTTATCGCCCTGAAAGCACCAGCATGAGCACCGGGCAGGTACTCCATTGTGCCTATACCGTTAAGCAGGCGAGAGTGGTGATATTGGAAATGGCAGATTCAGTATCCCTTGAGCTGATAGACAAGAAACTGGTTACCGACCAGGTGGTGCTTACCGTCGGCTATGACGTGGAGTCGTTGAAAAATCCGTCAATCCGGTGCAAATATGACGGCGCGATAAAAACTGATTTTTACGGCAGGCAAGTGCCTGTGCATGCGCATGGAACAGTAAGGCTGGAAAAACCGACATCTTCATCCCGGATATTGATGAGTAAGATAGGGGAGCTGTTTGACCGCATTATCAATCCGGAATTGCTTGTGCGCCGCCTATCCCTTTCTATAAACCATCTTGTCAGCGAGGATGAGGTTAAACCTCGCCCGCATCTCGAACAGCTTGACCTGTTTACTGATTATGAGGAGCTATCGCGCAGGAGTCAAGCCGAGAGGCGCGAACTTTTAAAAGAACGCCGCAGGCAGGATGCGGTGCTTAGGATAAAGAAGCGGTTTGGCAAAAACGCGATATTGAAAGGGCTGAATTACTCGGATGGTGCAACGCAGCGCAGCCGCAACCAGCAGATTGGAGGGCATCATGAGTAGATATGACGATATTATAGGTTTGCCTCACTATGAGCCCCGGCGCAAGCGCATGCCGTTGGAAAACCGTGCTCCGCAATTCGCTCCTTTTGCCGCGCTTACCGGTCATGATTCAGCAATCGCAGAAACAGCGCGGGTGACAGACAAAATGGTGGAGCTGTCACCGGAAGAACAACAGCGGTTGTCGCGTCGCCTTAATTTTGCTTTTGAAAACCAGGCGGCAGTGTCAATCACATACTTTCAGAGAGACAGTTACAAGCAAGGGGGAAGTTATCGCACCGCCCATGGATTAATCAAGAAAATTGATGAGATAGAGAGGTCAATCATTCTTATGGATTCACATGCCATCCCTCTTGATTTCGTGACTGGAATAAGCGGCGATTTGTTTGACTCTTTTGATTGAAAATATTGTATGGAGAGGGGAGTGAACATTAGCAGTGCCAATTGCGTTGGTTAAATAAAAGCTAATATTTCGACAGATGAAAAAGATAGGAATTTTTTACGGTTCAACCACCGGCACAACTAAAGAGGTGGCGGAGAAAATAGCAAAGGCTCTGGGTGTTGCCCCGGAGGATGTACATAATGTGGACGGCACAGCACCGAGCAAGGTTGCGGATTATGACGTGCTTGTTCTCGGTTCAAGCACCTGGGGCTCCGGTGAGCTGCAGGATAACTGGTACGATTTTATTGAAGGGATAGAATCGCTATATTTGGGTGGCAAGGATATTGCAATCTTTGGCTGCGGTGATGAAAATATGGCTGATACATTCTGCAATGCCGTGGGCATAATTTATAACCGGTTGCAGCCGACAGGAGCAAATTTCATTGGCGCATACAATACTGCGGGATATGAATTCTCTGAATCAGAGGCTGTGAAAGATGGCATAGCTGTTGGCTTGCTTATTGATAACACAAACCATCCCGATCTTACCGACAAGAAAGTTGAAGAATGGTGCGCTGAAATTAAATCACAAATATGATATTCAAATAAAAGACAAAAAATAAGTCCCGACGTCATCGGGACTTATTTTTTTACTGAAATTATCGTTTAGCCTTTAACAGCTGCAACTCCGGGAAGAACTTTGCCTTCGATAGCTTCAAGGAGAGCGCCACCACCGGTTGAAACGTAAGAAACCTGGTCTGCAACGCCAAACTTGTTGACACAAGCTACAGAGTCACCACCGCCAACGAGTGAGAAAGCACCGTTGTCAGTAGCTTCAACGATAGCGTCAGCAATAGCGCGGCTGCCTGCTGTGAAGTTGTCGAATTCAAACACGCCTGCAGGACCGTTCCAAAGGATAGTCTTAGCGTCCTTGATTGCTTCGCGGAAAGCTTTGCGTGTTTCGGGACCAGCGTCAAGACCCTGCCAGCCTTCGGGAATATCCATGCAAGAAACGATCTGGGTGTTTGCATCGTTGCTGAAGCTGTCAGCTGCAACGCAGTCTGTGCCGAGCACGAGGTTAACGCCTTTCTCTTTAGCTTTGCGCATGATATCGAGAGCGAGGTCAAGTTTGTCGTTCTCGCAGATAGAATCACCTACCTTGCCGCCCTGTGCTTTAGCGAAAGTGTAGGTCATGCCACCGCAGAGGATAAGGTTGTCAACCTTGTCCATGAGGTTTTCAATGATGCCGATTTTGGTAGAAACCTTGGAGCCGCCCATGATAGCTGTGAAGGGGCGCTTGATGTCGCTGAGGATATTGTCAACAGCCTTGACCTCTTTCTCCATGAGATAGCCGAGCATCTTGTCCTGAGCGTCAAAATAGTCAGCAATAACGGCTGTGGAAGCGTGTTTGCGGTGAGCTGTGCCGAATGCGTCATTAACATAAACGTCAGCGTAGCTTGCAAGAGTCTTTGCAAACTCTTTCTGGCGAGCCTTCATCTCTTTCTTTGCATCCTCATAGCCGGCATCTGTTTTTTCGATGCCAACGGGCTTGCCTTCCTCTTCGGGATAGAAGCGGAGGTTTTCAAGAAGGAGCACTTCGCCGGGTTTGAGGTTGGCGGCAGCTTCAGCAGCATTAGCGCAATCTTCAGCGAATTTAACTTCGGTGCCGAGTGCTTTGGCAACAGCATCCTTAATCTGTGCAAGTGAGAATTTGGGGTTAACTTTGCCTTTGGGTTTGCCCATATGGCTCATGATTATGAGGCTGCCACCATCTTTGAGGATTTTCTCAAGGGTGGGAAGAGCACCGCGGATACGGGTATCGTCGGTGATGTTGCCGTTTTCATCCAGGGGCACATTGAAGTCTACACGCACGATAGCCTTCTTGCCATTGAAATTGTAGTTGTCGATGTTCATTTTAATAAAATTAGGTATATAGTTTCAGTTTATTTCGCAAAAATATAATATTTCTCGGTAATGTCAACTCCGAACTGCAATGTTATTTTCAGATAATACCGCGTTTTTCAAGTTCAGCAGCCATCTGGTCACGCAGTTTTGCCGATTCTTCTGCTGCACGTTCAGCAAAATCCTCTCCGTTGGAAGCATAGATGATGCCGCGTGACGAATTGACGAGCAATCCGCAGTCATCAATCATACCGTAGCGGCAGACTTCCTCAAGGCTGCCTCCTTGCGCGCCAACTCCGGGAACAAGAAGGAAACTGTCAGGGGCAACCCTGCGGATATCCTCAAACATCTTGCCCTGGGTAGCGCCAACAACATACATCATTTCTTCAGGTCCCGCCCACTGCGATGATGTGGTGATGACTCTCTCGAATAGGGGAGTTCCCTCTTTGTCCGGAATGAGCTGGAAATCGTGTGAACCCTTGTTGGAGGTAAGGGCAAGGAGGATGACCCATTTGCCGGGATAGCCGAGGAATGGGGTCACGCTATCCTGTCCCATGTAAGGCGCCACTGTGATTGCATCAACTCCAAGGTGCTCGAAGAAGCTGCGGGCATATAGCTGTGAGGTATTGCCGATGTCGCCGCGTTTTGCATCTGCGATTATGAACTGGTCGGGATAATTTGCGCGGAGATATTCAACAGTCTGTTCAAGCGCTTTCCATCCGTCAGCCCCAAAGCTCTCATAGAAAGCGAGGTTTGGCTTGTATGCCACGCAGTAAGCAGCTGTAGCGTCGATGATAGCTTTGTTGAAAGCGAATATTGGATTCTCACCGTCGGCAATATGCTGCGGTATTTTCTTTATGTCGGTGTCAAGACCCACGCAGAGAAAAGATTTCTTGCGCTTGATGTTTTCGATAAGTTCTTTCCGTGTCATAATTATAATGAGGTTGCTTTTAGTTTTTCGGCGTTTTCAGCAACAATCAGATGGTCGATGCAATCCTGTATGTCACCGTCAACAAATGCCTGTAGGTTGTATATGGTATAATTGATTCTATGGTCGGTTATTCGCCCTTGCGGATAATTATAGGTGCGTATCTTTGCAGACCGGTCGCCTGTCGATACCATGGTCTTGCGCCTGGCTGCAATGTCATCAATGTATTTCTGATGCTCCTTGTCATAAATAAATGTGCGCAGGCGGCTGAGTGCCCTCTCTTTGTTTTTGGGCTGGTCGCGGGTTTCAGTGCATTCAATCAGAATTTCCTCTGTCTCTCCGGTATTGGGGTTTTTCCACATATACCTCAGGCGCACGCCGGACTCCACTTTGTTTACATTCTGTCCGCCCGCGCCACCGCTGCGGAATGTGTCCCACTTTATTTCGCCTTCATTGATTTCCACATCAAATGGCTGCGCTTCGGGCAGCACTGCTACAGTGGCGGCTGAGGTATGTACTCTGCCCTGGGTTTCTGTTGCCGGCACGCGCTGCACCCTGTGCACTCCGCTTTCATATTTAAGTGTGCCGTAAACGCCTTCCCCGGAAACAGCCATGACAATTTCCTTGAATCCTCCTGCTGCGCCCTCATTCATTGAGGTGACAGAAACATTCCAGCCTTTATGCTCGCAGTAGCGGGTGTACATCTTAAATAAGTCGCCGGCAAAAATCGCCGCCTCGTCGCCACCGGTGCCGGCACGAATTTCAACAATGGCATTTTTGCCGTCTTCCGGGTCGGCAGGTATCAGAAGGAGCTTTATCTCCTCTTCAAGCGCAGGAATCTGTGCCTGGGCGCCAGATAGTTCTTCTTGTGCCATCGCACGGAGCTCTTCATCGCTCTCCGTGTCGAGTATTTCTTTCGCGCCTTCAATGTCGGACAGCGCGTTGCGGTAGCGTTTTGTAGCGTTGATAAGTTTTTCGAGTTCGCTGTATTCCCTTGAAAGGCGCACATATCTTTTCATGTCTGAAATGACGGCAGGGTCGGTTATGAGGGTGGAAATTTCCTCAAACCGGGCATCAATGCCTTCAAGGCGTTCAAGAAGCGATGGTTCAGCCATATACCTGAAACTTAATCTATGATTCAACCGCGAAGTTAATTAAATTCTATGACAAAATCAATGAAATGGAAAACTGTTTGTCGCTGTTTTGGTTACGCGGTTAAAAAAATGTTGTTATAATTGGAGATTATCCCCCGATTTAGTAATTTTGCAGCTAATTTGAATTAAGAACCAGAAAATTAACACGATAAAGATTATGAATGTAAGCATGACCAAGTCAGACGCCGTGAGCGCGCGTCTCACCGTGTCGGTTGAGGAGGCAGATTACCGCCCCAAAGTAGTTGAGGATCTTAAGAAAATCGGTCGTACCCATCAGATTCCCGGCTTCCGTAAGGGGCATGTGTCTCTCAAGGACCTTGAAAGAAGATTTGGTAAAGATGTAACTGCCGATGTCATCAACCGCGAAGTTTATGAGGCAGTTATGAAATTCATTGAGGATAACAAGCTCAATGTTCTCGGTCAGCCTGTTCCCGTTGAGGTGAAAGAGCTTGATTTCAAAACCCAGAAAGATTACACATTTGAATATGACCTCGCTCTTGCTCCTGAGCTCGATGTTAAGCTCGATAAGGACGAGACCATCCCTTACTATGAAATCAAGGTGAGCGATGAAATGGTTGCCGAGCAGGATGAAGCTCTGCGCAAGCGTTTCGGCGCACAGGTTCCCGGTCCTGAGTTTGAAAAAGATGCGCTTGTGAAAGGCTCTATCTTCGAACTTGATGAAAACGGCAATGTCAAGGAAGGTGTGGATGCAATCCAGGTGGTTAACGGCATTGTTGCGCCCATGTACTTCAAGGACAAAGAGCAGGCAGAGCTTTTTGAAGGCAAGAAAGTTGACGATAAGGTTGTTTTCAATCCTTGGAAGACTTGCAATGGCGATGCTACAGAGCTCTCTTCAATGCTCCAGGTTGACAAAGACCGCGTTGCTGACCTCCACAATGACTTCCAGATGACAATCTCTGAAATTATTGTTGTCCGTCCCGCAGAGCATAATCAGGAATTCTATGACCAGGTATTCGGCAAGGACAAAGTGACCGATGAGGCAGCATACCTTGAAATGGTTAAAAACATGATTGCTGACGGTTTGAGGCAGAACAGCGAAATGATTTTCCGCCTCGATGCGCGTAAGTATTTCGTTAACAAATACGGCGACATGACCCTGCCGGTTGAAACCCTCAAAAAATGGCTCATCAACCGCGACAGCGACCTCAACGAAGCTAACATCGACGAGCGTTTCGCAGCTATGGAGTCTGACCTCAAGTGGCAGCTCATCAAAGAAGCCATTGCAGAAAAGGCACAGGTTAAGATCGAAGAGTCTGACCTCCTTGAATTTGCAAAAGGGCTTGCACGCCACCAGTTCGAGCAGTACGGCATGACAAATATCGACGACGAGACCCTCACAAACTATGCCAAGAATATCCTTGCTGACAAGAACTACCGTCCTCGCCTTATTGAGCAGGTTGGTGACATCAAGCTCTTCGATGCAATCAAGAATGCAGTTACCCTTGACGTTAAGAGCGTAAGCCTTGACGAGTTTAAGGAAATCGCATCCAAGATTTAAGATGAGATAAATTAGGAGTTATTATAATTGGTTTATTATGTTGCGTGTGTTCCCGGGGCGATCCCGTGGACACACGTTTTTTTGTATTTTTTTCGGTGGCATTTGCAATAAAGTCGAAAAATTATTAATTTTGAATTATAAATCACTAAAGACTATACTTGTATAATTATGAAAAATGATTTTAGAGATTATGCAGTGAAGCACCTCGGCATGAACGGGCTTGCTTTAGATCAGTATGCATCCACTATCACTTCAAGCTATATTTCCCCCACTATTATAGAGGAGCGTCAGCTGAATGTCGCTCAGATGGATGTGTTTTCACGTCTGATGATGGATCGCATCATCTTCCTTGGCACTGATGTCAACGACTATACTGCAAATGTTATCCAGGCGCAGCTTCTTTACCTTGACTCAGCGGATCCCGGAAAAGATATCAGCATTTATCTTAACTCTCCTGGCGGGTCGGTTTACGCAGGTCTCGGCATATACGACACCATGCAGTATGTTTCCAGCGACGTTGCCACCATTTGCACCGGCATGGCTGCGTCTATGGCTGCTGTGCTCCTCGTGTCAGGCGCGAAAGGCAAGCGTTTCGCTCTCCGTCATAGCAGGGTGATGATTCACCAGCCTATGGGTGGTGCGCAGGGACAGGCATCAGACATTGAAATCACTGCAAGGGAGATTCAGAAGCTCAAGAAAGAACTTTACACTATAATTGCCGACCATTCCGGTCAGCCTTTTGAAAAAGTGGAGCGCGACTCAGACCGTGACTACTGGATGACCGCCGAAGAGGCTAAGGAGTACGGCATGATTGATGAAGTGCTCGTGAAAGCAAAACATTAAGGAATGGCGAAAAAGAAAACAACATATTCATGTGATTTCTGCGGTCGCCCGGCGGATGCATCTGAAGTGATGATTCCGAGTGCTGTTTCCGACGTGCATATCTGTTCAGAATGCGTGGAGCAGCTTGATGAGGCGCTGAAAGAATATCGCCGTGAGCTTGCCGGAGAGGCAAAGAAAGCCGCCGGTGAAGCTAAGATGGATGATGTGCCGAAGCCGCTTGATATCCGCAATTTCCTTGACAGCTACGTTATCGGGCAGGATTCTGCCAAGAAATATCTTGCTGTGGCTGTTTATAACCACTATAAACGCCTTGCACAGAAAAAAGACGATGATGTGGATATTGAGAAAAGCAATATCATTATGGTCGGTCCTACAGGCACCGGAAAGACCTTGCTTGCCAAGACCATCGCGCGTCTGCTTGATGTTCCTTTCACTATTGTAGATGCTACCGTGCTTACCGAAGCAGGATATGTGGGAGAGGATATTGAAAGCCTGCTTACCCGTTTGCTGCAAGCAGCGGACTATAATGTGGAGAAAGCGGAGCGCGGCATTGTTTTTATTGACGAAATAGACAAAATCGCACGAAAAGGCGATAACCCCTCTATTACCCGCGATGTGAGCGGTGAAGGCGTGCAGCAGGGACTCCTTAAACTCCTTGAGGGTTCGGTTGTGAATGTGCCGCCGCAGGGTGGGCGAAAGCACCCGGAGCAGAAAATGATTCCTGTGGATACTAAAAACATCCTCTTTATATGTGGAGGAGCATTCGACGGCATAGAACGCAAAATTGCGCAGAGGCTCAACACCCATGTTGTCGGCTACTCAAACAACTCCGCCCGTGCTGGCATAAAGCGGGATAATTTCCTGCAATATGTTGCTCCGCAGGACCTTAAGTCATTCGGGCTCATCCCGGAAATAATAGGGCGTCTTCCGATACTCACTCACCTCGAGCCGCTTGACCGCGATGCGCTCCGCCGTGTTCTCACAGAACCGAAAAATGCTATCATCAAGCAGTACGAAAAGCTGTTTGCAATGGATGGTGTGAAGCTGGAATTTACTCCAGAGGCGCTTGACCTTATAGTCGACAAGGCTATAGAGTATAAGCTTGGTGCGCGCGGACTGCGTTCAATAGTGGAATCAATAATGATTGATGCCATGTTTGAGGTGCCATCATCCGACACCAAAAAGTTTACTGTTACCGCCGAATATGCGCTTGACAAGCTTAAGGCGGCTAATTTTGAGACTTCGACATTCAATTGATTTTGACCCGCAATATAATTTGTTAATTCCATAATCCCCCGAAATGACAGAGAAATCTCTCCTCACTGACGCCCTTAAGCACCACTTTGGATTTGATAAATTCAAAGGCAATCAGGAGGCTATAATACAAAGCCTCATGGATGGCAAAGACACTTTTGTGCTAATGCCTACCGGTGGTGGCAAATCCCTTTGCTACCAGCTGCCCTCGCTTCTAATGGAGGGAACGGCTATTGTCATCTCTCCGCTGATTGCCCTGATGAAAAACCAGGTTGATGCTATGAGAAATTTCAGTGAGGAGGACGATGTGGCGCATTTCCTCAATTCGTCCCTGAACAAGGCGGCGATTGACAAAGTGAAAGCCGATGTGCTGTCCGGAAAAACGAAGTTGCTTTATGTCGCTCCCGAATCCCTGACGAAGGAGGACAACATTGACTTCCTTAAAACGGTATGTATTTCATTTTATGCTGTTGATGAAGCGCATTGCATTTCGGAGTGGGGACACGATTTCAGACCCGAATATAGAAGAATCAGACCTATCATAAACGAGATTGGCAAGCGTCCTGTCATTGCCCTTACGGCAACTGCTACCCCTAAGGTGCAGCATGACATCCAGAAAAACCTTGCCATGCTGGATGCGAATGTCTTTAAATCCTCTTTCAACCGTGAGAACCTCTATTATGAGATTCGCAACAAGACTGCTAATGTTGACCGCGATATTATCCGGTTCATCAAGAGCAATCATGGCAAAAGCGGTATAATATACTGCTTGAGCCGCAAAAAGGTTGAAGAGCTCGCTGAAATCCTCAGGATAAACAATATCAAGGTGCTCCCTTACCATGCGGGCATGGATGGGGCTACCCGCTCGGCAAACCAGGATGCGTTTATTAATGAGGAGGTTGACATTATTGTGGCGACTATCGCATTCGGAATGGGAATTGACAAGCCGGATGTAAGATTTGTGATACACTATGACATGCCTAAATCCCTTGAAGGCTACTATCAGGAAACTGGAAGGGCTGGAAGAGACGGAGGTGAAGGGCAGTGCATCACATTCTACTCACCGAAAGATCTGCAGAAAATGGAAAAATTCATGCAGAACAAGCCCATTGCCGAGCAGGAAATCGGCAAACAGTTGCTCGCTGAAACAGCAAGCTACGCTGAATCAAGTTTATGCAGGCGTGTTTCATTATTGCATTACTTCGGTGAAAAACGCGAAGAGGAATATTGCGGTAATTGCGATAATTGTAAAAAACCTAAGAAAAAAGTGGAAGCTAAAGATGAATTGTGCGCGGTGATTGAAACGATTGCGGCGCTTAATGAGAAATTTAAGGCAGACCATATCATAAGTATAATGCGTGGCAAGACCACTGCAGAAGTTAGAAGGTACGGGCACAATGAACTTGAAGTATTTGGCACAACGCCTTCTACTGACGAGCGCACCCTCAACGCTGTAATCCGTCAGGCGATAATTGCCGGATATATCGACAAGGACATTGAGAGCTATGGAGTCCTTAAGCTAACAAAAGCTGGAAAGGCATTCCTTAAAAAGCCTGTATCATTCAAGATAGTTGAGGATAATGATCTCAGTGAGGAAGAAGAGCCGGAAGTTGTTAAAAGCGGAAGCGGGTGTGCTGCCGATCCGGAATTGTACTCTATTCTCAAGGATTTGCGCAAGAAAATAGCCAAGAACCTTAACCTTCCCCCTTATGTGATTTTCCAGGACCCGTCGCTGGAGGCAATGGCTACCACATTTCCTATAACCATTGAGGAACTTGCTGGTATTTCTGGCGTTGGAGCAGGAAAGGCTAAAAGATACGGTGAGGAATTTGTAAAGGTTATCAAGCGCCATGTAGAGGACAATGAAATAGAGCGTCCCGAGGACATGGTGGTGCGCAGCGTCGCAAACAAGAGCAAATTGAAGATTGCCATTATCCAGGCTATAGACTTCAAGGTGCCGCTGGAGGAAATAGCTGAGTCCAGGGGACTCGAATTTTCAGAACTCCTTGATGATATCGAGGCTATTGTCAACTCCGGCACAAAAATCAATATTGACTACTATATCAACGAGATATTGGACGACGAGCAGCAGGAGGAAATTTTTGACTATTTCAAAAATAGTGAAAGCGGCTCACTGGCTGAAGCATATAAGGAGTTTGGTGACGAATATACCGAGGATGAAATACGCCTTATGCGTATAAAATTCCTGTCGGAAATGGGATTCTGATGAAAGAGTTAGCATCATATAAAGGCGTGGAGCTTCACCGTAAGGATCTCATAGTCCTTAAGGATGTCAATTTTACCCTTAAGGAAGGGGAGTTTGTTTACCTTATTGGCAAGGTAGGCAGCGGCAAAAGTTCACTTATCAAATCGATGTATGCGGAGATTCCCATTGCAGACGGCTATGCGGAAGTATTGGACTTTGATTTGAGGAATATAAAGAGAAAGGATATTCCCATGCTTCGCAGGCAGATTGGAATTGTTTTCCAGGACTTCCAGCTGCTGAGCGACAGGAATGTATATGAAAACCTCCGCTTTGTACTTGACGCAACCGGATGGAAAGACAAGAATGACATAGACAAGCGCATCAGCGAAGTGCTTGCAGAGGTTGGAATGCTTAATAAGTCATACAAAATGCCTCATGAGCTTAGCGGCGGTGAGCAGCAGCGTATTGTCATTGCTCGTGCCATGCTTAATAAGCCTCGCCTTATTCTTGCTGACGAACCTACTGGAAATCTTGACCCGGCTACTGGAGAACAGATAGTGCGCCGATTGCACGAAATATCCAAATCTGGCACGGCGGTTGTCATGGCTACCCACAATCTCAGCTTTGTGCAGCAGTTCCCGGGCAGGGTGATAAGGTGTGAAAAGCGTCATCTCATTAATGAATAGCCGTTAAAAAATAATTAGTATCAATAATGCTTGTAATAGGTATCGCCGGAGGAACCGGTTCTGGAAAAACAACCGTTGTAAATAAAATAATATCAAGCCTGCCTCAGGGAGAGGTGGCTGTTCTTCCGCAGGACTCATATTACAGGGACCTGAGCGCGTTGCCTATGAAAGAACGTGCCAAGGTCAATTTTGACGAACCTGCGTCAATTGAATGGGAACTGCTTGTTAAACAGCTTAATGAACTGAAAGCCGGAAAAACAGTCCAGATGCCTACTTACAGCTACCTGACCTGTACCCGGCAGCCTGAAACAATTAAGGTTTCCCCCAGGGATGTGGTGATTGTTGAAGGCATCCTTGTGCTTACCGATCCGGTGCTGAGGAATATGCTTGATGTGAAGGTTTTTGTCGATGCTGATGCCGATGAACGCCTTATAAGGGTAATTTCACGCGACTGCGTGGAAAGGGGCAGGACACCGCAGGCTGTTATAGACAGATATAGGGAAGTGTTGAAACCCATGCACTCCATGTATATTGAGCCTTCTAAGCGTTACGCAGACCTGATTGTGCCTCAGGGAGGAGCCAATACGGTTGCTATCAACCTGCTTGTCGACTATATTGAAGCAAGGCTGAAAAAAGCGGGTATGTCTTACAAATAAACATTGATGCTATGCCTTTCGCTTTAAAATTCGGTAAAAAGACAAACGAAGAACCTGCTCCTGCGCCTTCTGTTGCACCAGAGGACAGTTTCAAGGACGGCAAAATGATTCTGCGCACCGAAAATCTTGTCAAGAAATATGGTCAGCGCACTGTGGTAAACCATGTTTCAATTAATGTGTCTCAAGGTGAGATTGTCGGGCTTCTTGGACCTAATGGTGCCGGAAAAACCACTACATTCTATATGACTGTAGGGCTTATAACTCCAAACGAGGGAGAAATTTTCATCAATGACCTCAATATCACCAAATATCCCGTTTACAAAAGGGCACAGAAGGGCATAGGTTATCTTGCCCAGGAGGCATCGGTGTTTAGAAAGCTGAGTGTGGAGGACAATATTAAGGCTGTGCTTGAACTCACCAACACCTCCAAAGAGTACCAGCAGGAGAAACTCGAAAGTCTAATTGAGGAATTTAGCCTTCAGAAAGTCCGCAAAAACCTTGGTGACAGGCTATCTGGAGGTGAGAGGCGACGCACTGAAATTGCCCGGTGCCTTGCCATTGACCCCAGTTTCATTATGCTTGATGAGCCCTTTGCCGGTGTTGACCCCATTGCGGTGGAAGAAATCCAGGAGGTGGTGTATCGTTTGAAGAGCAAAAATATCGGCATCCTCATTACTGACCACAACGCGCAGGAAACACTCCGCATCACTGACCGTGCATATCTTCTGTTTGAAGGCAAAATCCTGTTTCAGGGCACATCGGAAGAGTTGTCGGAAAACCCGATTGTCCGTGAAAAATACCTCGGGCGTGCTTTTGTGTTCAATCGCAAGAAATTCGACTGACTTTACGCAATGCAAATATCAGCAGCGCGGTAATTACCGTGCTGATTATTGCTGCGGCAGGAGTTGTGCCGGAGAGCAGGTTGCTTGAATCGGCAATCGCCGTTCCTGCTTCTTCTGCCATTTCGGGGCTTTTGGCAATAGTCATTCCTGCGGCTGCAATAACATTGTTGGTGAAATGCGCGGCAACTCCAAGCCACAGGTTTCCGCTCCATGCAACAGCATATCCAAAGAATGCGCCTAATAGCAAACGAGGCACGAATCCATAAAATTGGCAATGGATAGCACTGAATATGAATGCGGTCACCCACACGGCAATATGGATGTTTACCTTTGAAGTCGTAAACAGCCGCTGGATTGTGCCTCTGAAAAATATTTCCTCACTGAATCCGGCAAGAAATCCTACAATAAGCACAGCGACAATGAAACTGTTTATGCCTGTTCCGCCGAGAAGTGTATCCGTAAATTTCGCCGCACTCTTTTCAGAGGCATTCATCCACTCCTCAATAGTGGAAAGGCTGTCCGGGAGATGAAGCGACATGTTCCACTCGATTATGCAGTTCATCATTGGCACCGCTGCAATGACAGTTGCTATAGTCAGAAGGAGTTGGACCAGTCCCGGGCTTTTCCTAATCATCAGGAAATCCGCAGGTTGCCGGCACACTATTACTGCAGTGACTATCGCTGGCAATATGAAAAAGGTGATATCCTGAAAAACAGTGGCGATTCTCACACGCGGGGTAGTCATGCCGCCGTGCAGTATTATTTGGACGATTACGCTGCCTAATATCATGCAGATTACTGAAGCGCAGATAAAAAGCATGAATCTTTTAGAAACTCCAACATTGAATTGAAGGTTGCTCATAGATGTAAATAAAAATCTTTTGTGAGGTTTATATAATCGTTTGAATATTCGCCGCTTTCATTCCGGATTTGCAATGAATCCACGCGGGTTTCGCACAGTGGTTTGCTAAGGAGCCATAATATCCGCTTGGGGCTTTTGCCGGGCACGGTGCGGACAAATGTTTTTCTTGCCACATACATCCGGTGCATCACAGCCGCAAAGTCAATATCTTTTTCCCTGTCGGCAGGGGAGATGAAGGCAAGCATTCCGCAGCAATCAAGAGCACCCGCGCTCAATTTGATGAGATTCTCGAAGCTTAGGCTCCCTTCATGCCTTGCTGTAGTACGGTCATCAGTGCCACATTTCAATGAATCAGCGAAAAAAGGCGGATTGCTTACTATAAGCTGCGGTTTAAAGCCAGCGAGCTCCATCTCCGTGGCATCACCGGCAATGATTTGTATGTTATTGGCAAAAATGCTTTCACTTACATTGCTTTCAGCCTCTTTGGCTGCGGCATCCGAAATCTCTATTCCGTAAATTTGCGCTACGCCTCTCTGTGCGAGCATAAGGGAAATCAATCCCGTGCCGCATCCAACATCCACTGCACGCTCTATTCCTGAAACCGGAACCCATGCTCCCAAAAGCACTCCGTCAGTGCCGATTTTCATTGCACCGGCACTGTCCCGCACACTAAATTCCTTGAAGCGGAAAAACGATTCTCGGTTTCGATTGTTTCCCATATATACAAAAGTACCTACATTTTTCATTATATTTGCAAAACTCTAACCAAAAACTGAAATAAACATGAATATTAATAGCGCACGCTTTGTCATAAGCAATACCGATGTAGCAAAATGCCCGGATACAAAACTGCACGAATATGCGTTCATTGGAAGGTCTAATGTCGGCAAGTCTTCACTTATAAATATGCTTACCGGAAGGAAAGGTCTCGCCATGACCTCTGCCACTCCGGGAAAAACATTGCTTATCAACCATTTCCTGATTAACGACTCCTTTTATATCGTTGACCTTCCCGGTTACGGTTATGCAAGCAGGGGAAAAGACACCAGGGAACAGTTGCGTAAAATAATTGAGAGCTACATTCTCAACCGCCCGCAGATGACAAACCTGTTTGTGCTTGTGGACATCCGGCATGAGCCGCAGAAAATCGACCTTGATTTTATGGCATGGCTGGGTGAAAATGAAGTGCCGTTTGCTATAATATTCACTAAAGCGGACAAGCTCGGACCGGAAGCCGGACGAAAGAAAGTTGCGGAGTATTGCGAAAAGTTGCTTGAGCAGTGGGAAGCACTGCCCCCGATGTTCGTTACAAGCAGCGAGAAAAGCACCGGTAGGGTAGAACTCCTGGATTATATAGAGGAACTCAACAAATTGCCTGTTGAGTAAACCAAAATCGTTTCACAGGCGTTTACCAATAAAACAACTAACAAAAAACATCAACATTATGGACACTAAGAAAGATTTTAAAGCCACTCCCGAACAGGCTATGGAGTATCCCGGTGTAGCACTCAATGATGCTGACAACAACAAGGACACCGAATGCTTGCAGAAGCAGAGCACCAAGGATTTGAATAACAATCCCCGCAACAACGATCTCTGATTCGCGGAATCTTGAAGGAATTTATACCGCACGAGCCAACTTTTACCGGCTGTGCGGTATTTTTGTTTTCTCGTATTGCAAGCACTTGAATAATTATTTACCTTTGTGGTTCTTATGGATAAAAGATTATTCAGCGATAAAGAAATAAAGGCATTGCCTTCGCTTGTTAAGGAAACCATAGCGTTAAGCTCAGAGGTGCTGGGCGCTGAGGACAGGAAAAAAATTGTTTCAGCCTTGTCGGTTCTTGATGTGGATTCTCCGAATGTGAGAGACACATTCGGACGCAGCAATATTTTCCACTACCTCAGTTCGGTTAAGCTGCTGTGTGATGAAATAGGCGCGGACAGGAGCATGATTGTTGCAATGATGCTTACCCCGCTATGCCGTGCCGGCAAGCTTGACCCTAATGAAGCCGAGGAGCAATGGGGAGAGGATGTTGCAAAGTTGCTCACGGGATTGCTGAAGGTTGCAGGGCTGTATGATCGTGGTGTTGTTGGTGTAAGCGAGAATTTCCGTAACCTTCTCATGACTTTTGCAAGTGACATCAGGGTCATAATCATAAAAATAGTGGAGTGCACTGTTACGATGCGCGCCATCAACCATCATCCTGATGAAGCAAAAGTGCGCCAGTCTGCTTTTGAGGCTAAAAGCCTCTATGCTCCGATTGCCCACCGACTTGGGTTGTACCATATTAAAGGAGAGCTTGAGGATTTGTCGCTAAAATACACCAGTCGAGATATTTACACGCGCATAGCCCGCAAGCTCAACGAAACCAAGGCAAGCCGTGACGCATATATTGCCGATTTTATAGCGCCGGTTAAAGCAGAACTTGAAAAGCAGGGGCTTAAGTTTGAAATCAAAGGTCGCACAAAATCCATATCCTCAATATGGAACAAGATTCAGAAGCAGCACATTGACCTTGAGCATATTTATGACCTTTTTGCAATCAGGGTAATCCTTGATGTGCCGGAAGATAAGGAGCGCAGCGAATGCTGGCTGGCGTATTCCATCGTCACCGATATGTATCAGCCAAACCCTGCAAGGCTTAAAGACTGGCTGAGCATCCCTAAAAGCAATGGATATGAATCGCTTCATATCACTGTGCGTGGACCGCAATCAAAATGGGTTGAAGTGCAGATACGCACAAAACGCATGGATGAAATTGCGGAGAGGGGAGTTGCTGCGCATTGGAAATATAAAGGCATCAAGAGCGAGAACAACCTTGACACATGGATGAACCGTGTCCGTGAAATAATAGAGGGCACTGAATCAGGACCGCTTGAGCTCATGAAAGAGTTTAAGATGGACATTTATGATGAAGAGGTGTTTGTTTTCACTCCTAAAGGTGATTTGTATAAGTTGCCTCTTGGAGCAACTGTGCTTGATTTCGCTTTCAACATCCATTCGCGTATAGGATGCACCTGCACAGGAGGCAAGGTTAACGGGCGCACAAGGAAGATAAACCATAAGTTGCGCAGCGGAGACACTGTAGAGATTATTACTTCCGCAAACCAGCTGCCTAAACTTGATTGGCTCAACTTCGTAGTAACTTCAAAAGCGAGGTCTAAAATTCGCCAAAGCATCAATGAGCAGAATAGCAAAGTTGCTGACTTGGGCAAAGAATTGCTTCACCGCAGATGCAAGAACAGGAAGATTGAACTTGAGGAAGCCGCCCTGATGAAGCTCATTAAAAAGATGGGCTACAAAACGGTCACAGACTTTTTCAGCGAAATCGGCAAGGAAAACCTTGACCCGTCTGATGTGATTACCGCATATCTTGCTCAGGAAGAGAAGCAGGAAGCTGTTGCGGAAGCGCGCTCGGCAGAGGAATTTACCCTTCAGAAGAATAATGAGGAGGACAGCACCTCCGATATTCTTGTCATAGGCGACAATATCAAAGGTGTTAACTACCGCATGGCTAAATGCTGCAACCCTATTTATGGTGACGATGTGTTTGGATTCATCTCGGCAGAAGGTGTAATCAAGATTCACCGCCGGGATTGCCCCAATGCCGTAAATATAAAGAGCCGGTATCCGTACCGCGTAATAAATACGCGATGGAGCGGAAAAGCCGGGCAGCAGTTCTCGGTAGTCCTCCAGGTGGTTGGGCACGATGACATAGGTATTGTAACCAACATTTCGTCAATCCTCAACAAGGAGCCTAATGTATCCCTCCGTGGCATATCCATTGACAGCCATGACGGAATGTTTAGCGGCAATCTCACCATAGGCATTAGCGATACAGCCGCATTGAAAAATATAATCAAGAAAATTAAAACAGTAAAAGGAGTCAAAGATGTACAACGTATTTAACCGTATTCTCATATCTGCATCAGTGCTGACGGTTGCCGCTCTTGCGTCATGTGGCGATTCACAAGAGAAAGAGGCAAAGGAATGCCTTCAGCTTGCCGAGCTACAGTTCCAGAATGAACAGTTCGATTCCGCTCTCGCTACTCTGGACACTCTGGACTCACGGTATGTCAAAGAAGTGCCTGTTCGCCGTGAAGGATTGCGCTTGCGTCCCCGTATCATCGAGCAGATGTCGCTGCGCCAGCTTGAAACAGTCGACCGTCAGCTTGCCGAGCTGATTATAGAGAGCGACAAGTTCAAGGAATCGCTCAAGCATGTGCCGGATGCGTTTGAGGGTTATTATACCACAGCGGAGCTTGCAGGAAAAGTTCTGGCTGAGAAATCGGGGCTATATGCCAGAATGACTACCGACGGCTTGTTTACGGTAGTAGCGTCATCAACAAAAAGCGCGCTCAGCGAGGGTGTTTCCTTGAGCGCTTCAGGCTCTTCTGTGGCAACTCCGGCAGTTCCCCATGATGGTGAGCGAAACGATAGGAGCAGGGGAGTTGAAATAATCAATTTCATGCCAGGTGAGTGCGATACACTCGGCACATTCGCTCAGGCGCATCTTGGTGAACCTATCACCCTTACCTTTAATGGCGCTAAATCCTATTCGATGCCTCTGCCGGCTGAGCAGGCGCAAGCGTTGGCAAAAGTTCATGCTGCAAGTAAAGTTTTCTCAGCGTTGCGGCGTACCCAGAACGAAAAGAACCGCCTTGAGAAGCAGCTCCAGATTGCCCGCAGCCAGCAGGCGCGAACCTTTGACGAATCCGCAGCGAAAGAATAAGCAAACCACTGTTGCTATACAAAAAAATCCGGCACTACCATTACAGTAATGCCGGATTTTCTTTATCAGTCAGTTTATGTCAGTCAAGCATTGCAAGCCGGTTAAGGCGAGCCATAACAAGGTAATACTGATACTGCACATCTATGAACTCACGCTTTGCGTCTGCGAAATAATTCAATTCCCCGAGGTATTCAAGGAGAGTCATCTGCCCTGCGGCAAATGCTTTTTTCAATAACTTGAGGTTGTCCTCTTTCTCAAATATATGCTTGTACTCTTCAATTTCTTTGAATAGGCTGAGAGCCTGTCCCCGTTCCGACTTAAGGGTTGCCACCTCCTGCAGCGCAGCAAGTATTGCATCGGTTTCAGCGGCTTCAGCACGCAGCTTTGCGGCTCTTACTGTGCCTCTTGATGAGAACAGGGGGATGGATATGCCTGCGGTAACGCCATGCCATTTGTCAACCACTTCATTCTCGTAAGTGTAGCCGATGCTGAAACCGGGCAATAGCGCCCTGCTTTCAGCTTTTGCAATTGCCTTAGCCGATATGGCATTCTCCTTCGCTTCAAAAATGCTTGGATTAGCTTCTGTGAGCAACTCCTCATATTTGTTTTCGGGCAAAAGCACCTCATTCGGGAAATCTACGAGTTGTGCTGCTATATCATCAACATTTTTGCCACAAAGTGCCTCAAGCGCTGAAATAGCAGTGATTATGGAGCGTTTGTCTGCTGCAAGCTGCTTGGCAATCGCAATCCGCTCAATCTCAAGCTTGTTAAGGTCAAGGCGGGTGATGTCGCCATTATCCGCTCCTTTCCTTATCACCTCAATCATTTGAGAAATGGTGTCATTGAGGGCATTTGACAGCTCTGTATTGCGTTTGGCAACCACAATGTCAATCATAGCCTGCTTTATTTCAAGTGTCTTTGCTATGAGGGTGGAGCGTTCGGCGGCAGCAAGCGCTCTTCCTGTAGCCTCGATGCCTTTGCGACGTGCGGCGTAAGCACCGGGCCAGTCCATCGACTGGCTCACGCTCACGTTCCATTTATTTATCGTTTCTCCTTCACCCCAAAGGTATCCGGCTTCCGCTTCGAGTGGAGGAAGGCTGTTTGCTCCTTTTATCTCCTCGATAGTGGCTTGGTTTGAAAGCTTCGCAGATTTCATTGTAAGGCTTTCCGATGCGAGTGCCTTTGCCGTTGAGTTGAAGTCAAAAGCTTTAGCATAAGAAGCACTGATCACTATCAGTAGAGCCGACGCTGCTGTTTTTATCGTCATTGGTTATCTTTATTTTTCGTTTGGCTTAAATAATATATAATCGGCACTACAAAGATATTCAAAATCGTAGAGGTTACCAAACCACCAAGAATCACTATGGCAAGCGGTGACTGGATTTCATTGCCTGGTTCAGAGCCACGCAAAGCGAGCGGGATAAGCGCAAGCGCCGATGTCAGCGCAGTCATTATAATCGGGTTAAGTCGGTCCGTTGAGCCTTCTTTGATAGTGTCCATCAGTGATTTGCCCTCTTTTCTCAGGGCATTGTAGCGCGACATGAGCAGCATGCCGTTTCGCGTGGATATGCCAAGCAGTGAAATAAAACCGATGATAGCCGGAATATTCAGTTCGCCGGAAGTGATCTTAAGCAGGAATATGCCTCCAATCATGGCAAGTGGCATATTCAGCAAAATAATCAGTGACTGCGAAAGGTTCTTGTATTCCTGGTAGAGGAGCAGGAGGATAATCACGAGCGCGCCAAGTGAGGCAATGGCGAGTGTGCGTGATGCAGCCGCTTCGCTTTCAAACTGCCCTCCGTAAGTGATATGGTAGCCTTCGGGAAGCTTGATTTCCTTGTCGATAGCATCCTTTATGTCATTGACGGCGCCACGAAGGTCGCGCCCGTCGACATTCGCTGATACAACGAGCCGGCGGCTGACATTTTCCCTGTTGATTGTATTTGGACCTGTGGTTGAAACAATGTCCGCAACGTAGCTCAGCGGAATATTTCCCATCGGTGAAGCAATCATCAGGTCGCCGAGCTTGTCAAGGCTTGAGCGGGAATCATCCTCCAGCTTAAGGGTAAGGTCGTAAGGCATTCCTTTCACATATACCTGTGACACAACCTCGCCTCCAATCATAGTGGAAATATAGTTGTTAAATTCAGCGTTGGTAATGCCGTAACGTGCAAGCATCTCACGGCGCGGGCGAATGTCAATCTGCGGTCTGCCTGTCTGCTGCTCCACATTAACATCCACAATTCCCGACACCTCTTTGGATAGCGTTTTTATTTTATTGCCGATGTTGTGAAGTTTTTCAAGGTCGTCGCCAAATATCTTGATAGCAATCTGTGCCTCGGTGCCTGAAAGCATCGCATCTATTCGGTGGCTGATAGGCTGTCCGATTTCAATGTTTGTGCCAGGAATTTCGCTGAGTTTGTGGCGCAGTTCCCTCACGAGTTCCGCTTTGGAGCGTTTGCCGAGAGTGTATGGCGCTTCAATCTCCGAAACATTCACACCCAGGGAATGCTCGTCAAGTTCAGCGCGACCTGTTTTACGCGCAACAGTTTTGATTTCCGGCTCGGCAAGTATTATTTTCTCTGCAATAGTGCCGATACGCTCACTCTCTTCAAGCGATATGCCCGGAAGTGTGCTGACATTAATAGTGAGTGAGCCTTCATTGAACGGAGGCAGGAAGCTGCGCCCAAGTGTAAAGAAAACTATTATTGCCGCGATGAACAGGGCGGCAGTGCCGCCAAGCACGCTTTTCCTGTTGTTCATGCACCAGCGCAATGATTTGGCGTATCCGGCTTTAAGATGCCTTGCAGCCCATGGGTCTTTGCCCTCGTTATCCTGGTTCTTTCCTTTGAGCAGATAGCTGCATAACACCGGGGTAACAGTCAGCGCAACAATTGTTGAAGCGGCAAGAGCTACAATGAATGATATTCCGAGCGGTTTAAGCATTCTGCCTTCAATGCCGCTGAGGAAAAAGAGGGGCAGGAAGCTCGCAATGATGATAAGCGATGAATTGAGAATCGGCAGACGCACCTCGCGCGATGCATCATACACAACCTTGATAACGGAGCGTCTTTCATTCTCAGGCAGCAGCGAGTTGTGCCGCAAACGTTTGTAAACATTCTCCACATCCACAATGGCATCATCCACGAGCGAACCTATGGCGATTGCTATGCCGCCGAGGCTCATGGTGTTTATGCTCAATCCAAGCGCATGGAGTATTATTACCGTAACTATAACTGAAAGTGGCAGGGCGATAAGCGAAATAAGGGTTGTGCGCAGGTTCATCAGGAAGAAGAAAAGCACCACAATGACAAATATCGCTCCCTCAAAAAGGCTCTGCTGGAGGTTGCCGATGGAGCTTTCAATGAATGATGCCTGCTTGAAGATGTCGGTTGCAATATGGACATCCTCAGGGAGTGTTTTCTGTTGCTCCGCAAGGGTTTCCTCAATGGTTTTCGTAAGCTCGATTGTGCCTGTGCCGGGCTGCTTTGTCACAGTCACGAGCACAGCCGGATTCCCTTCCACAGATGCAGCTCCGAGGCGTGGCTGCTTGGGACCGGTGGTAACGGTTGCTATGTCAGATAGCAACACAATGCCGGTTTCATCAGCTTTAACAACAGCTTTTGCAATGTCTTCGGTGGAAGTAGTGGAAATATCACCTTTAATAAGGTATTCGTTGCCGTAATCATAGAGAACTCCGCCAGATGAATTGGCATTCATGTTTTCCACGGCATCTCGCACTTCGCTGAGGGTGACATTGTGGAATTTCATCTTGTCCGGGGAAACCAGCACCTGGTATTCGGTTTCATCGCCGCCGATAACCGATACCTGGCTCACTCCGCCGAGTGCAAGAATGCGTGGCGACAGGGTGCGGTCGGCAATATTGCGCAATTCGCTCAGCGAGGTTGAATCAGCGGTGAGACCAATAATTATTATCTCGCCGAGGATTGAGGATTGCGGTCCGAGGGTAGGGGAGCCAACACCGGGAGGAAGCTGCGATGCTATTTCCGAGAGCTTTTCATTGACTGTCTGGCGTGCGCGGTACACATCTTCTTTCCAGTCAAATTCAATCCACACAACCGAAAAACCGGTAGCCGAGGAGGAGCGCACACGGCGCACACCTGACGCACCGTTGAGCGCAGTTTCGATAGGATAGGTAACAGTCTTTTCAATTTCTTCCGGCGCAAAACCGGGAGCCTCAGTCATGACAACCACCGTGGGAGCATTCAGGTCGGGGAAAATGTCTACCTCGGTCTGCATGAGCGTATAGCATCCCCAAAGCAGCAGGATGCCGGTAACAATAAGCACGCTGACGCGATTTGACAGCGATGCTTTTATAATTCTGTCAAGCATGGCGGATAGGATTAATGGTTATGGCTGTGTCCTTCCGGAACATTTCCCGATGTTTCGGCGAGACGCACAAATACCGCTCCTTCGCTGACAATTTCCATGCCGGGAACAAGACCGGACAGTATTTCAACATTCAAGCCGTTTGACGCTCCGGTTTCAACCGGTAATTTCTCATATCCGTCTTCATCCACACGCACAAAAACGAACTTTGTGCCCTGCTGCTCGCTGATAGCGCCAACAGGCACAGAAATCACACCGGGTCGGGGAGTGCCCATGAGCGCGACTTCGGCAAAAGTCCCGGGAACTATACTGCCGTTATTGCCAAGTTGCAGGTACACAGACTCATATCCGGACGCAAGAGCCGAATTTGTTTCACCTTTTATTCTGCCTCCGAGTTCTTTAAGCGAAACCCACTCTTTGCTTCCGGCAGGGCGGATGTTTGCTCCTGTGAGGTTTGTCACAAGGCGGTGTGCGGTTGTAGGCACATCCACTTTTATTGTCACTTCAGTGCTTGCCGACACATCGGCAATTGGTTGACCCGCATTGACAAATTCACCATTTCTCACATTCATTGCAGTAATGACTCCGGAAATAGGGGAGACAGCTGCGCCGCCTGATGCCGCAGGGCTGTATGCTGCAAGCGCCTGTTCGTACTCTGCGCGTGCTGCATTGACTTCGCTCTTGGTTACAATGCCGTCAGCGAGAAGGGGAGTAAGTCGGTCAAGCTCACGTTTAGCTGCGTTTATGCGAGCCTTTGCAGCCGCTGATTCATCGCCACCGGAAATTCCGGACGTTGATACAGTTGCGATGCTTTGCCCGCGTGAAACCTTGTTGCCAGGCACAGCATTTGCTCCGAGAGAAATTGTTCCTGATTTAGGGGCGACAATGGTTGCAGTCTGTGTAGGGGAGTTCATTACCTGTCCCGCCACCGTCAGGACTTCAAAAAATGTATCAGGCTGTAGGGTAATTGTTTTCACTCCGAATTTTTCAGCATCCTCAGCGTGAAGCACAATTTCATCACCATGCTCGTGCTCATGTTCCTCACCCTCAGAATGTTCGCCATGATTGTGGCTACCGCAACCGGACATTGCCAAAGCTGCGAAAAAACAAAAAATAAAGTTATGTTTATGCATTTGTATTTGCTGATTATCAGATTAATATAAATATTATGACATATCTCATTCAAATCAGCATGCAGGAGGGGCGCGTAGCCCATAATGGGAGAAAATAACAGTTGGTAAACCGGTTATGGAATTATTCCGGCATACGATACTGGAAAATGGAGTATATGATAAGGAGAAATGATGGATTATGTCAAATAGAAGGGGATGGAAACTTTGAATCCATTTTGACGTTACCTCCTCATTGACAGCCTTTGCAAGCTTTATTCCGCAATCTTTGCCGCACGGATGACCGTGATGATGTTTATTAGATCCGGAATGTTTGTGGGAATCTGAGCCAGAGCTATGGGATGGTGAGGAGCAATGAGAAATGCAATTGATGTGGATATCTCCTGAACAGCCATGATGGTGGAACTGCGCAACGGAAACAATGCACAGGCAGGCAATCAAGCAGCTCAAAGAAATTGTCTTGCAAAATCTCATTTTCTGTCGCTTCTATAAAATTCCACGCAAATTTAAAAATCTCTCGGTGCAACTAAGTGTCAGAATCCACTCATTTGAGTTTCAAATCAAAGAACATGAAACGAGTTGCCAAGGACTCTTTAGAATCTAACTTTAAAAACTCGCGTTCTTCTCGTTCAGAGCTATATAAGAGCTTAAAACCGTTGTCACTATAGAATTTAAGGGTCTTATCATTATTATAAGCATCAACAACAATAAACCTGCATCCTGTTTTATTATTGCGTGATTGAAACCACTCTTTTACGAAATTAATTATCTGAGTTCCAATCCGAAGTCCCATATAATCCGTGGAAACACCAAGGCGACCAATTAGAACTGCCGGAAAGTTAATTCCACGTTTTGGATTAGCAACATTTCGTTGAAGCCTATTCATTGCAGATTTTGCTATGAGCCTTAATTTAACACTATCATTTGCCAATGTTATCATTCCCAAAATACATTTTGGTTCTGATTTCTTGACCCAAGCATAGGTTTTCCCTAACATTTCTGAATCGTAAGGAAGCGCATCATTAGCAAAAAAATCATCCAGATCTGGATCCTTACACGAAAAAGGATTGCAAAAGGATGCCAATTCCGTGGTATAAGGAAGCCTTATAGCTTCTTTATCCAAATCAAAGTCTATATCATTCACTTTGTTTTCCAAATAATTCTATATAGAATTCACGTGACTTACGATCATTTTCCCGTAACTGTTCTTCGCGTTCATGTGACAGGCGTGGGGTCGGTTGCTTGCCATTGCGCTCAGCTTCTTCTAAAAATATCTGTGCAGATTCACCGGTTAGAACAGGTGAAGATTTAATTGTCATTGCCATATCGAGTATGTTTTAATACACAAAGATATAAATTTTTAATTCATCATGCAATAATTTGATTAATTGCTTGATTGAAGCGTAGTTAAATTTCAATTCAGTGAAGGAATAAACCTTTCTCTGGAAGATAACCCATATTTTCCCATAATCCATATTATGTAAAATAGAGAATTATGGAAGGAAAGTGCCGCCTCACCTATTGACTGATTATATACAAATTACTACTTGTTGTAAACTGATTATTGCTTGCAATGTCTTGGATAGAATCGGTAAACATTTATATCCCGGATAGAATTGAATAACAGATATTTTTGTGTACAGTCATTCATAGCCGCCTGTGTGGACTGATGCCGCAGCTTATCTTATAATGCTGCGTTCTGGCTTTGTGAAAAAAGGAATGTGAATGTGGTTGGAGACGATGGATGAGAATATGGGCGCAGGTAGAGATTGCCGCGTTGAGCAACCATTATTCTTTTGCTCAGAGGTAGCCCAATGCCCTGACCCTCGGATTTTGTAGTGAAGAATGGCGAGAAGATTTCTTTGCTAATTTCTTCAGGAACTTGTGGACCATTATTACTGATGTTCAGCTGAATATAGCCCTGTTTGTTGGGCATGCAGTCTATTGTTATCTCTCCATTTTCAATTCCTTGCAGAGCTTCTATACTGTTTTTGACTACATTGCTGATTGCCGTATATGTGAGATTACGGTCACAGAGCACCTTATGCCTGGACTCGCTCCGGCTTATAACAATATTCTTGTTGCTTGCCTGGCGTTTTGCTGCTGTAATTATCTCAGTGACAATATCTTCAAGGTTCTCCTCACTCATTTGCGGATGCGGGGAATGGGCAAGTGCGCGGTAATTGCGTGCAAATTGCATAAGTTCCTCGCTCATGGCGCTGATTGTATCGAGACCGTCTTTGATATCGGTGTTCTCCCCTTCTACATTGGCTATGGAAGCGAGTGTGTTAGAGATAGATATTATGGGAGTTACAGTATTCATTATTTCATGGGAGAGTGTCCTCACCGACATTGTCCATGAGTCTGTTTCCTTTTTATTCAGTTCGGCATCAATTCCAGTCATGACAAATACACGCAGCTCTCCCCTGTCCGGAATCGTGATTTGGTTGCATGACACCGCAACTGTTCTGTCGGCAAGAGATATCGTTGCTGATTCTCCGCTGCGCATTGCCATAAGCGTGTCTGCAGCCGCCGGATATAATTCCTTTATGCGAACCAGTGACCCAAGTGCTTCCATTTCGAGCATATTAAGGCATGAATCGTTGACTGTGACAATCTTCCCGTTATTGTCCGCAACAAGCACCCCGCTGGGCACTTTGTTGAGTATCAGACTGTAGTAGGTTTGATTGCGCACAATTACAAGGCGCGTTGCATGGAGGGTCTGGGAAATGCGGTTGAGCTTCTCCCCTATTTTATGCGGATAAGATATTGTGTTGAAATGCAATGTGGTATCTCCATTTTTCACAGCATCAAGAATGATACCTAAATCGCGGTCGCTCCGGATTGAAAATTTTATTATGCAGACAATGAAAAAGATGAAAAAAAGAATGGATATTGCCGATGCCACATACTCCTTGTATATCAGGCATATGGTTATGCCAACGACCGAGGCAACCATTCCAAGCAGATAAGAGAACAATCGTATCATAAACCCATACGCTTGATTTTATTGTAAAGCGTCTGCCTTGTAATTCCAAGCCGTGCAGCGACTTCACTTAGGTTTCCTCCACATTCCACCATTGCATTCGCTATCATTTTCTTTTCCATTTCAGCAATTGTGCCGGTAGAAGTTATATTCAAGCCAACCGGTGACGCGTCAAAGGAGAAATCCTTTGCCTTAAGCAAATTACCGTCAGCCAGAATAACAGCCTTTTCAATCGCATGGCGCAACTGGCGTATATTTCCAGGAAAAGAATATTGCATAAGCTTATCCACCGCTCCGGAATCCAAGGCTATATCAGGTTTGCCGTAATGTGCTCCAAACTCGCTTGCAAAGGCATTAGCAAGCACAGGAATGTCTTCACGACGCGTCAGGAAGCACTCTCTTCCTGGA
>DAAJ01000129.1 GCA_001701115.1 Bacteroidales bacterium GP2
ACGCTCTAACCAACTGAGCTATCCCGCCGAAAATTATGTGTGGTTTCAAAACCGAGTGCAAAGTTAAGGAGTATTGATGAATTAAGCAAATATTTTGTGTAAAAATTAATCAAGCAGAACTAAACCGCTGATAATCTGATAAATCAACTATTAAACTCCTCTGTAATTAAAACAACGGTCATAAATTGACAGAAATATCACACATATTTATATACATCTGCCCCAAACAGCACCCTTCCTTAAACTAATCATAGTTAATAAGTGTTGTAATGACATTAATTCATAACCAAATACTGATTATCTTATGAAGAAAACAATTGCCGGAGCGGTACTTATTGCATTTCTGGGGTTAACCCAGCAGGTGTATGCGCAGCGCGATACCCGCCATTTTGAAAAAGGAGTGGTATCTGTGACAAACAACGACACAGTAAATGCGTCAATCGTTGAACAACATTTTAAAAACAACGCGCCATCCTCCCCGAAGGACAATGGTCTGCCTCGATTTGCCATTGTCGGGAAAGACCATAAGTTTTATATGGGCATAGGTGCCCAGTTCCTCGGCGAAGCGGTCTATGATTTCGGCGATGAGATGAGCTCCCCTATCCTTTTCACCCCTTCTGCAATAACTCCGGCAACTCCCGGCAACGGCAGTTCGCTCGGATTCGGCTGGCAAACATCTTCACTTTATCTTAATATTCTTGCCATGCCCGGAACCAACAACCAGATAGGACTTTTCTTCAAGGCTAATTTTACCGGGAACAACAATACACTCCATGTAAAGCATTTCTATGCAAAGTATCGCGGATTACTTGTCGGTAAAACAACGAGCTTGTTCACCGATGCCGCCGCTGAGCCTATGACAATAGACTATGAAGGACCTAACGGTTATCCGTTCCTTTCGGTATTCACTGCTTCATGGACACAGAATTTTACAAAAAATTTCTCAGGGGCAATCGCCATAGAGTCTACCACAACGGCAATGACGACCAACAGCAGCACCGAGCAGGTTAACCAACGCATACCGGTGATTCCGCTGTATTTGCAATATGCATGGGACAATGGAGCTTCGCATGCAAGACTTTCAGGTATTGTTAGACCGATGCAGTACCGCAACCTTGAAAAAGAGCAGAACAAGGTGCTTCCAGGACTCGGAGTGCAACTCTCCGGAATGACAAAGGTTGTTGGACCGCTAAGCTTTAATTACAATATCGCTTATGGAAAAGGAATATCCACATACCTCCAGGATGACAACGGTCTAAACCTTGACGCTGTGCCTACCACCGAGAAAGGCAAACTGGAGATGGTAAAAAATCTCGGTGTAACCGCCGGATTGAGTTATAATTTCAATTCAAAGGTTTCCACCAACCTCGTTTACAGCCATCTTACAAACTGGCTGCCTGGCAATGCCGCTCCAGAAAGCAATACATACAGGTACGGCGATTATGTTGCAGCAAACATAATGTACAATATCAACCGTTTTGTTGGCGCAGGAATAGAATATGATTACGGACGCCGCAAAGATTTTGCAGGACAACAACTCCACACAAACCGAATCCAGGTGCAGATGTCCGTTACATTCTAAAGAAATTTATAGTTGGTACGGTAATCCAGCTCTTAGTGGCAACCACATGAGCCGGATTTATTTTTCCCATGGCAACTGTCTGCCAGCGGGCATCCTCCACAACCTGTGCTGCATTTATCGCGCATTTTCTTGCGTGAACGAATGCGATTGATGATATAACCGACACATATTGCAAGGACAATGACCACTCCGGTCATCTGTATCCAGTCATTTGCTGTCATATCTTCTCCTTTATTAATGGAAGAATGGTGCGAAGCTCCATTTCAAGATTTGGAGTAAGTATGTTCTTACCGAAAGCCGCCTCGATTTCGTCCGGCGACCAAAAACGAGCCTCATCAACTTCATCGGTAGCAGGTGTCGGGGAAAATTCCTCTGGATGCACCTTAATATAATATGTGTTTACAAGTTCACGCTCAACCGGGCTGGTAAAAACATAGCTTTTCAGCAATTCCGCTTTACTTGCATCTATACCCAGTTCTTCAGAAGCCTCACGCATGAGGGCATCCCCGACACATTCTCCCAAATCAATATGTCCTCCAACAGCCGTGTCCCATTTGCCAGGCTGTATGTCCTTGTTCATGGACCGTTTCTGAAGATATACGCTTCCATCCGGGGCAACAACATGAAGGTGCACGACCGGATGCAACAACATGGAGCCACTATGGCATTCAGTTCTCGTTGCGCTTCCAATAATATTACCGGCTTCATCCACTACCGGGAACAATTCATCAGGATTATGCTTCACTTGGCTGGTTCTTAAATTTTTTCTTAATAAGTTTTGCTAAAGCTGCAGGAGTAAGGTCCGGCGAATAGTCCTCAAAGGGCAACCTCATGCCACAGCCCTCCCGGAAACATGAGCAACCATAAGCCTGCTTGCCTTTTAGAACATGACCTTTGCCGCATACGGGGCAAGGGATTGCTTCAAGTGATTTTATTGGAGGGCGACGAGTTTTTTTAGGCGCAGTATCGTCCTCTTTAGCCGGTTTGCCTTTCTTCTCCGGTGCAGCTTCTATTTCAATTCTTGATGAGGTGTTGTCGGACAACACATTGACAACAATTGAACTAATCATTTCCTTTAACTCCGCAACAAATTCAGCAGCAGAGAAATCGCCTCTTTCAATGCGCCTGAGCTTGTTTTCCCAAATGCCGGTCAGTTCCGCACTCTTAAGCAAATGGTCCTTAATTGTGGCAATAAGATCAATTCCTGCCTGAGTCGGCAATATGTTTTTACGCTCTCGCCTCAGGTAATTGCGTTTGAAAAGAGTTTCAATGATTGCCGCTCTGGTGGAAGGGCGACCTATGCCATTTTCTTTCAACGCTTCGCGTAAGGTTTCATCATCAACAAGTTTTCCAGCACTCTCCATTGCCCTCAGAAGAGTACCTTCGGTGTAGTGTTTGGGAGGCTGCGTTGTTTTTTTCTGCAGCGAAGGCATGTGAGGTCCCGATTCGCCGACAGTAAACACCGGAAGGGTAGTATCCTCCTCCCCTCCTTTTGAATCCTCCTGCTCCGGAATAAGGATCGCCCTCCACCCGGGTGAAGTTATCACCTTGCCACTGGTTTTAAATCCGACATCCCCTACCTTAGCCTCAACTGTTGTTGTTTCAAACAGGCAATCAGGATAGAATGCAGCTATAAAACGCATAGCAATGAGATGATACATCTTTTTTTCATCCCCGGAAAGTACTGTGGGAGATTCCCCGGTAGGGATAATTGCATGGTGGTCTGTAACTTTAGAGCTATCAAACACCTTTTTGCTCTTCGGCAACTTCTTTGCAAGCACCGGAGCGGTCATATTGGCATAAGGCGTCATCCTTTTCAGAATGTCCGGTACCTTATTATATATGTCATCGCTAAGATATGTGGTGTCTACGCGCGGATAAGTGGTAACTTTCTTTTCATAAAGCGTCTGGATAAGGCGAAGCGTTTCGTCCGCAGTCCATCCCCAGCGTTTGTTGCATTCCACTTGCAGCGATGTCAGGTCGAAAAGCCTCGGGGGAGCCTCACGACCGCTTTTCTGCTTTATATCTGTTATTTCAAGTGGCTTTGAAACAATCTCCTCAATAGCCTTCTGTGCCTGCTCTTCATTTTTGAACCGTCCTTCGGTAGCATTGAAAGTGGTATCACGGTACACTGTCTTGAGTTCCCAATAATCTTCCGGCTTAAACTCAGTTATCTCCATAAACCTACGCACAATCAATGCAAGGGTAGGAGTCTGTACGCGACCGATTGATAGCACTCCACCTCCGGGAGAATATTTAAGAGAGTACAGCCTGGTAGCATTAAGACCTAATATCCAGTCACCTATGGCACGGGATAAACCGGCATAATAAAGGTTGTCATAATCGCTCTGCGGTTGCAGATGCCTGAATCCCTCACGGATTGCATCATCAGTAAGGGAAGAAATCCAGAGCCTGTAAACAGGGCATTTCACTCCAGCTTTCTGCATTACCCAACGCTGTATCAACTCACCCTCCTGCCCGGCATCACCACAGTTCACAACCTCATCGGCATGTTCAACCAGATTCTTTATTACTGAAAACTGCCGTTTTATGCTTGCCTGGTCAATCAATTTGATTCCAAACTTATCAGGAATCATAGGGAGAGCGCCGAGCGACCACCTTTTCCACAAATCGGTATAATCGGCTGGCTCCTTAAGGGTGCATAAATGACCGAAAGTCCAGGTGACTCTGACATCCGGACCTTCGTAGTAGCCGTCACGCTTATCTGGCGCGCCAATTATAGCGGCTATGTCACGCGCAACGCTTGGTTTCTCAGTAATGCAAACCCTCACCTGCGTTTAGCTTTCCGTTTCACGTCATGCGCAGGGGCAACGTCAACAATCCATGTCGAAGTGCCACGGGGAGTAATAACCTCCATCTCTACCGAGGAGCGGAATTTCATCGCCGGGAAATCTATTTCCACGGGAATAATCCCGTCATCCTCCCACTGGAACCACCGCTTCATATCAACTCCGTCAATATCATCGGCAATTGCCTTGGAAGCACGGAGCTGAACAGCATCAATGCGGTTGGACGTGTGGGGTGTTCCCACAAGTTTGCCATACACCCTTGTGAGGTCGGCACGGAAATCAATGCTGTCGCATCTGAATTCGAGGGAGCCGTTGCAACGGGTTGCTTTAGCATGGTTGCTTCGCGCCTCTGCCATAAAACATCCGACGGAGGAGAAGATGCACAGGATTAGAAATATTTTAAACAGACTTTGCTTCATTCCAGAGTTTATCCATTTGTTCAAGGGTCATATCTTTTAGGGATTGACCGCTCTCCTTCGCCTTTCTTTCAATGTAATTGAAGCGGGAGATAAATTTACGGTTTGTCCTTTCAAGGGCATTTTCAGGATTAATGCCATAAAGGCGCGCCACATTGATGATGCTGAAAAGAAGATCACCCATCTCCCCTTCCATTGCATCTTTATCCATACCCTCTATTTCCGCCGCCAATTCTCCAGTCTCCTCCATGACTTTGTTCCAGGCATCCTTGGGTTCGGTCCAGTCAAATCCGACATTTGCAGCTTTTTCCTGAATGCGGAACGCCTTTATTATTGCAGGAAGCGCATCCGGAACTCCGGCAAGAACCGTACGGTTGCCGCCCTTCTCCTTAAGCTTTATCTGTTCCCAGTTTTGCGACACCTCCCCTGCTGTTGCCGCAGAAGCGTCCCCAAACACATGAGGATGGCGGAATATCAGCTTTGAATTAAGCGCTTCAGCAACTTCGCCTATGTCAAAGCTGCCTTTCTCCTCGCCGATTTTGGAGTAGAAAAGCACATGGAGCAAAACATCGCCAAGCTCTTTCTTTATATTTTCATCATCCTCTTTTTTAAGGGCATCGCAAAGCTCATACACCTCTTCTACCGTATTGGTGCGCAGGCTTTCATTGGTCTGCTTGGCATCCCAGGGGCATTTTACCCTCAGGATGTCAAGCGTCTCAATGACTTTGCGTAAGGACTCCGCTTTTTCTTCTGATGTATGCATTATTGTTTATCAGTGTACTGTTTCACTCCCAGTTCAAGCCAATTGCCAAATTTCTCCACATTTTCATCATAATAGTAAGGAGCAGCAAGAGCATTGCCGGAATTATCAAGCATCACATAGTAAGGCTGTGAATTTGCGGCGAATTTGGAGCGCTGGAGATAGCTCCACTTCTCGCCAACGGTCGTAAGTTTCACATCCTTGCCGTTCTCTTTTACCACTACCGGTGTTTCAAGCGCCTTCTTGTCATCAACCATCAGCTTGATGAGAACGAAATCTTTTTTGATTATATCGCTTATGACTTCGGTGTCAAACACGGCGCCCTCCATCTTACGGCAGTTTACACAGCCATAACCAGAGAAATCAATCAGCACAGGACGACCGGATTCTGCTGCATATCGCATCCCTTCGTCGAAATCATCAAATTCCTTGAACTGACCGCCAGCATAAAGGTTGAAGTCCTGAGTATACAACGGCGGGACAAAAGCACTTACGCTCTTAAGAGGCGCACCCCAGAGACCGGGCACAAGGTAAACTGCAAAACTGAAAGATACCAAAGCCATGAAGAACCTGCCGATGGACACATATTCAAGAGGTGAATCATGGCTGAAACGTATTTTGCCGAGAAGATACATTCCAAGCAGGATGAATATAACCACCCAAAGCGATACAAACACCTCACGGTCAAGAATACCCCAGCCGTAGGCAAGGTCTGCAACAGAAAGGAATTTTAGCGAAAGGGCAAGCTCAAGGAAGCCGAGCACAACTTTCACTGAGTTAAGCCAACCGCCAGAACGGGGCATCTCCTTAAGCCACGAGGGGAAGATTGCAAAGAGGGTGAAAGGTATTGCAAGAGCAAGAGCAAATGCTCCCATGCCTATTGCGGGACCGGTGATGTCACCCACCGAAGCAGCTTCAACAAGCAAGGTGCCGATAATCGGACCCGTGCATGAGAATGACACAAGCACGAGGGTAAATGCCATGAAGAATATGCTTATCATCCCGGTGGTTTTCTCCGCCTTGCTGTCCACTCCGTTGCTCCATTTTGAGGGGAGCTTTATGTCAAAAGCACCGAAGAAAGAGATTGCAAATACAACCAGAAGGAGGAAGAAAATAAGGTTGAACACCGCATTTGTTGCAAGGTCATTCAGCTTGCTTGCTCCAAAAATAAGAGTAATTGCAAGACCAAGCACAAGGTAAATAACAATAATGCCTGCACCGTAAATCATCGCATCCCTAACGGATTTGCCCTTAGAGCCGTTCTTTTTGAGGAAGAAGCTGACAGTAAGAGGAATCATCGGCCACACGCAGGGGGTTAGCAACGCAATAAGACCGCCAACAAAGCCCCATAGAAAGATGTACCACCATGAAGAATCAGCTATGGAATGAGCTCCCTGCTCCCCTTCAGGGAATGTTACCGGTGCCCACCAACCGCTCTCGTCTGCGATAGACGGTGCTGAAACCTGTGCCGGTACATCATTGCCTGATGTTTCAACGGCTGGCGCAGCGACATATCCTGGAGAACTTACCTCAAAAGCTTCACGGCTCGGCGGAATGCAGCTGCCGTCGTTACAACCCTGGAATGTGATAACGCCGGAGACGCTATACCCTTTGTTACCGGTAAGCTGGAATTTCTGTACAAGTTTAACATCTTTCTCCCACCAGTTTAGAGTAAGGTGAAAGACCATATCGACCTTTTCAGTAGGTGCTATAGATGGCGTAAGCTCACCGATGAGCTTCATGCCTTCAACATTCTCAAATACAATTGAAGTAGCTTTAGGACCACCTTCCGGCAAACTAAGCCCGTAAAGGTGCCACCCATCTTCAATGGTTGCGGCAAAAACGATCTCGCCCTCCTTGTCTGAAGTCATTGATGAAGTGACATTCCATACAATAGGCGAAACAATCTGCGCACCGGCAAATCCCGCCCCTGCAAGCAGAAGCGCGCACCATATAATCAATCTACGCATAACCGGTATCATTTGATGATTTTGTCAAAAGCCTGGGTCTTGGGAGGAGAACAGGTTTCATCATTGCAGCTCATATAGCTGATTTTGCCTGCAATTCTCGCATCTCCATGTTTCTTCACTTTGAATTCACGGCGGAAAGCGATGTCACTGTCCCACCAGCTAAGGTCAAGGTTAAACATTTCATCATGCACTTTAACAGGAGCACGGTCTGGCTTTAGAGCAGACGTGAACTCAACTCCGGTGCTTCCGCTCATGTCAATGACAGTTGCTTTAGGTCCTCCGGCTGGCAGATCCATTCCATACAGGTGCCATCCCGGAAGGATACGCGCTTTAAATGTGACTATACCCTTGTCCGCACTTGTCATTTTGACGCTAACCTGCCATTTTACAGGCGCTTCATCCTGGCAAAAGCCGCTTAAAATACCGCAGCTCACCAATAGTAATGCTAATAATATTCGACGCATGGTTTATATATTTCGATTATTTCTGCAAAGATACACCAACTTGCCCACATAACACACCTCTATAAGTTTTTTTAAGGATGCCACGTCCCCTATCAACGCTACAATTCACTGAAATTCAAAAAAAATTCGTACCTTTGCGCCACCAAAACTGTAAAGTAACATACCAAAGGTAATGGAAAATAAAAAAATACTCTACATTTCGCAGGAGATTGCGCCGTATCTTCCTGAAACCCCCATGGCTGTCTACGGCAGGGATCTTCCGCAGAAAGTGCAGGAAAAAGGATATGAGGTGCGCACCTTCATGCCTAAATATGGATGCATCAACGAGCGCAGAAACCAGCTCCACGAAGTCATCCGCCTTTCCGGCATGAATATTATCATTGACGACAGCGACCACCCTCTTATTATTAAGGTGGCAACTCTCCAGCCTTCAAGAATGCAGGTGTATTTCATTGATAACGATGACTACTTCCAACGCGCAGGTGCAAAGCAGCTTGAAACAATTGCCTCCCCTCACGACAACGATGAGAGGATGATGTTTTTCGCCAAAGGAGTAATTGAAACTGTCAAGAAGCTCCGTTGGGATCCCGCTGTTATCCAGTGCACCGGTTGGATTTCCACCCTTGTGCCTATGTATGTCAAGAGAATGTACCAGGATGACCCTGCTCTTGCCAAATCTAAAATCATATATTCCCTCAGACCTGAGAAATTTGAAGGCACTCTTGATATCCGCCTGATTGAAAAGCTGAGAATGTTGCAGTTCCCCGAGGAGGATCTCGAAATACTTGCTTCCGGACCGGCGGATAATACCATACTTAATAAACTCGCTATAATCCACTCGGATGCTGTGGTAGTGTCATCGCCTGATATTGACCCTGAGCTTGTTGAGTTTGCACGATCACTCTCAAAACCGATTCTTGAATATCCGGGAGAAGATAATTATGCAGAGAAGTATTCCGAGTTCTACACCACTCTTGTCGAGGAAGGCAAATAAGCCTCAAACCACTGAAATGAAATCACTTAGAAAAATAGTTCCCATATTCATCGCGGCGCTTGCATTTACTGCTTGCCAGGATGAAACCACCACTGTTGGCTCATCGCTCGTCACATCAGAGACTGAAATCAACATTGACAGTGCATTTACCGCTACCGGCAGAACCCTTATGAACCCTGTGGTGCAGTCCCGTACAATTACCCAGTTGCTCGGACGCCTTGACGCCCAGGAATTTGGAGCATTCAAGTCTGATTTTGTGTGCCAGTTCCTGCCATCAATCAGCCTCGAAACTGAAGGTGTAGGTGTTGAAAACATAGATTCTGCAAAGCTGGTAATGTTCATGCAGCCCGGAGATTTTACAGGTGACTCCCTTGTGCCTATGGGTATCAATGTATTCCCTCTTACCAAGCAGCTCCCCTATCCTATCTACAGCAACTTTGACCCGAAAGGATATTATGACGAGTCCACACTCCTCGGCTCATGCATTTACACTGCACACGCCATGTACAATGACTCAATCAACTCACTGAGCTTCCGTTCATTCACTGTTCCTCTTCCCCGGAAACTCGGTCAGGACCTCTATAACGCTTTCCTTGAAGACTCCTCCATGTTCGCCCTTCCGGACAGGTTTACCAAACTATTCCCCGGTATTTATGTCACAACATCTTTTGGTTCAGGACGCGTAATTAATATTACAGAAACAAGAATCAATGTTTATTACCGGCAGCACATCAAAGCGACTGTTGACGGAGTGGAAAAAGATACCATATATAATAAGGTGCGTTCTTACTTCGCCGTTACACCGGAGGTCATTACTAACAATAATATATCCCTCACCCTCAGCAACAGCCTCATGAATATGGCACAGCAAGGCAAATCACTGCTTGTTGCGCCGGCAGGGATGGAGACAGAAATGGTATTTCCCACCACTGCACTCGTGCAGGCATACAACAAAGGAGCGGGATCGCTTTCAGTGCTCAACAGCCTCACGCTTGAAATTCCGGCAATTGAGATTGAAAACAAGTACGACATCAATCCTCCGGACAACATATTGCTGATTCTTGCTAAGGACAAAGACGCATTCTTTGCCGAAAATAAGATTACTGACAATAAAACATCTTTTTCTGCATCCTATAATGCCACTACCAAGTCTTACTCTTTCAACAGCATGAGAGACTACCTGATAGAGATGCTTAAAAAAGAAACTATTTCGCCGGAGGATTACACTTTCCTAATCGTGCCTATCAGCATCGCCACTGAAACCAATTCAAGCTACGGCTCAACGGTGTCCTACATAACCACCATCAGCCCTTATGTTGAAAAGCCCGCTATGGTGCAGTTGGATATGAAGGATGCTAAGATTAAAATGACATATACACGTCAGTACTCAAAATAATTCGTATCTTTGCACCGCTTTTAGCAAAGACATCCAGGCCGCAATAGCTTAGTTGGTAGAGCATCTCATTCGTAACGAGAAGGTCGTGGGTTCGAGTCCCACTCGCGGCTCTAAGTTAACAATAATAAAGTCAACCTTTTAAGGTTGACTTTATTATTATAAGCATTACACTATAGAATTACAATTTATCAAAATCCATCTCGCTCCACTCATTTATTATCAAGTCACCCATCCCTTTCAGGTCCTCTGCTGGATAAGTTGTTGCGAGTGCCACAACTTTTGCCCCGCTTGCTTTGCCAGCTTTGAGACCGTTTAGGCTATCCTCGAATACTACGCAATCTTCCGGCTTCGCACCAAGAGCCTCTGCAGCTATAAGATACCCCTGCGGATCCGGTTTTGATTTCGTTACTTTGGAAGCATCGATGATAACATCAAATTTCTCACGCAATTGTGGCAGCTGCTGGAAAAGGCAATCCATTTTGCGCGCGTCACTGCTGGTCACCAATGCACGCGGAATCCCCTCTCCTTTTAGGCTGTCAAGAAATTCAATCGCCCCCGGCAGCAAAGGAAACGACATTTGATCCTGAAATTCATTCAATCTGCGGGTAACGTCATTACGTATCTCATCTGTAGGATAAAGCACAAGAATCTCAGGAAGGGTCGAACCTTTGATTGCAACAGGAAAATTCGGTATGCCGGTAGGATATATCTTCTCGATTTCACCCCAAAACCTGGTATATAACTTTTCGCTGTCTATTATCACTCCGTCCAAATCAAACAAAGCTGCTGTCGGTTTCATTTCTTTTGATATTTATAATCTTGCCGCAAAAATAATAAATAATCACTATTTTTGCGGTAAATAACCCAATGCAATGTCAAACTCATCACGCCTGTCCTCACTTGATATCCTTCGTGGATTCGACCTGTTCATGCTCGTTTTCCTTCAGCCTGTAATTGTCGCTATAGGAAAAGCGGCAAATGCACCGTGGCTTAATTCCATTCTCTACCAGCTTGACCATGAGGTGTGGGAAGGTTTCAGGGCATGGGACCTCGTAATGCCATTGTTCCTCTTTATGGTGGGCACCTCAATGCCGTTTTCATTCGCCAAATACCGCAGGAACTCCGATTACAGCGGGCTATACCGGAAAATATTCCGTAGGGTCATCATTCTTTTCCTTTTCGGCATGATTGTGCAAGGCAACCTGCTGGGATTTGACCTTTCGCGCATATACATCTACACCAATACCCTCCAGGCAATTGCCATAGGGTATCTACTTGCCGCTATTATCACCCTCAACTTCCCTACCCGCCTCCAGATAGCATCTACCGCCGCGCTGCTTGTCATATATTGGATTCCCATGAAATTCTGCGGTGATTATACCCTTGAGGGCAGTTTTGCTTATGCGGTTGATGAGCAAGTTATTGGACGGTTCAGAGGTGACCTTAGTTACACATGGATATGGAGCAGCATAAATTTTGGAGTCACTGTATTGACCGGATGTTTCGCCGGAGATATAATACGCAATCATGCGGCAGACAAATCCCGTGCGGCAGTTATCCTTCTCATTACCGGCATTGCTCTTACTGCGGCAGGACTGCTGTGGAGCCTTGAAATGCCTATTATCAAACGACTGTGGACATCAAGCATGACGCTATTTTCAAGCGGATTATGCTTCATCTTAATGGCAGTTTTTTACTACCTCATCGACTGCAAAGGCTATTCCAGAGGATTGAACTGGCTTAAAATCTACGGAATGAATGCAATCACCGCATATCTCCTTGGAGAAGTTATCAGTTTCAGGAGCATTGTCAGCTCCGTAAGCTACGGCTTGCAGCCGAAACTCGGCGACTATTACGGCGCATGGCTCACTTTCGGTAACTTCCTTATACTCTTTTTCATACTGCGGGCAATGTACCGCCATAAACTTTTCCTCAAAATCTAAACACACCCATATACCCTGATTAAACAACGCGGAGCTCTGGTTGCCCTGCGCTATTCTGTATGTGTTTCCCGGTGCATCGCCTCGATATGGAGGAGGCAAAGCGCGGGACTCCTGCCTCCGTGTATCTCCTTTGTATTTGGGTGAATATGACGCGCCGGGGAGCGCGTCCCGATTGGAGGATGCAAAGCGCGGGACGCGCGATTCCGTGTACAACCCCTGGCAAGCGCATAGCGCGCAGCCTGGGGAAGTACCCATAAAATAAAAGATGAGCCTCGGAGAGGCGA
>DAAJ01000078.1 GCA_001701115.1 Bacteroidales bacterium GP2
ATCCTAACGGTGAGGTACGTCGGAGACGTTCCGGTTTTTGATAACCTCGCACGACCGTCAGTGAGTGTAAGGACACTCAACCACATCTGATTCTCGGAGAGCAGATGCTTTTATGATACTATGCAAAATAGAGTTTCATTTTGAAACTAAATGAGGCGATTATCTTACAAAATAGCGTAGACAGGAAGATTTTTATAATTAAAATCATTAAATTTGCGCTTTAATTGCTCACAGGAACGGATTTTTTCATGTATCCTGTAGCATATTTACACATATATCTCCTAAAGGAGTGTGATAATTTCTGAATGATATGTTACGAATAGCTGTTCAAGCCAAAGGGCGACTCAATGATAAGAGTATGGCGCTATTGTCTGATGCCGGGATTTCTACCTCCGGCTCAAATTCGCGCAAACTGCTTGCGCGCGCCGATGGATTGCCTGTAGACCTTCTGTTTTTGCGCGATGATGACATTCCACAGGCTGTTGCCATGGGAGTGGCAGATGTGGGTATAGTCGGACTTAATGAAGTTATGGAATCGGGTGAGAATGTCAAGGTGGTTATGAACCTTGGTTTTGGTTCCTGTCGCCTGTCTATCGCTGTGCCTAAAACAGAAGATTACGAAGGTGTAGAGTGGTGCAATAACAAGCGTATTGCCACAAGCTACCCGGTGATTCTTCGTAAGTTCTTTGACGAAAAGGGAATAAAAGCGGAAATACATCGTATCGCCGGGTCTGTTGAGATTGCTCCGGCTGTAGGCATGGCTGATGCTATTTTCGATATTGTATCTTCCGGCGGAACCCTGATTCAAAACGGTCTTAAGGAGGTCGAGCAGGTCATGTCATCCCAGGCGGTACTTATCTCCACTCCGGCTCTTGATGCCGGGAAGCAGGAGATTTTCTCTGATATAATATTCCGTTTTGAGTCCATACTCTCAAGCCGTGGGATGAAGTATGTGCTCCTTAATATTCCAGAATCGGTGCTCCCTGAGGCAGTGGCGTTGCTGCCCGGCATGAAGAGCCCTACTGTGCTACCTCTTGCCGAGAAAGGATGGGTTTCTATGCATGCGGTGATTGCAGAAAGTGAATTGTGGACAAAAATAAAGGCTCTCAAGCAATTGGGAGCGGAAGATATTTTGGTGCTACAGCTTGATAACCTTATCAATTAGTACACGGAATCATGGATATTAGCATAAATCCGGCTCCTGATGCCCTCAGAAGGCTATTTGAGCGGAACATTCCTGTGGACGACATTCAGGTAGATGAAAGTGTCAGGAATATAATCAATGATGTGAAGGCTAACGGCGATGAGGCACTACGCCGTCTTGCGCTAAGGTTTGACCACGCGGAACTCTCGGAAATAGAGGTGGCTCCTTCGCGTTGCCGGGAGGCTGTGGATGCTATTGGCAAGGATGTGCTTGAGGCAATGCAGCAGGCGGCATCCAATATAAAAGCCTTTCACCGGGCGCAACTTGTCAATCCGATAGAAGTGGAAACTATGCCGGGTGTTACCTGCATCCAGCGCCAGGTACCTATTCCCCGAGTTGGTCTGTATATTCCCGGTGGTCGTGCTCCGCTATTTTCAACCGTATTGATGCTGGCTATTCCGGCGCGTCTGGCAGGTTGTCGTGAAGTGGTGCTTTGCACCCCTGCGAGTGAGGGCGGTTATATTGCTCCTGAGATTCTTGCTGCTGCAACAATATGCGGTGTCGACAAGGTATTTGCCATAGGAGGGGCTCAGGCAATAGCAGCGATGGCTTACGGCACCGAAACAATTCCCCGCGTCAACAAGATATTCGGACCGGGCAACCGGTATGTTACCAAGGCAAAACAGCTTGTGTCGATTTCCACGGCAATAGATATGCCTGCAGGTCCAAGCGAGGTGATGGTAATTGCCGATGACCGTGCAAATCCGGCTTTTGTAGCTGCCGACCTGCTTTCTCAGGCAGAGCATGGACCGGACAGCCAGTCAGTGCTTCTCTGTCTTTCCCAGGATTTTGCGGAAAAGGTCATGGAGCAGATAGGATGCTTGCGCAAGCAGCTCCATAGGAGTGAATGCATTGAAAGTTCTCTTGCAAAAAGCCATATCATTGTGTTGCCGGATGAAAAGGCAATGATTGATGCCGCAAACCAGTATGCGCCAGAGCATTTGATTATAGCAATGGAAAATGCTACGGAAATCGCGAAGTTTGCTACTGAGGCTGGAAGCGTTTTTATCGGAGATTATGCACCTGAAAGCGCGGGAGATTATGCGTCAGGAACAAACCATACATTGCCTACCGGAGGCTGGGCTGCTGCACTGAGCGGTGTTAACACCGATAGTTTCATGCGTCGAGTGACATATCAGACCATATCCCGCCAGGGGCTTGATTCTCTTGCGCCGGTAATAACAACAATGGCTCGAGCTGAAGGGCTGGATGCCCATGCTCTTGCTGTGACAATCCGCATAAAAAATGACTGATACTTTTGACCCTACCGCTTTAATGCGGAGCAATATACGCAGCCTTGTGCCGTATTCAACGGCACGCGACGAGTTTTCAGGTGATGGAATCACTGCATGGCTCGATGCTAACGAAAGCCCCTTTGACAATGGGGTAAACCGTTACCCCGACCCTCACCAGAAAACGTTGAAAAATGTGGTTTCAGATATTTTCGGCGTGCCTGTGGATTCTATCTTCATAGGAGGTGCCGGTTCTGACGAGGCTATTGATATACTTATGCGCATTTTTTGCGTGCCCGGCAAAGATAATATAGTGACAATTGCTCCGACATACGGCGTATATGAGGTTGCCGCAGCGATAAATGACGTAGAGGTCAGGGCAGTTCCTCTTGGAGAAGGATATTCGCTTCCGGTTGAAGCAATTGTGGCTGCTGCTGATTCAAACACAAAACTCACTTGGATATGTTCCCCCAATAATCCTACCGGTAATGCTTTTACTGTTGCTCAGCTTGCTGAATTGGCAAAGTCAGTGAAAGGGATGCTGGTGGTGGATGAGGCATACGTTGATTTTTCAGACAAAGGCTCGATGATACCCTTGATGGATAAGTTGCCGAACCTGGTTTTGCTCCGCACTTTATCTAAGGCACGCGGCATGGCGTCCCTTCGTCTCGGCATGGCTTTCGCCCATCCGGCGGTTGCACTCGCTATGGCTATGGTAAAGTATCCTTATAATGTGAACGGTCCTACTCAAATAGAGGTTATCAGGCGGTTGACAGAGGAAACCGGTTTGAAAGAGAACATCGAAACCATCCTTCGCGAGCGCAAAAGGCTTGAAGCTGAAATACCTTCAAGGAAAGGAGTGAAACGTGTGCATCCTTCCGACGCGAATTTCCTTTTGGTGGAGTTTGAGGACCCGGACGGAGTTTACGGGATGCTGCTTAACGGAGGCGTTTTGGTGCGGAATAGAAACCGCGTGCCCGGTTGCAAAGGGTGCCTGAGGATAACAGTCGGCACACCGGAGCAAAATGACACATTACTCAAATTACTTGATGAACAATAATGAAACGCGCATTATTCATTGACCGCGACGGAACTATTATACGCGAACCGGAGGACGAGCAGATAGATTCACTCGAAAAGCTTGAATTTGTTCCCGGCGCAATCTCGGCGCTTGCCGCTCTGGCAAAGGAGGGGTGGGAACTTGTGATGGTATCAAACCAGGACGGGCTCGGCACATCATCTTTTCCTGAAGATACTTTTTGGGCGCCGCATAATAAAATGCTGCTGACTCTTGAAGGGGAGGGTGTGAGATTTGCCGACCAACTGATAGACCGCTCTTTCCCGGAAGACAATCTTCCTACACGCAAGCCGGGAACAGCTATGCTTGCCGCTTATATGGACGGCTCGTATGACCTTGCCAATTCGTTTGTGATAGGTGACCGTCAGACAGACATTGAACTCGCCGCAAATATGGGTGCGCAGGGTATCAGGCTTGGTAGTGAGGAAACTCCCGGTTGGGAGGAGGTGCTCCGGGTTATTTTAGGCAAGGAGCGCAGGGCGGTAGTTGAACGCCACACTTCTGAAACCGATATAAAGGTTGTGGTTGACCTTGACCGTAAAGGAATATGCCAGATTAACACGGGACTGAAATTTTTTGACCACATGCTTTCTCAGATTCCTCATCATGGGGGATTGTCCCTTACAATAGATTGCAAGGGCGATCTTGAAGTGGATGAGCACCATACTATGGAGGATGTGGCGATTGCTTTGGGTGAGGCGCTGACTAAGGCGCTTGGCAAGAAGGAAGGTATAGAACGATACGGATTCGCATTGCCTATGGACGAAAGCCGCGCAATGGTTCTTCTTGATCTTGGCGGGCGTTTCTCCTTTGAATGGGATGTGCCTTTCACAAGGGAATATGTTGGGGATACCCCTACGGAAATGTACAAGCACTTTTTTCATACGCTTGCATTTAAAATGAGCGCCAATTTACATGTTACGGCACGCGGAGAAAACAACCATCATATCATAGAGGGTGTTTTCAAGGCTTTTGCGCGGAGCCTTAATGCTGCAAAGCGACGTGATATTTTCAGTAATGTTACCCCGTCATCAAAAGGAATATTATGATAGCTATAGTTGACTATGATGCCGGAAATATCTGTTCTGTTACAAATGCCCTTAACAGGCTCGGTGCGGAATGGAAGCTGACTGCAAGTCCTGAAGAAATAGCAAGCGCATCCCATGTGATCCTTCCCGGAGTTGGGCACGCTGCCCATGTTGTTGAGAGCCTCAGGAATCGTGGACTGGAAGAAACCATAAAACGACTGCGTCATCCGGTTTTGGGAATATGCGCCGGAATGCAGATAATGTGTTCTTTTTCAGAGGAGGGGAATGTACCATGCCTTGATATTTTTGATTGCAGGGTGACAAGGCTTGAACCCGCGACGGGTGAAAAAATCCCTCACATGGGCTGGGATTCGCTGAATAATCTGGAGTCAAAACTGTTCAGAGGCATAGAGGAGGGTGAGTCATTTTACTTTGTGCATTCCTATTGTGCGTCGCTCTGTTATGACACTGCGGCAACGTGCCGTTTTGGTGCCGGAGCGCCAATGTTCAGTGCCGCTCTGCGTTACGAAAATTTCTATGGTGTCCAGTTCCATCCCGAGAAAAGCGGAGCCGCTGGAGAAAAACTTCTAAAAAATTTCCTGTCGCTATGATTGAAATATTGCCGGCAATAGATATTATCGGTGGCAAATGTGTCCGCCTCACCAAAGGTGATTACAATAGTGTTAAGAGGTATGACGCTGACCCGGTTGATATGGTAAAGCGGTATGTGGATTCCGGTTTCCGGCGTATCCACGTGGTTGACCTTGACGGTGCGCGGCAATCCTCGCCATGCAATCTCCTTGTGTTGGAGCGTATGGCATCTGTTTCCGGTGTTCGGATAGAATGGGGCGGAGGGCTGAAATCACAGCAGGCGGTGGATGACTCGTTCAATGCCGGGGCTTCTTATCTTGTTGTCGGAAGCCTGGCTGTGAAATCCCCTGAACTCTTTGCCGGATGGTTGCAACGGTATGGAGCGGATATAATGGTACTTGGCGCTGATGCCGACACAGATGGAAAAGTTGCTGTGAACGGTTGGGAAGAGAAATCCGGCTTCACCATTGAAAACCTTATAGACCGTTTTGTGCCTGAAGGTCTTGCACAGGTGATAGCTACTGACATAAGTTGCGACGGCATGCTCCGCGGACCTTCGTTTGGGCTGTATTCGCGCCTTATGGCAGAATATCCCGAAGTCATTTTCACTGCTTCCGGAGGCATATCATCTATTGCTGATATTGAGCGCCTTGAAAGTGAGGGGATGCCGCGTGTAATTGTTGGGAAAGCGATTTATGAAAACCGCATCTCATTGCGGGAACTTGAAAAATTTGTTGCTCCATGTTAGCAAAAAGAATTATACCATGCCTCGATGTAAAAGACGGACGCACGGTCAAAGGCATAAACTTTGAAGGATTGCGGGATGTGGGTGATCCTGTGGAACTCGGCAGGCGCTATGCTGCTGAAGGCGCGGATGAACTTGTGTATCTCGATATATCGGCTTCGCGTGAAGGGCGTTCTACTTTCCTTGACCTCGTAAAGCGAGTTGCCGCCGGAGTAAATATCCCGTTTACTGTTGGAGGCGGCATATCCGGTTTGCAGCATGCGTCAGCTTTGCTTGAGGCAGGTGCCGACAAAATATCCGTAAACAGTGCGGCTGTAGCGAATCCGCAACTGATTTCGGACATAGCAAAGTGCTATGGAAGCCAGTTTGTGGTAGTGGCAATTGATGCGCGACAAGGTGATGACGGCATCTGGCGTGTTACTACTCACGGAGGGTCACGGAGCACCGACCGTGAGCTGTTCTCATGGGCAAACGAGGCTGTTGAGCGTGGTGCAGGGGAGATACTTTTTACATCTATGAACCATGACGGTACAGGGCAAGGGTATCCGCTTGAGGTTTATGAGCGCCTGGCAAGCCTGCCTGTGCCGGTCATTGCATCTGGAGGAGCCGGAAATGCCGGGCATATTGCCGAGGTGCTTGCCCCCGGACGTGCGGATGCAGCGCTTGCCGCCTCAATATTCCATTACGGCACTCTTTCAATTGCGGAAGTGAAAAATGAGTTGGCGAAAAGAGGTATTCCTGTAAGATTATAGACTAATGTTATGTTAAGTTTTTCCGATTTCAACTTAGATAAATGCAGTGACGGGCTCCTGCCGGTAATTATTCAGGATGACGCTACTTTGCGTGTGCTTATGCTTGGCTATATGAACCGCGAGGCATTTGATAAAACCGTTGAGCTGGGAAAGGTCACTTTTTTCAGCCGAACACGCGGGAAACTTTGGACAAAAGGTGAGACTTCTGGAAATTTTTTAGACGTGGTCGAGATGTATCCCGACTGCGATATGGATACATTGTTGATTAAAGCGGTACCGCATGGACCAACTTGCCACAGAGGCACTGTTTCCTGCTTTGATACCTCCGGGGCGGATGGATTTATACGCACGCTTGCCGGTGTGATAGCAAAAAGGCATTCAGAAATGCCAGATAAATCCTATACCACCAGTCTTTTCATAAAAGGTCCCAAGCGTATAGCAAAAAAAGTTGGCGAGGAAACCACGGAGGCAATTATAGAGGCTGTAACAGGAAGAAGGGACAGGTTCATTTATGAAACAGCCGATTTGATTTACCATTACCTTGTGCTTTTGGAGCAGATGGGTGTGAGCATTGAGGAAATAGAAAGCGAACTCCTTCACCGCCATAGCTGATTCCGTTCAGTCAAGGCAAAACCATGTCACGATATCCCAGTCATCGGGAGAAACGGACAGTACCGTATCGCGGGATACGAGGCGTACCACATTCTCCTTCTTCTCGTCTTCGGTTTGTTCGATACGCCTGTATATAGGTTCGATTTCAATTTTGCCTTCTCCATCCTTTGCACCCCAAAGACCATTCTCCGCCTGGAATAAAGTAAGTGGTTTCGGTCCGGTGAAATTAGGTTCTGATTCAGGGTGTCTTTTGGGTTTATATTTACCGGGTTGATGTCGTCTGCGTTTTGGCATGATAGGGTGATTTATATTCTTATATGTTTTCCGGACGGGTCAGCAATGCTTCTTCGGCGTGCTCTTTTACGGTCGCTTCTGATAAGCCTGAAAGTACACTCTTCATCGTTGGTTTCGTAAGTGTCATATATAATTTCAGAATAACCTGATTGGCTGAGGATTCCAACTTTATTGCCTTTCCTTACCATCCAGAATATTGTGGGGGCACACTCAGTAAAGAGTTCATCCTCATAGATTTCGTCAGCTATAGGCGGCATTAGTTCATTTAATTGGCGGACTTGATAGCGTAAGGATCTTTTTCCTGAAATGCTACTGGGTGTATTCTCTAACTGCAACGCTCCCCATGCTCTGGTTCTATGCTCCTGTACAAAGAATATGCCGCTACCCCAACATTCCGGAATAATAGCACAATATTTGAAATCAACTGCAAGTAGAGGTTCTCCTCCCGGTGTAACCAAACCCCATGCTTCCCCGTTATAAACGGGTATTAAATCAGGAGTCGAAAGTATTGCATCAAACTGAGTGAAAACATCTTGAAATATTGCAGGAAGAATTATTTCTCCGGTTGGTGCCACCAGCCCGTATCTTCCATTTTCCTCCACAAGTTGTGTTCGCCAGTCATACTCACTTTTTAATTTGTGATAGCGGTTGTACTCTTTTTGATTAGTCCCGCCTATTCCGCACCCATATTTCTTTGCCAGATGCAAATACTCCTCAGCTTCCTCATGTGTCGGCTTGATAACCGGTTTTGTTTTTGCCCGGCAGCCATGAATATAGTCTTTAAACTCGAAGTAAGTTGCTTGTCCTTCATGGGAAGTGATTGGATTGACAATGCGCCCAAAGAGATGTATTCTATTCATGATTGTAATAAAGGTTCTTCATTTTAGATATTATAGTGAAGAGTTCTTTGCGTAATGATTCCGGAGATAACACTTCAAGTTGGTCGCGGTGTAAGAGCAGTTCCTGTATGAAATCGAACGTAGGGATAAGCTGTAGCGAAAAGTCAGTGTATCGGTCATTGCTCTCCAGTTCGCGTTGGCTATGATGCATGGGCAAAGAGCGAAGATAGCCTGGCAACTCCGCATAAGTACGTATGACTATGTTTTCTACCTTACGCTCTATGCCTGAAATGATACCAAACACATTATGGAAATAATCTGCGGCAACAAAATTTTCCGGGTAAACGAATGTATCACTTGTAATATTAAGACTTTTTACTCGGTCAAGGGAGAATATGCGCATTTGTCCTTTGCCTATTAGACATAAAACATACCATCTGCGCTTGAATAACTTAACGCAGAGTGGGCTGGCTATGCCTGAAAATTTGGTTCCGACGAAATTTTCATAAGTGATACTTAGCTGCCTGTTTTGCTGGAGTGCAGATAAAACCGGTTCAAGCCATTCGCGTCCTGAAGGAATATCCTCAAGGAGGATTTTGTTGGCTATTGATGCGTTACCGAGCAGGAGCTCCCCGATAGAAAAACTTTCAATAGCCCACTGGGTAAGAGCATTTTCCTCTATAACTTCTGGATTTGCAATGCTATAAGTATTCAGACCTCTGCCGCGGCGGCATTCTATTTCAATGCCGAAATGCCGAGCAACCGCCTGGCAATGATTATAAAAGGTGCGCTTTGAAAGCACAGAACCATTGTCATTGACCGATGAATTCTCCCACTTGTCGGCAATCTCCTCAAATGTCATTCCAGGGCTCCGCTTCAGCGTATCAATGAGCCATAGATAGCGTTTTAAAAGTAGTTCTACCATTCTTCAGTCTCTATTATTTCTTGAATAGTTTCTTTAATAGTAAAGAGTGCAAGATTATCATCGTGAGGAAACCAAGCAGCATGTGGGTAAACCGATAAGAAACGCTCGTAATCCTGCTCATGCCGGTCATCAAAGAAACCATAAGTTTGCTGGCGAGTAAGTTCCGGAACATTATTCAGATCATCGAGGCTTACTTTAGGATTAAGAAGCACCTTTTTTTGATGCTTCATTTTTAGCGCTACTGTAGCACACTCACCTTCAGCAATGACCAATTCAGGCTTTAGTTCCTTAACCCTTTGGGTTATAAACTCAGTGATATCTTTGCCATAAAGATCATCATTAGTATATACCTTACCAAGATCGGCACATTCCACCTCATTCACGTTCTTCCGCATCATGAACTCGGTTTGCTGATCCAGTGTGGGATTCTTTAGTGTAAAGGGCTGAAGGAAAATAAGAGTTTTTCGTTTCATTTCTGAATCATATTTGTTTTACACCGCAAAGTTAACGCCTTAATTGGCAATAACATTTCCGATTAAAAGAGAATCGACAATTTCTTGCCGATTCTTATTATGACAGTCTAATATTTAGAGTTTTTCTATGGAAAAATAGCTCGTAGTTACTGTAATACCCTTGATTTCAATGCCAAGCTGCTGCTTATATGCAGCAAGTATGTCGTTGATGTTAGGGCTACCACCGGTTTTAGAAATTTGAACTGTCAATCCTTTGGCGATGCCTTTGCAACCGCCGATGTTCTGTTTTGCTGTTACTTTAAATGCGTATGGCATAACTATTGATTTTGGGAGTTATTCAACAAAAGTAGAGTTTTAGTTGGCAACATCAGTGCCGATTGGCTTTATGTTTTGACAAATTATCGAACATCGAACATTATCACCGAAAGTATATTTTAGTGCCGACATAAGATCTCCGTTAATAAATTTCTCAAACCTATCCTTGGTTCTTTGATCTCTCACCTCCAAAATTACAATCTGATGTGTTCTATCATATAATACGAACCTAAACTGATTCACCAGCCAATTAGCAAAATCTTCACCTCCTACATTTGCCTGCATTTGTTTGAGATAGGTCAATGCATCTTCCCATGAATAAGATGGTAAATGAATTAAGGAAAGTTTCTCAGCAATTCGCTTGGCAGTCTTCATTAACTTGGAATCTGGATTGACAATATGCTCTTCAATGCATTTCTTGATATATTCTTCATCCAAGATTTTATCTTCACTGAATCTGCATTCTACACCCCCACAATGCCAATAATGTTTTGTATGTGTATAATTATATTCAATACCTTCTTCTATAACGATTTTGTTAATTTTATCCTCTATACTCTCTGCCTTTTTAAACCACTTGCCTAATGGTTGAATATAAAAAATAAGACGAGCGTCACCTGGTTTGCTGTTCCACATATATTCATAAAAAATCGTTATTACAAGTTCTTCGGTCTGCGGAAGTTTATACATTACATATCTGTATTTACTATTAACATAGTCTTCATGAACCAATGTAACGCAGTTAAGACTATGGATAAACTTTTTATCATTAAACACACGCATCAGCCACTCCTTTATGTCTGAAGCTTCATTTACGAGCTCGTTTATCCTATCACGGTTTTTAAGATAATGCTTTGAGATTTCAGGATCAAGTTCTTTAGATTCTTTCATGATATTTCTACAAAAATCGTCAAAGATAACTTTTTCGTTATTGAGAAGATTAAATGTTTTGTCATTCAACTGTTTTCGAATTTCAGAAATCCATTCGTTATGAGTAATATTAATATAATTGGGATGATTAGTTATAATATGGCTAAGGGTAAGAACAATTCCTGTCTTCGTATTATCCACACCTGGTACGGATAACCAATAATCTTCTAAATCATTATTTAAAATATGATGGACCTTATTCTCTATTATTATTGAATGAGACTTTGACTTAATCAATAAATCGATTCGATTGCCTTGATTTGTTACCGTTTCTCGTTCAACGCGGTATTCCTCTATCTTTAAAGATCTATTCGTCTTTAAAGAAATTATGTGCAATAGTGAATTAAGAAATATCCTTCCTAACCTTGATTTGCTAAGAAAATAGGCATATATATCCGACCACGAATTTTCATCATGGGAAATCCCGGCAATACTAAGAAATGTATCGGGTGCAGATGTTCCTTTATTAACCTCACATTTAGCGTCTATGATACTATCTTCACGCATATTCTTTCAGAATTTCTATCAATTTATTACAATTATCTATCTCTTCTGTTAGTCGTCCTTTTTCTAACTGGGTGAGCATTGTGAGTCGGCATTCAAGAAAAGCAACAGATTGTAGTTCCGTAAAACCTCGTTTTAAAAGATCGTTCAGAGCATCTTTCTCAGAAGTGGAATTTTTGATTAGTCCGATTAACTCATCTACATTTTCTGCAAAAATAAGATAACCTGATAGAATATGGATATGTTCTTTTATACTTTGAATTTCGTGATCGATATTCATCGCTGCATACCAAAAACCGGTATGCTCAGCGCTTACGTTATGAACTGACACCATCCAGCTTCCATTATTACTGTCATCAGGCATGACTTCTATATCAGATCTGGATTTTGGCAAAGAAATATCTTCGTAATCATCCGTAAACTCCTGCTCGTAATCCATAAAACTAAATCGTCCAGACTTTATGTCTTGGAGAAATCGTTCAAGTTTTGATTTTAAAAAGTTGTTACGACAGTTTCTAATATCTGTCATAAGATCTTCAACGGTATTAGAAAACAGTGGATTGGTTAAGAACGATATTTTGGCTGAATCAGCAGGCACGTTAATAGTGCAGTTTAGATGGCTATCGAATGATATTGTATTCATAGTTGTTATAATTAATTCATTTTTACACATATAGTTATTTAATAAATAATATTCTCTCAAACTATACTATAATCACATGCTGAGTTGCAATACTATTTTCATCATAGTCAATTATCGAACCATTTGAGAATATTGTTCTATTGTTGATTGCTACTCCCTGTTGGGCGTGGATGTGTCCGAACAGATGTGCTTTCAATTTTAGTGTTGACACTCTTGCAAGCAGTTCGTGAGAACCGTAGTGAATACCATCGTCAAAATCGAGAATCCCGTAAGGAGGAGAATGAGTTATCAGAACATCGGTGTCAGATGGAACGTTAGCATAGTTCCACGACTGGCTGTCTGTTATAGAATCATACAGAAACATCGGTACGCCGTAAAACTTTACACCATTTATTTCTATACCGGAATTGCAAAGATAATGCACATTTGAGTCTAAACCTTCAATATTTGCTCCAAACATACAATCATCGTGGTTATCGGAGACGAAAATCTTTTGTTCATATGGAAGACCGCAGAACCAATTGATAAAGTCGATAGCTTCCCTTTCAGTACCATTCACGGTAAAATCGCCCGAATGCACTAAGACGTCGGCTTCAGGTAGACCTTGAAGTTTTTGATGCTTACTGTGAGTATCAGATATATGAAGGACTTTCATAAATACAGCGTTATAACCTCATTTAACGTATTTCGGCACT